>NZ_JBEXPB010000011.1:0-147079 GCF_040611795.1 Streptomyces sp. NPDC006529 | reverse complement strand
GCGCCCGGAGGGCGCGGGCCTGCGGCGTCTGGTGCCGTGCATCGCAAGGCGGAGGGGCGCCCGTGTACTGGAGTACTCGGGCGCCCCGACAACGCGGCGAGGTGCGGTGCCAGGCGTCGCAGGCCAGGCGGGACTTTTAAAACACGCCCTAGCCGGACCGCACGTACGAGGGACCGCCCGCCGGGTCATGATCCGGCGGGCGGTTCTCGGTAGAAGGCCCAGCAAGAGGCTCAGTAGGAGGCGATGCCCTCGGGCACCGACTTCTTGACGGCGGCCGACAGCGGCACCAGGAAACCGGTGTCCTTGGCGTGCGCCTTGTCCACCGTGACCTCGGTGTACGCGAGCCGCAGCCCGGTGGTGAAGCGGAAGCCACCGCCCTCCAGCGGCTCCAGGAGCCACGGGACACCGTTCACCTCGACGCCGTCCTGCCGGGAATCCGACATCGCGGGGGGCTTGGGGATACCGCACCGCAGTACGATCGCCGAGCCGCCCCACGCGGCGGTCAGGTCGGACGGCGGTTCGGTGGCGGACCGTTCAAGACCGGCCACCGTGTCCGGAAGCTCCTTGTGCAGCGTGGCACAGAGCCCCGCGACATCGGCGGGCGGCGCGGGCGGGGGGACCACCCGGGCCCCGGCGGTACCCGGGGAGCAGCCCGCGAGGACTGCCACGGCGAGTACGGCCATCGGGGCGGGCAGGGCCAGCAGACGGACGGGCCGGCGGTGGAGGGACATCACCGGCCAAGAGTAGACGGGGGCTACAGATGGACGACCGGGCAGGTCAAGGTGCGGGTGATGCCCTCCACCTGCTGGACCTTGGCGACCACCATGCGGCCGAGTTCGTCCACGGTGTCGGCCTGGGCGCGCACGATCACGTCGTACGGGCCCGTCACGTCCTCGGCCTGGATCACCCCCTGGATCCGGCCGATCGACTCGGCCACCACCGATGCCTTGCCCACCTCGGTCTGGATGAGGATGTACGCCTGTACCACGGAACCTCCAGAGCGGCCGCGAGGATCATTTCCCCTAATCTTCGGGTGGGAAGTCCCGGTCCCGGGGAGAAAGGGACGCCACGGTACCGCGTCGCCGAGCGTCACGGGGAGACCCGCGGGCCCGGCGCCACGCGCAGCGGGGCGTACGGGGAGCAGAAGTTGACGTATCTGTTGACGGTACCCAGTGCTGAGACGGCTCGCGACCGCAAGCGGACTGGGCCAGAAGGAGCACAGCGATGAAGGGCACTGTCGGCGAGCTGGGGGAGTTCGGGCTCATCAAGGAGCTGACCTCACGGCTGACCACCACCCCGGCGGTCCGGCTCGGGCCCGGTGACGACGCGGCGGTCGTGTCCGCGCCCGACCGGCGGGTCGTGGCCAGCACGGACATCCTGCTGGAGGGACGGCACTTCCGGCGCGACTGGTCCACCGCCTACGACGTCGGACGCAAGGCCGCGGCGCAGAACCTGGCCGACATCGCCGCCATGGGGGCGGTGCCCACCGCGCTGCTGCTCGGCCTCGTCGTCCCGGCCGAACTCCCGGTCACCTGGCCCACCGAGCTGATGGACGGGCTGCGCGACGAGTGCCAGGTCGCCGGCGCGGCCGTGGTCGGCGGGGACGTCGTGCGCGGGGACACCATCACGGTGGCCATCACCGCCCTCGGCGACCTGCGCAACCACGACCCCGTGCTGCGCTCCGGCGCCCGGCCCGGCGACGTCGTCGCCGTCACCGGCTGGCTCGGCTGGTCCGCGGCCGGTTTCGCGGTGCTCTCCCGGGGGTTCCGCTCCCCGCGGGCCTTCGTCGAGGCCCACCGGCGCCCCGAACCGCCCTACCACGCGGGTCCCGCGGCCGCCGGCCTCGGCGCCACCGCCATGACCGACGTCAGTGACGGCCTGGTCGCCGACCTCGGGCACATCGCCGAGGCCAGCAAGGTCCGCATCGACCTGCGCTCGGCGGCCGTCGACATCCCGACCCAGATGCACGACATCGGGCAGGCCGTCGGCGTGGACCCGCTCCAGTGGGTGCTGACCGGGGGAGAGGACCACGCCATCGTGGCGACCTTCCCGCCCGACGTGAAGCTCCCGGCCCGCTGGAAGGTCATCGGGGAGGTGCTCAACCGGTCCGCGCTGCCCCAGGTGACCGTGGACGGCGCGCCCTGGACCAGCACCGGCGGCTGGGACCACTTCGGCGCCGACCCGGCGCAGGAACCCCCGCGATGAGCGGCGCCCCGCCCCTGTGCCTGACCGTCGCCGGATCGGACTCCGGCGGCGGGGCGGGCATCCAGGCCGACCTGAAGGCCATGCTGGCGCTGGGGGTGCACGGGATGAGCGTGGTCACCGCCGTGACCGCCCAGAACTCCCTCGGGGTGCGCGGGGTGTGGGAGCTGCCCGCCGAGGCCGTCACCGCCCAGTACCGGGCCGTCGTGGACGACATCGGGGTCGGCGCGGTCAAGACCGGCATGCTCTCCTCCGCCGTCCTGGTGGAGGCCGTGGCCGTGCTGCTGGCGGACACGGCCGCCCCGGCGGTGGTCGATCCCGTCGGGGTCTCCAAGCACGGGGACGCGCTGCTCGCCGCGTCCGCGCTGGCCGCCGTACGGACCGAGCTGCTGCCCCGGGCCACCGTGGCCACCCCGAACCTCGACGAGGTGGCCCGGCTCACCGGCGTACGGGTGGAGGACGAGGACGGCATGCGCCGGGCCGCCGACGCGGTCCTCGGCCTCGGGCCGCGCTGGGCCCTGATCAAGGGCGGCCACCTCCCGGCCGGCCACGAGGCCGTGGACCTGCTGAGCGACGGCTCCACCGAGCTGTGGCTGCGCGCCCCGCGCCACGGCAACCGGCACACGCACGGCACCGGCTGCACCCTGGCGAGCGCCATCGCGGCCGGCCTCGCGCACGGCCTCGACGTCCCGGCGGCCGTCACCGCGGCCAAGGAGTACGTCACGGGCGCGATCACGGCCGGCTTCGCCCTCGGCGCCGGCATCGGCCCGGTGGACCACGCCTGGCGGTGGCGGTCCCGGTGACGGCGCACGGCCGCCCCGGAATCACTCCGGGGCGGCCGTGGATGCGTCAGGGCAAGGCAAAAGGCCGGTCCACCGAGGTGGACCGGCCTTTTTGGCAACCGGAAAGGGCTGCGCTACGACGACGGAAGGCGTCAGCGCGAGACCTTGCCGGCCTTGATGCACGAGGTGCAGGCGTTGAGGCGCTTCGGCGTCCCATTGACCACGGCACGGACGCGCTGGATGTTCGGGTTCCAGCGACGCGAGGTGCGGCGGTGCGAGTGGGAGATGCTGTTGCCGAAGCTCGGCCCCTTGGCGCAAACGTCGCAGTTGGCAGCCACAGGTCACTCCAAAGACTTCAGATGCACTTACAGTGAAACCGGCGCACCGGAATCAGAGAGTCCGAAGTGGTTTGCCGGGGGAAATGGCCCGACTCTCATCGGGCAACCGGAGCAGCATACAACGACTGCGTCGGTCCAAGAAAACTACCATGGCGACCGCGGGCACCGCCCCGGCCGCATCCCGGGCGCACCCCGGACCGGGGCCGTCCTTGGTTACCCTGCGGTGAACCCTCGTCAGCCCAAGGAGGAACACCCGGTGCCGCACGAGCCGCACAGCCTGGACGCCGCCGCGGTGCGCACCTGGAGCTCCCTGGCCCTGACCGCACTGGGCCGGGCCCGCGAGGACATCGACGCGATCAACGTCTACCCGGTCGCCGACGCCGACACCGGGACCAACCTCTACCTGACCGCGCAGTCCGCCGCCCGGGCCCTCGAAGAGGCCTTCGGGAACGCGGGGGATGTGAGCGAGGGCACAGCCGACGGCGCGCAGGACCCCGCTCCGGACGCCGACCGCTCCCCGGACCCTGCCGACGATCCCGCAGGCTCGCTGGCCGTCGCCGTACGGGCCTACGCCCACGGAGCCCTCATAGGCGCCCGGGGCAACTCCGGGACGATCCTCGCGCAGCTGCTGCGCGGCGTGGCCGACGTACTCGGAGGGGAACCGCGGGCGAGTGCCTCCGGGGCGCTGCTGGCCGGGGCGCTCACGCGGGCCGCGGAATCGGCGTACCGGGCCGTCGCGCACCCCGTCGAGGGCACCATGCTCACCGTCGCCGCGACCGCGGCGCGGGCCGCCGAGGCCGCCGCCGAGGCCGCCGCGAGCAGCTGCGACGTCGCCCGGGCCGCCTACGACGGCGCCCGCGCGGCCCTCGCCGAGACCCCCGGGCAGCTGGCCGCGCTGGGCCGGGCCGGGGTCGTGGACGCGGGGGGCTGCGGCGTGGTCGCCGTGCTCGGGGCGCTGTGGCAGGCCCTGTCGGGCCAGGAGGCGGACCCGGAGCCGGCGCGCGGGCCGGCCGTGACGACGGCGCGGCAGCCCTGCGCCGAAGAACCGGACGGCCCCGGGTACGAGGTGATCTACCTGCTCGACGCCCCCGACGCGGCCGTCGACGTCCTGCGCGCCACGCTCGACGGGCTCGGGGACTCGCTGGTGATCGTCGGCGGCGACGGCCTGTGGAACGTCCACGTCCACGTCGAGGACCCCGGCGCCGCCGTGGAAGCCGGAGTGGTCGCCGGCCGGCCCCACCGGATCCGCATCACCCACTTCGGCGACGAACGGCGCCGCGCCCGCGGCCCGCGCGCCCAGCGCGCGGTGGTCGCCGTCGTCCAGGGCGAGGGACTGGCCGTGCTCTGCGAGGAGGCGGGCGCGACCACCGTGCGCCGCCTGCCGGGCGAGCCGCCCGCCGCTGCCGAGATCGCCGCCGCCGTGCGGCGCGCGCACGCCCGCGAGGTGATCCTGCTTCCCGGCGGCGCCGAACAGCGCGCGGCCGCCGCGACCGCCGCCGAACAGGCCCGCGCCGACGGCGTACGGGTCGCCGTCATCCCCACCCGCTCGGCCGTCCAGGGCCTCGCCGCCCTCGCCGTGCACGACCCGGACACCGGCTTCGACGAGGACGTGGTCGCCATGACCGCCGCCGCCGGCGCCACCCGCCACGGCGAACTCGCCATCGCCGAACGGCAGTCCTTCACCTCGGCGGGCATCTGCCAGGCCGGGGACGTCCTCGGGCTCATCGACGGGGACGTCGCGGTCATCGGGTCCGCGCTCGCGGAGACCGCCGAGGCCGTCCTGGAGCGGATGCTGGGCTCCGGCGGCGAACTGGTCACCCTGGTCCTCGGGCCGGAGGTGCCGGACGCGCTCGCCGCCCGGCTGGAGGCGTACGTCCAGCACGGGCACCTGGCCGTCGACACCCTCACCTACCGGGGCGGGCGGTACTCCGCGCCGCTGCTCATCGGCGTCGAGTAGAGCGCCGAGCAGGACGTCGGACAGAGCGCCGGACCGGCCGCCGGGCAGGGCGGCGGGCGGCGGCCCGCCGGGGTCGCGTGCCCCCGTTGTCACAGGGATGGTGTGCAATGAACGGGTGCCCGCGCTCGACGAAGACCTCAAGAAGACCCTCGGCCCCGCCACCGCCAAGGTGCTGGCCGAGCAGCTCGGCCTGCACACGGCCCTGGACCTGCTGCACCACTACCCGCGCCGGTACGCCGAGCGCGGCGAACTGACCTCGCTGGCGGAGCTCGCCGACCAGATCGACGAGCACGTCACCGTCGTCGCCCAGGTCGCCGACGCCCGCGTCCTCACCTTCAACGGCGGGCGCGGCAAGCGGCTGGAGGTGACCATCACCGACGGCAGCGGTCGGCTCCAGCTCGTCTTCTTCGGCGCGGGCGTCCACAAACCGCACAAGGACCTGCTCCCCGGCAGCCGCGCGATGTTCGCGGGCAAGGTCTCGATGTTCAACCGCAAGCTCCAGCTCGCCCACCCCGCCTACGAACCCCTGGGCGTCGACGCCACCACCGCCGAGGCGGTGGACGCCTTCGCCCAGCAGCTGATCCCGATCTACCCGGCCTGCAAGCAGCTGGAGTCCTGGAAGATCACCAAGGCCGTCGACGCGGTCCTGCCCAGCGCCCGCGAGGCCGTGGACCCGCTGCCGCCCGCGCTCCGCGACGGCCGCGGGATGCTCCCGCTCACCGAAGCCCTCCTCAAGATCCACCGGCCGCGCACCAAGGCCGACGTCGAGGACGCACGCCGACGGCTCAAGTGGGACGAGGCCTTCGTCCTCCAGGTCGCCCTGGCCCGCCGCCGGCACGCGGACACCCTGCTCCCCGCCGTCCCCCGCCGCCCCGCCCCCGACGGCCTGCTGGACGCCTTCGACGCCAAGCTCCCCTTCACCCTCACCGACGGCCAGGTCGCGGTCTCCCGCGAGATCTTCGACGACCTGGCCACCGACCACCCCATGCACCGCCTCCTCCAGGGCGAGGTCGGATCCGGCAAGACGATGGTCGCGCTGCGGGCCATGCTCGCCGTCGTCGACAGCGGCGGTCAGGCCGCGATGCTCGCGCCCACCGAGGTGCTCGCCCAGCAGCACCACCGCTCGATCACCGAGATGATGGGCGACCTCGCCGAGGCCGGCCTGCTCGGCGGATCCGACCGGGGGACCAAGGTGGTGCTGCTCACCGGCTCCATGGGGACGGCCGCGCGCCGCCAGGCACTCCTCGACCTGGTCACCGGCGAGGCCGGGATCGTCATCGGCACCCACGCCCTGATCGAGGACAAGGTCAAGTTCCACGACCTCGGGCTGGTCGTGGTCGACGAACAGCACCGCTTCGGCGTGGAGCAGCGCGACGCCCTGCGCTCCAAGGGCAAGCAGCCCCCGCACCTGCTCGTGATGACCGCGACCCCCATCCCGCGCACGGTCGCGATGACCGTCTTCGGCGACCTGGAGACCTCCGTCCTGGACCAGCTCCCCGCCGGGCGCTCGCCGATCGCCACCCACGTGGTGCCCGCGAAGGACAAGCCGCACTTCCTGGCCCGGGCCTGGGAACGGGTCCGAGAGGAAGTGGACAAGGGCCACCAGGCGTACGTGGTGTGCCCGCGGATCGGCGACGGCGAGGACGACCCGAAGGCCGCCAAGAAGAAGGCCGCGGCCGAGGAGGACGGCGAGCGGCGTCCGCCGCTGGCCGTGCTGGAGATCGCCGCGCAACTGGCCGCGGGCCCGCTCGCCGGGGTGTCCGTCGAGGTGCTGCACGGCCGGATGGACCCCGCCGACAAGGACGACGTGATGCGGCGCTTCGCGGCGGGCGAGGTGAAGGTGCTGGTCGCCACCACGGTCATCGAGGTGGGGGTCAACGTACCCAACTCCACGGTCATGGTGATCATGGACGCCGACCGGTTCGGGGTGTCCCAGCTCCACCAGCTGCGCGGGCGCGTGGGCCGCGGCACGGCCCCCGGGCTGTGCCTGCTGGTCAGCGAGATGCACGAGGCCAGCCCGGCCCGGGCCCGGCTGGCCGCCGTCGCCGCCACCCTCGACGGCTTCGAGCTGTCCCGGATCGACCTCGAACAGCGCCGCGAGGGCGACGTCCTCGGCCAGGCCCAGTCGGGCGTGCGCTCCTCGCTGCGGATGCTGTCCGTCATCGAGGACGAGGAGGTCATCGCGCAGGCCCGCGAGGAGGCCGCCCGGGTCGTCGCCGAGGACCCCGAGCTGATCGGGCTGCCCGGTCTGCTGACCGCGCTCGACGCGCTGCTCGACACCGAGCGCGAGCAGTACCTGGAGAAGGGCTGACCAGGAGGTCCTATCGTGGAGCCGCGAGCATTCCCTGAGCGAAGGACCTCCACATGACCCGCGTGATCGCCGGCAGTGCCGGTGGGCGGCGCCTCGTCGTGCCGCCCGGCACCGGCACCCGGCCGACCTCCGACCGGATGCGCGAAGGCCTCTTCTCCACCTGGGAGTCGCTGCACGGAGTCGAAGGAGCCCGGGTCCTGGACCTGTACGGCGGCTCCGGCGCGGTCGGCCTGGAGGCGCTGTCCCGCGGCGCCGCCCACGCCCTGCTCGTGGAGGCCGACGCGAAGGCCGCGAAGGCGATCCGCGACAACATCGCCGCCCTGGGCCTCGCGGGCGCTGAATTCAGGGCGGGCAAAGCGGAACAGATCGTGGCGATCCGGGCGTCGGGGGACCCGTACGACATCGTTTTCCTCGACCCGCCCTACGACGTCGCGCACGACGATCTTGCGGAGATCCTGCTCACACTCCGGTCGAATGCCTGGCTCACCGGCGATGCGCTCGTCACCGTGGAGCGCAGCACCAGAAGCGGTGCGTTCCCCTGGCCCGACGGTTTCGCGCCGCTCCGCTCCCGGCGGTACGGCGAAGGCACCCTTTGGTACGGTCGCGCCGCCTTCACCAGCGAAGAGTCATGATGCCCGCACCGGAGAGCGAGGGACTTCAGTTGCGCCGCGCCGTCTGTCCGGGGTCGTTCGACCCCATCACCAACGGACACCTCGACATCATCGGCAGGGCCGCCCGGCTCTACGACGTCGTGCATGTCGCCGTGATGATCAACCAGTCGAAGAAGGGCCTGTTCTCCGTCGAGGAGCGGATCGAGCTGATCCGCGAGGCCACCGCCGACTACGGGAACGTCGTGGTCGAGTCCTTCCACGGGCTGCTCGTCGACTTCTGCAAGCAGCGGGACATCCCCGCCATCGTCAAGGGTCTGCGCGCGGTCAGCGACTTCGACTACGAGTTGCAGATGGCCCAGATGAACATCGGGCTGACCGGGGTCGAGACGCTCTTCGTCCCGACGAACCCGACCTACAGCTTCCTCTCCTCCTCCCTGGTCAAGGAGGTGGCGACCTGGGGCGGCGACGTGTCCCACCTGCTGCCCCCCTTCGTCCACACCGCGCTGATGGAACGGCTGCGCGGCAACTGACGCCGCCCGACGCGCTGTCGGGGGGCCGCCCGGGGGCCGTACAGTCGTCCCGTCCGTCTCAGGAACCGCCTGAGGCCGAGAGAGTGCGAGCCACCGTGGACGTGCAGAAGAAGCTCGACGAGATCGTCGCGTCGGTCGGCGGAGCCCGGTCCATGCCCATGTCCGCCTCGTGCGTGATCAACCGCGCCGAGCTGCTCGCCCAGCTCGAAGAGGTGCGCCAGGCGCTGCCCGGTTCCCTGGCGCAGGCGCGGGAGCTGATCGGCGGGCGCGAGCAGATGGTCGAGGAGGCCCGCCGCGAGGCGGACCGGATCATCGAGTCCGCGCACGCCCAGCGCGGTTCGCTGGTCTCCGACACCGAGATCGCGCGGCGCTCGCAGGGCGAGGCCGACCGGATCCTGGCGGAGGCCCGCCGGGAGGCCGAGGAGATCCGCGCCGAGGCCGACGACTACGTCGACAGCAAGCTCGCGAACTTCGAGGTGGTCCTCTCCAAGACCATCGGATCCGTGGACCGCGGCCGCGAGAAGCTGCTGGGGCGCGGGCCGGGACTGGACGAGCACGGGTTCACGGACCCGGAGGCCCCGGAGCGCAGCCAGGACCCCGAGACCCAGCGGCGCCAGGCCGACGCCTACGTCGACACGAAGCTCGCCACCTTCGAGGCGGTGCTGTCCAAGACCCTGGAGGCGGTGGGCCGCGGCCGCCAGAAGCTGCTCGGCCGCACGCCGACGGACGACCTGGGCGCGCACATGGCGGCCCAGGACGCGGCGGGCGAGCAGTCCCGGACGACGAGCGACGCCGACTTCCTGGCGGGCCTCGCGGAACCGGTGGCGGCCATGGCTCCGCAGCAGCGGTCCCAGGCGCCGCAGGAGCCCGTCTACGAGGCCTACTCCTACCAGCAGCCCACGCAGGCGGCGCAGCAGCCGGACGGCTACGGCTACCAGGACCCCTACGGTTACCAGCAGGCCCCGCAGCAGCCCGATCCGTACGCCGCGTACCAGGGGCAGCAGCAGCCGGACCCCTACGCCGGCGACGGGCAGCCGTACCAGCAGCAGGCGTACCAGCAGCAGCCGCAGACGCAGCAGCAGCCCGGGCAGCAGGCCCTCGACGAGACCAGTCTCTTCGACACGAGCATGATCAATCTGGACCAGCTGCGCCAGTACGAACAGGGCCGCTGAGCGGCTCCCGCGGAGCGCCCCGCCCCGGATTGGGCGCAGAGCGAAGCGGCGGGTATCCTGGCTCTTCGGTCGCGCGTATGCGACGCGATCCTTGCTGCCCGCAGCGGCATACAGCTGAGCGATCTCTGAAAGTTGGACCAGCCCTGAACACCCACCTCGACCACCGCAACCCCCTCGTGTTCGACACGCACGAGCTGGGTCGGCGTCCTGGTGCGTTGCTTCGGCTGACCCGCGAGGTCGCGGCGCCCGGGGACTTCGGTCTCGCGGACGTCATCGAAGTGCCGGAAGGCGCTCCGGTGAAGCTGAGGCTCCGGCTGGAGTCGGTCATGGAAGGGGTGCTTGTCACAGGCACCGCCCGTGCACTGGCCGCCGGGGAATGCGTAAGGTGTCTGGAGGCCGTCGAGCGCGAGCTCAAGGCGGACTTCCAGGAGATGTTCTCGTACCCTGACGCCGACGACCGGGGCCGTGTGAAAGCGGAGCCGGGCGACGACGTTGAGAATGACGAGGACACGCTCTTCATCGAGGACGGCTTGTTCGACCTCGAACCAGTGCTGCGTGACGCGGTGGTGCTCGCACTGCCGCTGCAGCCGGTGTGCCGGGAGGACTGTCTCGGACTGTGTCCCGAATGCGGGATCAGTCTGAACGACGACCCGGACCACCACCATGACGCCACCGACATCCGTTGGGCGGCATTGCAGGGACTCGTCGTGACCGATCAGGACGACGAGAAGGACAACATGAGCGGCGCCGCATCTGACGTCCAGCGCGCCGCCGAGAAGCAGGAGAAGTAGCCGTGGCTGTTCCGAAGCGGAAGATGTCGCGCAGCAACACGCGCCACCGCCGGTCGCAGTGGAAGGCTGCGGTCCCCACCCTGGTTTCGTGCGAGCGTTGCCAGGAGCCGAAGCTCCAGCACATTGCGTGCCCGAGCTGCGGCACCTACAACAAGCGCCAGGTCCTCGAGGTCTGAGCGGCTGGTGAGAGGCGCAATGTCTGAGCTTGCCGGCGGCTCAACGCAGGCAGACACGAACAAAGCGGCCTCGTCCCACACGCTTCTGGAAGGGCGGCTCGGGTACCACCTCGAGTCCGCCCTTCTGGTGCGTGCACTGACCCACCGTTCGTACGCGTACGAGAACGGCGGTCTGCCCACCAACGAGCGGCTGGAGTTCCTCGGGGACTCGGTGCTCGGCCTGGTGGTCACGGACACGCTCTATCGGACCCACCCGGACCTGCCGGAAGGCCAACTGGCCAAACTGCGGGCCGCTGTGGTCAATTCGCGTGCGCTGGCGGAGGTCGGGCGCGGGCTCGAACTCGGCCTCTTCATCCGGCTCGGCCGGGGCGAAGAAGGCACGGGCGGCCGGGACAAGGCCTCCATCCTCGCCGACACCCTTGAAGCGGTGATCGGCGCGGTCTATCTCGACCAGGGTCTCGACGCGGCCGCGGAGCTGGTTCACCGGCTCTTCGATCCGCTGATCGAGAAGTCATCGAGCCTCGGCGCAGGCCTGGACTGGAAGACCAGTCTCCAGGAACTGACCGCGGCCGAGGGGCTCGGCGTACCCGAGTACCTGGTCAGCGAGACGGGACCGGACCACGAAAAGACCTTCACCGCTGCTGCTCGCGTCGGTGGTGTCTCGTACGGCACCGGCACCGGCCGCAGCAAGAAGGAAGCGGAACAGCAGGCTGCGGAGTCCGCGTGGCGCGGCATTCGCGCCGCCGCGGACGAGCGGATCGCGGCGGAAGCCGCTCCCGCCGCCGCACCGGCTGTCGCCGAGGCTCCGGCCGAGGACGGCGGGGCGCCGACGCCCGCCGGCCCGACGCCGACGGTCTGAGCTTCCTTCGGGAGTTTCCCCGCCCGCCCCTGCTCCGGCAGGGGCGGGCGGACCCGTTTCCGGGCGGCGGCCCGGGGCCTGCCGCCCTGGGGCTCCACCGCGGTGGCGCGGGGCCCGGCGGTAGGCTCGGGGGAGTCGAGACAGACCGCCCCTGCAAGGAGACACCGTGCC
This sequence comes from Streptomyces sp. NPDC006529, assembly GCF_040611795.1. Lineage (NCBI taxonomy): Bacteria > Bacillati > Actinomycetota > Actinomycetes > Kitasatosporales > Streptomycetaceae > Streptomyces > Streptomyces sp. NPDC006529. The sequence goes on along the minus strand of NZ_JBEXPB010000011.1, from coordinate 135,179 downwards.
CGAGCTGCCCGAAGTCGAAGTCGTGCGGCGCGGGTTGGCGCGATGGGTGGCCGGGCGGACCGTCGCGGCGGTCGAGGTGCTGCACCCCCGCGCGGTACGCCGGCACACCGGCGGCGGCGCCGATTTCGCGGCCCGCCTCGCGGGGCGGACCATCGGCGCGCCGCAGCGCCGCGGCAAGTACCTGTGGCTGCCCCTGGACGACCGGGACCTGTCCGTACTGGCCCACCTCGGCATGAGCGGCCAGCTCCTGGTGCAGCCCGCCGGGGCCCCCGACGAGAAGCACCTGCGCATCCGGGTCCGCTTCGCCGACTCCGCGGGGACCGAGCTGCGCTTCGTGGACCAGCGGACCTTCGGCGGGCTGTCCCTGCACCCGACCGTCCCCGGCAGCGCCGAAGGGCTCCCGGACGTCATCGCGCACATCGCCCGCGACCCTCTGGACCCCGGCTTCGACGAGATGCTCTACCACGCCGCCCTGCGCGCCAAGCGGACCACGCTCAAGCGGGCGCTGCTGGACCAGTCCCTGATCAGCGGCATCGGGAACATCTACGCGGACGAGGCGCTGTGGCGCGCCAAGCTGCACTACGAGCGTCCCACCACCACCCTCGCGGGTCCGCGGAGCCGGGAACTCCTCGGCCACGTCCGCGACGTGATGAACGCGGCCCTGGCGGTCGGCGGCACCAGCTTCGACAGCCTCTACGTCAACGTGAACGGCGAGTCGGGCTACTTCGACCGCTCGCTCGACGCCTACGGCCGCGAGGACGAACCCTGCCGGCGCTGCGGCACGCCCATGCGGCGCCGCCCGTGGATGAACCGGTCCAGCTACTTCTGCCCGCGCTGTCAGCGCCCGCCGCGCGTCTCGTCGTAGGACTGCCGGGCGGCCAGGACCGGCGTCATGCTGCCCTCGACGAAGTGGATCAGTGACAGCAGCCGCTCGGCGATCTCCCGGCCCAGCGGCGTCAGCTCGTAATCGACGCGCGGGGGGTTCGTCGGCTGTGCCTCGCGGTGCACGATGCCGTCGCGCTCCAGCGCGTGCAGCGTCTGGGAGAGCATCTTCTCGCTCACCCCGTCGACCCGGCGGCGCAGTTCGTTGAAGCGGCGCGCCCCGTCGTAGAGGGCGCCGACCGTCAGGCTGCCCCACCGCCCGGTGACGTGTTCCAGCGTCTCGCGGGACGGGCAGTTGCGCGCGAAGACATCGAACGGCAGTTCGGCCGCTCCGGTGCTTTCGGTACAGGCGGAGGTCTCCATGAGGACAGGCTACTCTCGCACAGCGCTAACTCGTAGCTTGCGCTATCCAAAAGTTAGTGCTTACCTTCTCTCGGCGCACCACCCGGCGCCACCCCGCTCCCGAGGAGATCCACCGTGTCCGCTCAGCTCCCCACCCCCGTCGTCTCGATCGCCTACCACTCCGGATTCGGCCACACCGCGGTCCTCGCGGAGGCCGTCCGGGCCGGCGCCGCCGACACGGGCGCCACCGTGCACCTGATCAAGGTCGACGAGATCGACGACACCCAGTGGGCACTCCTGGACGCCTCCGACGCGATCGTCTTCGGATCCCCGACCTACATGGGCACCGCCTCCGGCGCCTTCCACGTCTTCGCCGAGGCCACCTCGAAGCGCTGGTTCGCGGACGCCTGGCGGGACAAGCTCGCCGCGGGCTTCACCAACTCCGCGTCCAAGAGCGGCGACAAGGCCGGCACCCTCGGCTTCTTCCAGACGCTGGCCTCGCAGCACGGCATGAACTGGATCAGCCTGGGCCTGAAGCCCGGCTGGAACGCGAGCACCGCCTCCGAGAACGACCTGAACCGGCTCGGCTTCTCCAGCGGCGCCGCCGCGCAGAGCAATGCGGACCAGGGCGTCGAGGGCGTGCACAAGGCGGACCTGCTGACCGCCGAGCACCTCGGCCGCCGCGTCGCCACCACGACCCGCGTCTTCCTCGCGGGCCGCGCCGCCGTCGCCGCCTGACCCGAGCCCCTTTCCGCGGGCCCGTCGGCGCGGCTAGAAGCCGAAGTCCTGGGTCCACCAGGGGCCGCCGGAGGCGAAGTACGCGCCGACGCCGAGGGTGCGGAACTCGCAGTTGAGGATGTTGGCCCGGTGGCCCGGGCTCTCCATCCACGCCTTCATGACCGAGTCGGCGTCGCCCTGGCCGCGGGCGATGTTCTCGCCGCCGAGGCTGGTGATCCCCGCGTTGGACGCCCGGTCCCAGGGGGTCCTCCCGTCGGGATCGGTGTGGTCGAAGAAGCCGCGCACGGCCATGTCCTTGCTGAACGCGCCGGCGAGCGAGGCCAGCGGCGGGTTCGCGCGGACCGGACCGCAGCCCGCCTTGGCGCGCTCCAGGTTGACCAGGGCCAGGACGGCGGACTCCTCCGCGGAATCCCCGCCGGGCGCCGGAGCGGAGGGCTTGGCCGACGGCGGATCGGCCGGCTTCGGCGGCTTGGGCGCCGGTACGGGGGCCTTCGGAGCCCTGGTCGACGGCGCCGCGGAGGGCCGGGCCGACGCGGAATCGGAGGCGGAAGCGGAGGCGGAAGCCGACGGAGTCGGCGTCGGCGAGGCCGAAGCGGACGCCGACGGTGACGGCGAGGGCGGCGGCGAGGCCGACGGGCTGCCGGCTGGCGAGGGGGCGTCAGGCGAGCGGCCGGAAAGGTTCGCCAGGCCGCTCTGCTCGTTCGCCTCATCCGCGCCGCGGTCCTCGCCGCGCGGTGCCGCCCCGGCCTCGTCCTTGGTGTCCGCGCTCTGGCCGACGTAGGGGAAGCTGCCGCCGACCGGCACCAGGCCGGTGGTCACGGCCGCGGTCCCCAGGACCACGGCCACGCAGGCGCCCAGCAGCCCGGTGCGCACGGCGGTGCCGCCGCGCTTGCCGCGGCCGTCGCGCTCCGGCGCGGGGAGTCGGTGGCGTCCCATCGGCTCTGCCTTCCAAGATCAACCGTTACTCACCCAAATGGGTGAGGTATTGAGGCGCGACTGTAGTCCATGCGGCCCGGGGGGCGAGGTGACCGGAATTCGCCTGCCCGGTTAGCGTTCACGCATGAACGAACACGTCCGGGTGACCGCCTGGGTACGCGGCCGGGTACAGGGAGTGGGCTTCCGCTGGTTCACCAGGGCCAATGCGCTGGAGATCGGCGGCCTCGTGGGCTTCGCACTGAACCTGGACGACGGCCGAGTACAGGTCGTCGCCGAAGGTCAACGTGAGAATTGCCACCGGCTGCTCGACTGGCTCCGGTCCGCCGACACGCCCGGGCGGGTCGACGGGGTGACCGAGATCTGGGGAATTCCGCGCGGCGGCTACGACGGGTTCGCCATCCGGTGATTGCGGGGGTGGTCACATCTACATACCGCCGGAACTGCGCATACGTTGCCGAGCGTGGTCATCCGTGGAACGCTCGGAGGAGAGGACGATCTCTCCTACCCGTGCGGGGACCGGGCTGTCCGCCGATACAGGGCGTGATCGTGTTGACCGTCAAACTTTTTGGTGAGACGCTGGAAGCCCCGCGCACCTGAGCTGTTTGGCAGTGTTGGCAGTATTGAGCGCAGTGACTGACAGCCACTGCCGGACAACGCGGGTGCGATTCCCTCACGACCCACACCGCTCTCGGTCGGTCACTCAGTGTGGAGGACCATCCATCATGGCAAAGGCGCTTCTCGGTTACGTCGGCGGTTCCGACCCGCGACTCCTCGCCGAGATGCGACGGCTTCAGCAGCGCGTCCAGGACCTCGAGTCCGAACTCGGACGAATCCAGTCCGAGAATGACGCTCTGAACGCGGCCGCCGCTCAGCACGGAGACTCGCTGCTGGACAGCATCGACATCGACGTATCCCAGGCGGAGCCTGCGCTCACCTGATTCCGCGATCTCGTCGCTGTACCTGAACAGCCCGCTCCATACGGCTGTCAGGACCGCTTGATCTGCAAGGGACGCTTCGGCGTCCCTTCTTTTCTTTCCGCCACGCCGCTGCGCCCCGGAGTTCGCCGCTCTCCCATGGGGCCAGGTGGGGGGCCGTTTCCTTTAACGTCTGATGTGCCCTGCACCTTCATGGGTGAAACCGAACGTGAAAGGTAGAGTCCGGCGGCGTGCACCTCAAGGCCCTGACCCTGCGCGGTTTCAAATCGTTCGCGTCCGCCACCACCCTGCGCTTCGAGCCGGGCATCACCTGTGTCGTCGGGCCCAACGGCTCCGGCAAGTCCAATGTGGTGGACGCGCTCTCCTGGGTCATGGGGGAGCAGGGAGCCAAGTCCCTGCGCGGCGGCAAGATGGAAGACGTCATCTTCGCGGGAACCACCGGCCGTCCGCCGCTCGGCCGGGCCGAGGTCTCCCTGACCATCGACAACTCCGACGGCGCGCTGCCCATCGACTACGCCGAGGTCACCATCACCCGGATCATGTTCCGGGGCGGCAGCAGCGAGTACCAGATCAACGGGGACACCTGCCGCCTCCTGGACATCCAGGAGCTGCTGTCCGACTCCGGGATCGGCCGCGAGATGCACGTCATCGTGGGCCAGGGCCAGCTGGACTCGGTCCTGCACGCCGATCCGATGGGCCGCCGCGCCTTCATCGAGGAAGCGGCGGGCGTACTGAAGCACCGCAAGCGCAAGGAGAAGGCGCTGCGGAAGCTGGACTCCATGCAGGCGAACCTCGCCCGCGTCCAGGATCTGGGCGACGAGCTGCGGCGCCAGCTCAAACCGCTGGGACGGCAGGCCGCGGTGGCCCGGCGGGCCGCCGTCATCCAGGCCGACCTGCGCGACGCGCGGCTGCGGCTGCTCGCGGACGACCTCGTCACCCTGCGCGGGGCGCTCGACGCGGAGATCGCGGACGAGTCGGCGCTCAAGGAGCGCAAGGAATCGGCCGAAGCGGAACTGGCCGACGCGCTGCGCCGGGAGGCCGCTCTGGAGGAGTCCGTGCGTACGCTGGCGCCGCGGCTCCAGCGGGCGCAGCAGACCTGGTACGAACTGTCGCAGCTGGCGGAACGGGTCCGCGGGACGGCTTCGCTGGCCGAGGCGCGGGTGCGCAGCGCGACGGCGCCGGTGGAGGAGGAGCGGCGCGGCCGGGACCCCGAGGACCTGGAGAAGGAGGCCGTCCGGATCCGCGAGCAGGAAGCGGAACTGGAGGCCGCGCTGGAGGCGGCCACCCGGGCGCTGGAGGACACCTCGGCGCACCGGGCGGAACTGGAACGCGCGCTGGAGGGCGAGGAGCGGCGGCTGCGGGACGCGGCGCGGGCCATCGCCGACCGGCGCGAGGGCATCGCCCGGCTGACGGGCCGCCTGGGCGCGGCCCGCTCCCGGGCCGGGGCGGCGCAGGCCGAGATCGACCGGCTGGTGGCCGCCCGGGACGAAGCGGAATCCCGTGCGGTGGCCGCGCGGGAAGAGTACGAGGCCCTCGTCCGGGAGGTCGGGGCGGTGGATGCGGAAGAGTCCGAAGCGGCGGAACACGAGCACGCGCGGGCGGAACTGACGGCGGCGGACGAGGCGCTCTCGGCGGCCCGGGACGCGCTGGCGGTGGCGGAACGGTCCCGCGCGGCGGTGGCGGCGCGGCGGGAGGCGCTGGCGCTGGGCCTGCGCCGCAAGGACGGCACCGCGGCGCTGCTGGCGGCGCGGGACCGGCTGACCGGGCTGCTCGGTCCGGCGGCGCAGCGGCTGACGGTGGCTCCGGGGTACGAGGTCGCGGTGGCGGCGGCCCTGGGGGCGGCGGCCGACGCCCTCGCCGTGACCACCCCGGCGGCGGCCGCCGCCGCGATCCGCCACCTGCGCGACACCGACGCGGGCCGCGCCACGTTCCTCATCGCCCCGAGCTCCCTCCCGCCCCAGCCGCCGGCCCCACGGGCCGAGGGCGACGCCGGGGCGGTGGTTGCGCCGGGTCCCGAGGCCGGCCCCAGCGGCCCGGAGGGCGCCATCCCGCCCGCCCAGGTCCCCTCACCGGCCGGCCCGGCGCGGGCGTACCCCGGCGAACCGGGGGCCGCCGGCGCACGGGAGGCGTCCACCGCCACGGACCGACCCGCCCCGGACCCGGGTTCCGCCCCGGCCGCCCAAGCCGTCGGCCTCGCCGCCGACCCCGACCCCGACCTGCTGCACGGCGTGCCCGTCGGGGCTGTGGTCGAGGGGGATGCCGGGGTGGTGCGGGCCGTGGGGTGGGTCGTGCGGGACTACCGGGTCGTGGCGGATCTGGGGGCGGCCGAGGCGTTGGTGGCGCGGTGGCCCGGACTGGTCGCGGTGACCGTCGGCGGAGACGTGCTCGGGGCGCACCTCGCGCAGGGCGGGGCCGCCGGAGCGCCCAGCCTCATCGAGGTGCGGGCCGCCGTGGACGAGGCGGACGCCGACCTGGCCGCCCTGGAGGTCCGCTGCCGGGAGCTGGCCGCGGGCAGGGCGGCCGCCGAGGCCCGGCGCCGGGAGTGCGCCCGCCTGGTCGAGGAGCTGGCCGAGCGGCGCAGTGCGGGCGAACGGGCGCGCGCCGGGGTCGCCCAGCAGCTCGGCCGGCTGTCCGGCCAGGCGAAGGGCGCGGCGGGCGAGGCCGAGCGCTGCGCCGCCGCCGCGGCCAAGGCCCAGGACGCTCTGGAGCAGGCGCTGGCCGACGTGGAGGAGTGCGCCGAGCGGCTCGCCGTGGTCGAGGAGATGCCCGGCGAGGAAGAGCCGGACACCTCGGCCCGCGACCGACTCGCGGCGGACGGCGCGAACGCCCGCCAGACCGAAATGGAGGCCCGGCTCCAGCTGCGCACCCACGAGGAGCGGGTCAAGGCCCTGGCCGGCCGGGCCGATGCCCTGGACCGCGCGGCCAGGGCGGAGCGCGAGGCCCGGGCCAGGGCCGAGCGCCGCACCGCCCGGCGGCGCCACGAGGCCCGGGTGGCCACCGCGGTGGGCGACGGCGCCCGCCAGCTGCTGGCGCACATCGAGGTGTCGCTGTCCCGCGCGGACCGCGAGCGCACGGCCGCCGAGTTCGCGAAGGGCGTCCGTGAGCGGGAGCTGGCGCAGGCCCGTACCCGCGGCCGCGACCTCAAGGGCGAACTGGACAAGCTGACCGACTCCGTCCACCGCGGCGAGGTGCTCGGCGCCGAGAAGCGGCTGCGCATCGAGCAGGTGGAGACCAAGGCGCTGGAGGAGTTCGGGGTGACGGCGGCCGGGCTGGTCGCCGAGTACGGCCCGGACCAGCCGGTGCCCCCGAGCCCGCCCGCCGACGCAGCGGAGCGGGGCGGCGAGGAGGCGGAGTGCGACCCGCTGCCGGGTCTCTTCGTGCGGGCGGAGCAGGAGAAGCGGCTGCGGGCCGCCGAGCGCGCGTACCAGCAGCTCGGCAAGGTCAACCCGCTGGCGCTGGAGGAATTCGCGGCGCTGGAGGAGCGGCACGCGTTCCTGAGCGAGCAGCTGGAGGACCTGCGCAAGACCCGGGCGGACCTCCTTCAGGTCGTGAAGGAGGTGGACCAGCGCGTCGAGCAGGTCTTCACCGAGGCGTACCACGACACGGCCCGCGAGTTCGAGGGGGTCTTCGCCCGCCTCTTCCCCGGCGGCGACGGCCGGCTGATCCTGACCGATCCCGACAACATGCTCACCACCGGCGTGGACGTGGAGGCCCGGCCGCCGGGCAAGAAGGTCAAGCGGCTCTCGCTGCTCTCCGGCGGCGAGAGGTCGCTGACGGCCGTGGCGCTGCTGGTCTCCATCTTCAAGGCGCGGCCCAGCCCGTTCTACGTGATGGACGAGGTCGAGGCGGCCCTGGACGACACGAACCTCCAGCGGCTGATCCGGATCATGGAGGAGCTGCAGGAGAGTTCACAGCTGATCGTGATCACGCACCAGAAGCGAACGATGGAGGTCGCGGACGCCCTCTACGGCGTTTCGATGCAGGGCGACGGGGTATCGAAGGTCATCAGCCAGCGCCTCCGCTGAGGCCCCGACCCCCCCATTCGTTCAAGAGGTGAACCCATCAGCTGCCCGGCTCGGGTCGAATGGGCGGACCTGTGCGATCGAGTGAAGTCATCACAAACTATTGACTTCACAAAATGAACACATAGGCTCGCTCCCGCTGCCCTTCCCTTCGGGTGGTGCCCGATCTTGAACTGTGCGCCACTGGAAGGAATCACCCCCACACCAGCCCGTCACCGCAGCCGGGCACGCAGGAGCAGACCTTGACCAGCAGCACATCACAGGCGGCCTCGTCCGGCAGCGGACGCGCGGCCCAGCCCGACCACCTCGGCCACGTCGTCTTCATCACCGCGGCTGCCGCGATGGGCGGCTTCCTCTTCGGCTACGACAGCTCCGTCATCAACGGCGCCGTCGAGGCCATCCGCGACCGCTTCGACGTCGGTTCGGGAACCCTCGCCCAGGTGATCGCCGCCGCACTCATCGGCTGCGCCTTCGGCGCGGCCACCGCCGGCCGCATCGCCGACCGGATCGGCCGCATCCGCTGCATGCAGATCGCCGCCGTCCTCTTCACCGCGAGCGCCATCGGTTCCGCCCTCCCGTTCGCCCTCTGGGACCTCGCCCTGTGGCGCGTCATCGGCGGCTTCGGCATCGGCATGGCCTCGGTCATCGGCCCGGCCTACATCGCCGAGGTCTCGCCGGCCGCCTACCGCGGCAGGCTCGCCTCCTTCCAACAGGCCGCGATCGTGATCGGCATCGCCATCTCGCAGCTCGTCAACTGGGGCATCCTGAACCTCGCCGACGGAGAGCAGCGCGGCAAGATCGGCGGCCTGGAAGCCTGGCAGTGGATGCTCGGCGTGATGGTGGTCCCGGCCGTGCTCTACGGCCTGCTGTCCTTCGCCATCCCGGAGTCCCCCCGCTTCCTCGTCTCGGTCGGCCGCATGGAGAAGGCGAAGACCGTCCTGCGGGAGGTCGAGGGCGAGGGCATCGACGCCGACGCCCGGGTGCGCGAGATCGACAACGCCATCCATTCGGAGCAGAAGTCCACCTTCAAGGACCTCCTCGGCGGACGCTTCGGTTTCCTGCCGATCGTCTGGATCGGCATCGGCCTCTCCGTCTTCCAGCAGCTCGTCGGCATCAACGTGATCTTCTACTACAGCTCCTCGCTGTGGCAGTCGGTCGGCATCGACCCCAGCTCCTCGTTCCTGTACTCCTTCGAGACCTCCGTCGTGAACATCATCGGTACGGTCATCGCGATGGTGTTCGTGGACCGCATCGGCCGCAAGCCGCTGGCCCTGATCGGCTCCGCCGGCATGACGATCTCCCTCGCGCTCGCCGCGTGGGCCTTCTCCTACAAGGACACCAGCGGCGGCGACATCGCCCTGCCGCACGCCCAGGGGCTCGTGGCCCTCATCGCCGCGAACTTCTTCGTCCTCTTCTTCGCCCTCTCCTGGGGCGTGGTGGTCTGGGTGCTGCTCGGCGAGATGTTCCCGGGCCGGATCCGCGCGGCCGCCCTCGGTGTGGCCGCCGCCGCCCAGTGGGTCGCCAACTGGGTCATCACGGTCTCGTTCCCGACGCTCTCGGACTGGAACCTGTCCGGTGCGTACGTGATCTACGCGGTCTTCGCCATGCTCTCGATCCCCTTCATCCTCAAATGGGTGCCGGAGACCAAGGGCAAGGCGTTGGAGGAGATGGGGTAACCATCCCCCGCCACCACCCCTCTCCTCCGCGGCGCTGCCCCGGCTCAGTCCTTGAGCCGGGGCAGCACCCGTTCGCAGAGCAGTTCCAGGCTGCGCCGCCCCTCCTGCGGCGGCATCCCGCCGCAGAGCGGGTGCAGGACGAGGTTGCCCGCCCCGCCCGCGCCCCGGGCGTACGCCACCGCCTCGTCCGGGGTCAGGATCCGGTACACCCCCTCCGCGCGCAGCTCCTCGACGGTGCGCGCGCCGGACCGTACCGCCGAGCGGATGTCCTTGGACTGCCAGGAGGCGTACATGCCCGCCTCGTGCAGCAAGTGGTGCCCGTACAGCGCCCACGCCCGGTCCGGGTCCTCGGCGATGTTCAGCAGCGGGGTCTCGGCCGCGGGCATCATGCAGAACCCCTCCGTGCCGTACTCCGCCAGCCGCGCGAGGTAGTAGGCCTCCAGCTCCGGCAGGTGCGCGCTCGGGAAGAACGGCAGGCCGAGCCGGGCCGCGCGGCGGGCCGCCGGCTGCGAGCTGCCGCCGACCAGCAGCAGCGGGTGCGGCCGGGTGAAGGGGCGCGGGGTGACCTTCACCGTGCGGCCGCGGAAGGTGAAGGGCTCGCCGGTCCATGCCTTGAGCAGGGTCTCCAGCAGCTCGTCCTGGAGCCGGCCGCGCCGGCCCCACTCGACGCCGTGCTGCTCGTACTCCTCGGGCCGGTAGCCGATGCCCGCGACCGTCACCAGCCGGCCGCCGCTCAGCAGGTCCAGGACCGCGATGTCCTCGGCGACCTTCAGCGGATCGTGCAGGGGCCCGATGATCGCGGAGACGGTGACCGCGATCCGGCGGGTGGCGCCGAAGACCGCGCCCGCGAAGGCGAAGGGGGAGGGCAGCCAGTTGTTGTCGGTGCCGTGGTGCTCCTCGGTCTGGAGCGTGTCCACGCCGTGCTCGTCGGCGTACCGCGCCATCTCCAGCGCCGCCCGGTAGCGGGCGGAGAGGGTCTCGGGCGTGCCGTCCGGGTCGATCAGGTTGAACCGGACCACGGTGATGGGCATGAAGAGGTCCCCCTTCGCCTTGCTGCTCGCGGTGACGGGCCGGGCGAAGGGGGACGTTAGCTGACGTGGCGTCAGTTGGACAGGGATCCGGTGCGCGGGAGCACGCGAGACGGTCCGGACGGCGGCTCGCGCCCCCGGCTCGGCCGCCGGGGTCCGGGGTCCGGGCCGCGCGTGACCGATACTGGGTGGGTTATGGACATCCTCATCCTTGCTGTAGTCATCGCCCTGGTCGCGGTCGGCGCGATCAGCGGGCTCGTGGTCAGCAGCCGCAAGAAGAAGCAGCTGCCCCCCACGGCACCGCCGAGCACGCCGACCATCACCGTCCCGCCCGCCGAGCCGCAGGTCGGGGACGACGCCGCACCCACGGTCGACGAGCCGCGCCGCACGATCGAGGAGGTCGCGCTCCCCGACGCGGAGGCCGCCACCGACTCGCCGGTCGCCGTCGAGGACCCCGTCGTCGCGGCGCCCGAGGCGCCCGCGCTGGACGTCCCCGAGCCCACCGCCGGACGCCTCGTCCGGCTGCGCGCCCGGCTCGCCCGCTCACAGAACTCGCTGGGCAAGGGGCTGCTGACGCTCCTCTCCCGCGAACACCTCGACGAGGACACCTGGGAGGAGATCGAGGAGACCCTCCTCATCGCCGACGTCGGTGTCGCCCCCACGCAGGAGCTGGTGGACCGGCTCCGCGAGCGGGTCAAGGTCCTCGGCACCCGCACCCCGGCCGACCTGCGTGCCCTCCTGAAGGAGGAGCTGCTCACCCTGCTCGGCACCGACTTCGACCGCGCGGTCAAGACCGAGAGCGGCCTGGACACCCCGGCCGTCGTCATGGTCGTCGGCGTCAACGGCACCGGGAAGACCACCACCACCGGCAAGCTGGCCCGCGTCCTGGTGGCCGACGGCCGCAGCGTGGTGCTCGGCGCGGCCGACACCTTCCGCGCCGCCGCCGCCGACCAGCTCCAGACCTGGGGCGAGCGGGTCGGGGCGCGGACCGTCCGCGGCCCCGAGGGCGGCGACCCGGCGTCGATCGCCTACGACGCGGTCAAGGAGGGCATCGCCGAAGGCGCGGACGTCGTCCTGATCGACACCGCCGGCCGGCTGCACACCAAGACCGGTCTGATGGACGAGCTGGGCAAGGTCAAGCGGGTCGTGGAGAAGCACGGGCCGCTGGACGAGGTCCTGCTGGTCCTGGACGCCACCACCGGCCAGAACGGCCTGACCCAGGCCCGCGTCTTCGCCGAGGTCGTGGAGATCACCGGCATCGTGCTGACCAAGCTCGACGGCACCGCCAAGGGCGGCATCGTGGTCGCCGTCCAGCGCGAGCTGGGCGTCCCGGTGAAGCTGATCGGCCTGGGCGAGGGCCCGGACGACCTGGCGCCCTTCGAGCCGGAGGCCTTCGTCGACGCCCTGATCGGCGACTGACCCCCGGTCCTCCCGCCCGGCCGTACGCACCCCAGGGCCCCCGCGCTGCGACAGCGCGGGGGCCCTTGCGCACGCCCCCGAGCCGTCGATGACCGCACCGGAGCCGTCAGCGGCTGAAGCGGTGGCAGATGTAGGCCAGCGTGCCCAGCAGCAGCCGGGCCTGCGGGGGGCGGCCCGCGGAGTCCAGGGTCGGCGGGCGCAGCCACACGACCGGTCCGAGCCCGGCGCGGTCGGAGGGCGGGGCCGTGACGAAGGCGCCCTGCCCCAGGGCCCGAAGATCGAGGTCCGCGTCGTCCCAGCCCATCCGGTACAGCAGCTGCGGCAGCTCGGCCGCCGCCCCCGGGGCCACGAAGAACTGGGCCCGCCCGTCGGGCGTCGCGGTCACCGGCCCCAGCGGCAGCCCCATCCGCTCCAGGCGCACCAGCGCCTGGCGGCCGGCCTGCGCGGAGACCTCGATGACGTCGAAGGACCGGCCCGCGGGCAGCAGCACCGCGGCGCCCGGGAACTGGCCCCAGGCCCGCGTGACCTCGTCCAGCGTGGCCCCCGCCGGGACCGCCGCCCCGAAGTCCAGCGGGTGCGCGCCCGGGACCGTACACCGGGCGTCGCCGCAGGAGCAGTCCCCGCCGGGGGAGGCGGCGCGGGCGCCGGGGATCGCGTCCCAGCCCCACAGCCCGGTGTACTCGGCCACCGCCGTGCACTCGGAGGTCCGCCCGCGGCGCCGGGTGCCGGACCGGAACTCCCTGGTGCCGCGGCTGCCGCCGATCGTGAAGCCCATGCCCATGCCCATGCCCCCTCCAACGGGTCGGACGCGCCGGTGGTTACGACGTCGGGGCGACCAGGTCGCCACCGTGCGGCACGGACCGCGCCCGGCGCACTCCTCGCCGCGCGCGCCCCGGCGCACACCGCTGCGCCGACTCCGGGTCGCTCCGTGTCAAGTGAATCGCGCTCGGCCGACGGCGAGTTCATTCGAAGGGGTGGCGAATGGTGGCGATTGCGCAAAGCGCCTCGCGGCAGGGGTGATCGTAGGATTACTTTCAGTGCACGAAACCCCAATGGCCGCCCGTCCGTGGGTATGCCGGAGGCAATGTGTGAAGGGCTTGTGAAGGTCCCTTGTGGCCCACCCGGGCCCCGCCAGGGTTTCAGGAGGAAGAGGCTGAGCGGATGGGGGCGTTCCAGTGAGCGGCAGTGACGCAAGCGGAACGGACGCGGAACCGGCCGTCCGCGGCCGCGGCGAGGATCCCCGCCCCAACGAGCAGCTGACCTCGTGGTTCGTCCGCAGCGGCTGGTCGAAGGGCGAACTCGCGCGGCAGGTCAACCGCCGGGCCCGCCAGATGGGCGCGCACCACATCAGCACCGACACCTCCCGGGTCCGCCGGTGGCTCGACGGCGAACAGCCCCGCGAGCCCGTCCCGCGCATCCTCTCCGAGCTGTTCTCCGAACGCTTCGGCAGCGTCGTCGCCATCGAGCAGCTCGGCCTGCGCGCCGCGCACCAGACCCCCTCCGTCTCCGGCGTGGACCTGCCCTGGGCGGGCGACCAGACCGTCACGCTGCTCGGCGAGTTCTCCCGCAGCGACCTGATGCTCGCCCGCCGCGGCTTCCTCGGGACCTCGCTCGCGCTCTCCGCCGGCCCCGCCCTCATCGAGCCCATGCAGCGCTGGCTCGTCCCCGCCCCGGCCGCCGACCCCGGATCGCGCGAGGCGGGAGGGGCGGGCTCCCGGCCCGGCGCCCTCGGCGGTTACCGGCCGCCCCGGCTCTCCGAACCGGAGCTCGACCTCCTCGAAGCGACCACCGTCATGTTCCGCCAGTGGGACGCCCAGTGCGGCGGAGGCTTGCGCCGCAAGGCCGTCGTCGGCCAGCTCCACGAGGTCACCGACCTGCTCCAGGAGAGCCACCCCGCCCCGGTCATGCGCCGGCTCTTCAAGGTCGCCGCGGAACTCGCCGAACTCGCGGGCTGGATGAGTTACGACATCGGACTCCACCCCACCGCCCAGAAGTACTTCGTGCTGGCGCTGCACGCCGCCAAGGAGGCCGGGGACAAGCCGCTCGGCTCGTACATCCTCTCCAACATGAGCCGCCAGATGATCCACCTCGGCCGCCCCGAGGACGCCCTGGAACTCATCCACCTCGCCCAGTACGGCAGCCGCGACTGCGCGGGTCCCCGCACCCAGGCCATGCTGTATGCGATGGAGGCCCGCGCCTACGCCAACATGGGCCAGCCCAGCCGCTGCAAGCGGGCCGTGCGGATGGCCGAGGACACCTTCGTCGACGCCGCCCTCGACGGCGTGAGCGAGCCCGACTGGATCCGCTTCTTCTCCGAGGCCGAGCTGAGCGGCGAGAACGCCCACTCCTTCCGCGACCTCGCCTACGTCGCCGGCCGCAGCCCCACCTACGCCTCGCTCGCCGAACCCGTCATGCGGCGGGCCGTCGAACTCTTCTCCAAGGACGAGGAACACCAGCGCTCCTACGCCCTCAACCTGATCGGCATGGCCACGGTCCACCTGCTCCAGCGCGAGCCCGAGCAGTCCGCCGTCCTGGTCGACCAGGCCCTCGACGTGGCGCGAAAGGTGCGCTCCGAACGGGTGAACACGCGGCTGCGCAAGACCGTCGACACCGCCGCCCGTGAGTACGGTCACGTCGCCGACATCGTCCGGCTCACCGACCACCTCGCGGCCCGCCTCCCGGAGTCCGCGGAGGCCGTCTGAGGCCCTGGCGGCCGCCCTCCCGAGCGTCCCGGAGAACCACTCGTTCATGGACGCGTAACACGCACGACCTCTTCGTCATCGGCGCGAAACACCCAGCGGCGCCGCCGGAAACCGGCCTGCGCGAATCTCAGGGCCAATAACCGGCCAGCCCGGCCCGCTCTCCAGGCCGGGCCCCATGGACGCCGCCCAGGTATTCACGATCGCCCGCACGCGAACGTACCGACGACGAGGAGACGCCGATGGCATCAGCCATCACGACCCTCGCGGCAGACGCCCCGACGCTGTCTGCCGCGAACACCGGGTTCATGCTCATCTGCTCCGCCCTGGTCATGCTGATGACCCCGGGTCTCGCCTTCTTCTACGGAGGCATGGTCCGCGTCAAGAGCAGTCTCAACATGCTGATGATGAGCTTCATCAGCCTCGGGATCGTCACGATCCTCTGGGTCCTCTACGGCTTCAGCGTCGCCTTCGGCACCGACAAGGGCTCCCTGATCGGCTGGACCTCCGACTACGTCGGCCTCAGCGGCATCGGCATCACCGAACTGTGGGACGGCTACACCATCCCGGTGTACGTCTTCGCCGTCTTCCAGCTGATGTTCGCGATCATCACCCCGGCCCTGATCAGCGGCGCGCTCGCCGACCGGGTCAAGTTCAGCGCCTGGGCGCTGTTCATCACCCTGTGGGTCACGATCGTCTACTTCCCCGTCGCCCACTGGGTCTGGGGCGCCGGTGGCTGGCTCTTCGAACTCGGCGTCATCGACTTCGCGGGCGGCACCGCCGTCCACATCAACGCGGGCGCCGCGGCCCTCGGCGTCATCCTCGTCATCGGCAAGCGCGTCGGCTTCAAGAAGGACCCGATGCGCCCGCACAGCCTGCCGCTCGTGATGCTCGGCGCGGGCCTGCTCTGGTTCGGCTGGTTCGGCTTCAACGCCGGATCCTGGCTCGGCAACGACGACGGCGTCGGCGCCGTCATGTTCGTCAACACCCAGGTCGCCACCGCCGCCGCCATGCTCGCCTGGCTCGGCTACGAGAAGCTGCGCCACGGCTCCTTCACCACCCTCGGGGCCGCCTCCGGCGCGGTCGCCGGACTCGTCGCCATCACGCCCTCCGGCGGCTCCTGCTCCCCGCTCGGCGCGATCGCCATCGGCGTCATCGCCGGTGTCGTCTGCGCCATGGCCGTCGGCCTGAAGTACCGCTTCAACTTCGACGACTCCCTCGACGTGGTCGGCGTCCACCTGGTCGGCGGCGTCCTCGGCTCCCTCCTCGTCGGCCTCTTCGCCACCGGCGGAGTGCAGTCGGACGCGGCCGGCCTCTTCTACGGCGGCGGCCTCGCCCAACTCGGCAAGCAGGCCGTCGGCGTCTTCGCGGTCCTCGCGTACTCTCTCGTCGCGTCCGCGGTCCTCGCCCTCCTCGTCGACAAGACGATGGGCATGCGCGTCACCGAGGACGACGAGGTCTCCGGCATCGACCAGACCGAGCACGCCGAGACCGCCTACGACTTCAGCGGAGCCGGCGGCGGTGCCTCCCTGCGGCCCGCCCCCTCCCTCCCCGTCGCCGCTGCCAGCAAGAAGGTGGATGCATGAAGCTCATCACCGCGATCGTCAAGCCGCACCGGCTCGACGAGATCAAGGAGGCCCTCCAGACCTTCGGAGTCCACGGCCTGACCGTCTCCGAGGCCAGCGGGTACGGCCGCCAGCGCGGGCACACCGAGGTCTACCGCGGCGCCGAGTACACCGTGGACCTCGTCCCCAAGATCCGCATCGAGGTGGTCGTCGAGGACGACGCGGCCGAGGACGTCATGCACGTCGTCGTCGAGGCCGCCCGCACCGGCAAGATCGGTGACGGCAAGGTGTGGAGCGTCCCCGTGGACTCCGTGGTCCGGGTCCGCACCGGTGAACGCGGCGCCGACGCCCTCTGAGGCGGACCGCGCACGTCCTGCCCCACGCCCCCAGCTGACAGGAGCCCCCGGTGACGAGCGTCGACGACACGACCGCAGCGCCAGGCTCGGGACCCAGCGGGTACGCCGCGGCCCGGCTGCGACTCCTCCAGGAGGAGTCGCGGTCCGGGCCCGCCCGGCGTTCCGCCCTCTCCGGGCTGACCGACGACTGGCTGAACGCCCTGTTCACCACCGCCGTGCGGGAGAGCGGTGTCCGCGGCGCCGCCCTGGTCGCCGTCGGCGGCTACGGCCGGGGTGAACTCTCCCCGCGCAGCGACCTCGACCTCCTCCTGCTGCACGACGGCAAGGCGGACCCCAAGGCGCTGAGCGCCCTCGCCGACCGGATCTGGTACCCCGTGTGGGACCTGGGCGTCGCCCTCGACCACTCGGTGCGCACCCCCGGCGAGGCCCGCAAGACCGCCGCCGACGACCTCAAGGTCCACCTCGGCCTGCTGGACGCGCGCCCCGTCGCCGGAGACCTCGGCCTCCTCGCCGGACTGCGCACCTCCGTCCTCGCCGACTGGCGCAACCAGGCCGTCAAGCGGCTCCCGGAACTGCACGCGCTGTGCCGCGAGCGGGCCGAGCGGTCCGGGGAACTGCGCTTCCTGCTCGAACCCGACCTCAAGGAGGCCCGCGGGGGACTGCGCGACGTCACCGCGCTGCGGGCGGTGGCGGCCTCCTGGCTGGCCGACGCGCCGCGCGAGGGCCTGGCCGAGGCCCGGCGGCGGCTGCTGGACGCCCGCGACGCGCTCCACCTGGTGACCGGGCGGGCCACCGATCGGCTCTCTCTCCAGGAACAGGACCCGGTCGCCGCGCAGCTCGGCCTGCTGGACGCGGACGCGCTGCTGCGCGAGGTCTACGAGGCGGCGCGGGTGGTCTCGTACGCCGGGGACGTCACCTGGCGCGAGGTCGGCCGGGTGCTGCGGGCGCGGGCCTCCCGGCCCCGGCTGCGCGGACTGCTCGGCACCCGGGGGACGGCCGCCGTGGAGCGGGCCCCGCTCGCCGAGGGGATCGTGGAACAGGACGGAGAGGCCGTCCTCGCGCTGGCGGCCCGCCCCGAACGGGACCCGGTGCTCGCCTTGCGGCTCGGCGCCGCCGCCGCGCAGGCGGGCCTCCCGGTCTCCCGGCACGCCGTCCGCCGGCTGGCCGCGCAGGGGAAACCGCTGCCCGTGCCCTGGCCGGCCGACGCCCGCGAGCAGCTGCTCACCCTGCTGGGCGCGGGGGAGCCCACCGTGGCCGTCTGGGAGGCCCTCGAAGCGGAGGGCCTGATCACCCGGCTGCTGCCGGACTGGGAGCGGGTGCGCTGCCGCCCCCAGCGCAACCCCGTCCACACCTGGACCGTCGACCGGCACCTCATCGAGACCGCCGTACGGGCCTCCGCCCTCACCCGCCGGGTCGGCCGCCCCGACCTGCTCCTCATGGCCGCCCTGCTGCACGACATCGGCAAGGGCTGGCCCGGGGACCACTCGGTCGCGGGCGCGACCATCGCCCGCGACGTCGCCGTACGGGTCGGCTTCGACGCGGACGACGTCGCCGTGCTGACCACCCTCGTACGGCACCACCTGCTGCTCATCGACACCGCCACCCGGCGCGACCTGGACGACCCCGCGACCGTGCGCGCCGTCGCGGACGCCGTGGGCTCCGCGGGCACCCTGGAACTCCTGCACGCCCTGACCGAGGCCGACGCCCTGGCCACCGGGCCCGCCGCGTGGAGCACCTGGCGTGGCTCGCTCGTCGCCGACCTGGTGGGCCGGGTCGGCGCGGTCCTCGCCGGGGAGGCCGCCGTGCCCGACGCGGCGGGGACCCCGCGGCCGCCGGGGGCGGAACCGGAGCGCCTCGCGGTGGAGGCCCTGCGCACGGGGGAGCCCGCGCTGGCGCTGTACGCCCGCCAGGAGGAGGACGCGGTCGGCGTCGAGCTGATCGTGGCCGTCCCCGACCAGCCGGGGGTGCTGCCCGCGGCGGCGGGGGTGCTGGCCCTGCACCGGCTGACGGTGCGGGCCGCCGACCTGCGGACCCTGGAGCTGCCGGACGCGCTGGGGGAGGTGCTGGTGCTGCGGTGGCGGGTCGCCGCGGAGTACGGGTCGCTGCCGCAGGGGGCGCGGCTGCGGACGGACCTGATCCGGGCCCTGGACGGCTCCCTGGACGTCCCTGCCAAGCTGGCCGACCGCGAGGCGGCCTACCCCCGGCGGCGCGGGGTCGTGCCGCCGCCGCCGCGGGTCACCGTCGTCGCGGAGGTCTCCTCGCTGGCCACGGTGCTGGAGGTGCGGGCGCCGGACGCGGTGGGGCTGCTGCACCGGATCGGGCGGGCGCTGGACGCGGGGGGCGTGCGGGTGCGCAGTGCGCACGTGTCCACGCTGGGGGCGAACGCCGTGGACACCCTGTACGTGACGGACACCGACGGCAAACCCCTACCCGCGCCGGCCGCCGCCGCCCTGGCCACGGCGCTGCAATCGGCCCTGACCTAGCCCCCGCCCCACCGCGACCGCCGACGAGCCGGGACACGGCCCCGCCCCGGCGCTCACCGGCGACCCGACGCCACCGCCCCCCGCCTCCGGCGGGGCTGGAGGTGGCCGCCCGGCGTATCCCCTCGGGCGACGGTGCCGCCCCCCTGCCTCCGGCGGCGCCTCAAACGCCGGCGGGGCTGTTTATGGCTGCGCCGCTGTCCCCCTGCGGCTTGACGGTGCCGTCGGCCGGCCTCCGGCGGTGCCTCAAACGCCGGCGGGGCTGGATTTGGGCCCACCCGGCGTTCGTCTGCCGCCCCGGTGGGCACCCGGTCCGCGCATTCGGAAGGCGCGCCCCCCACCTCCAGCCCCGCCGGCGTTTGAGGCGCCGCCGGAGGCACACCCGGCGGCGCCGGACATGTGTCGGCCCTGCCAGGGCGCGCGCAGCCCGCGGATGAGGCCGCGCACACCCAGCCCGCCGGCGTTTGAGGTGCCCGCCGGAGGCACGCGGCGGCGGCCGCCGGGAAGGCGCCGGGCGCGGCCGAGGCGCGGGGGCGGGCGGTGCTTTCGGGCGGGGCAGGGGACGGGTGCCGCCCCGCAGGGTCCGGCACGCGGCGCGGCCCGATACCCTGGGGGGCGACCACACGCCCCCGACCCGAGGAATCGCGACTACCGTGTTCGATACGCTTTCCGACCGCCTCAGCGCGACCTTCAAGAGCCTCCGGGGCAAAGGTCGCCTCTCCGAGCAGGACATCGACGCGGCGGCCCGGGAAATCCGTATCGCCCTCCTCGAGGCCGACGTCGCCCTCCCCGTCGTCCGGTCCTTCATCGCGAAGGTCAAGGAGCGCGCCCTCGGCGCGGAGGTCTCCAAGGCCCTCAACCCCGGCCAGCAGGTCCTCAAGATCGTCAACGAGGAACTCGTCGGGATCCTCGGCGGCGAGACCCGCCGCCTGCGGTTCGCGAAGACCGCCCCGACCGTGATCATGCTCGCGGGCCTCCAGGGTGCCGGTAAGACCACCCTCGCCGGAAAGCTCGGCTTCTGGCTCAAGGGCCAGGGACACGCCCCGCTGCTCGTCGCGTGCGACCTCCAGCGCCCCAACGCGGTCAACCAGCTCAGCGTGGTCGCCGAGCGCGCGGGCGTCGCGGTCTACGCGCCCGAGCCCGGCAACGGCGTCGGCAACCCGGTCCAGGTCGCCAAGGACTCCATCGAGTACGCCCGTACCAAGCAGTACGACGTCGTGATCGTCGACACCGCGGGCCGCCTCGGCATCGACGCCGAGCTGATGCGCCAGGCCGCGGACATCCGCGACGCCGTCAGCCCGGACGAGATCCTCTTCGTCGTCGACGCGATGATCGGCCAGGACGCGGTCAACACCGCCGAGGCCTTCCGCGACGGCGTCGGCTTCGACGGCGTGGTGCTCTCCAAGCTCGACGGCGACGCCCGCGGCGGCGCCGCGCTTTCCATCGCGCACGTCACCGGCAAGCAGATCATGTTCGCCTCGAACGGCGAGAAGCTCGACGAGTTCGACGCCTTCCACCCGGACCGCATGGCCGGCCGGATCCTCGACATGGGTGACATGCTCACCCTGATCGAGCAGGCCGAGAAGACCTTCAGCCAGGCCGAAGCCGAGAAGATGGCGGCGAAGCTGGCGAAGGGGCCGAAGGAGTTCACGCTCGATGACTTCCTGTCCCAGATGGAGCAGGTCCGCAAGATGGGCTCCATCTCCAAGCTGCTCGGCATGCTGCCCGGCATGGGGCAGATCAAGGACCAGATCAACAACATCGACGAGCGCGACGTCGACCGCACCGCGGCCGTCATCAAGTCGATGACCCCGGCCGAGCGCCAGGACCCGACGATCATCAACGGCTCCCGCCGCGCCCGTATCGCCAAGGGCGCCGGCGTCGAGGTCAGCGCCGTGAAGTCGCTCGTCGAGCGGTTCTTCGAGGCCCGCAAGATGATGTCCCGCATGGCCCAGGGCGGCGGCATGCCCGGGATGCCGGGCATGCCGGGCATGGGCGGCGGCCCCGGCCGGCAGAAGAAGCAGGTCAAGCAGGCCAAGGGCAAGCGCAAGAGCGGCAACCCGATGAAGCGCAAGGAAGAGGAGGCCGCGGCCGCCCTGCGCAAGGAGCAGGGCCCGCAGGCCGCCCCGGCGGACGGTGACGCGGGCAACCCGTTCGGCCTGCCCACCGGCCCGGGCGGCCAGGACTTCGAGCTCCCCGACGAGTTCAAGAAGTTCATGAAGTAGCACGTCACGGGGCGCTCGCGCCCGGAGGGGCCCCGGTCGCGGCAAGCGGCCGGGGCCCTTCGCACGTCCGGAAGCACTTCGTGGGGCGATGATCCAGTTTGTGGCTTAATGTCGGCCGGGAGGACGGCAGAAGGAGGCCTCGTGCCCAGCCCCACCCCCGTACCGCCGCGCGACCGGGCCGACACGCCCTGGCGCTCCGAGGGCGCCCCGCCCGCCCCGCCGCCCAAGAAGAAGATGCCCGGCGGCTGGCGCGGACTGATCCTGACCGCGCTCGTCGTCTACCTGCTCACCAACCTCGTGCTCTCCTTCTTCAACGAGGGCGACGAGCCGACGATCCCGTACACCGAGTTCAGCAAACAGGTCACCAGCGGCAACGTCTCGAAGATCTACTCCAAGGGCGACGCGATCCAGGGCGAGCTGAAGAACAAGCAGCCCCGGCCCGCCGGTGACGGGGACGGCGACTACACCAAGTTCACCACCCAGCGCCCCGCCTTCGCCGACGACCAGCTCTGGTCCAGCCTGACCGCCAAGGGCGTCGTCGTCACCGCCTCCCCGGTCGTGGAACACCGCAGCTTCCTCGCCAACCTGCTGATCTCGCTCGCCCCGATGCTGCTGCTCGTCGGCCTGTGGGTGCTCGTCGCCCGCAGGATGAGCGGCGCCGGGATGGGCGGCCCCGGCGGACTCGGCCGCAAACAGCCCCCCAAACCCGTCGAACTGGAGGGGAGCGAGCGCACCACCTTCGAGGACGTGGCCGGCATCGACGAGGTCGAGGGCGAACTGAGCGAGGTCGTCGACTTCCTCAAGAACCCCGAGCGCTACCACCGGATGGGCGCCCGGATGCCCGGCGGCGTGCTGCTCGCCGGCCCGCCCGGCACCGGCAAGACCCTGCTGGCCCGCGCGGTCGCGGGCGAGGCCGGGGTGCCCTTCTTCTCCGCCTCCGCCTCCGAGTTCATCGAGATGATCGTCGGCGTCGGCGCCTCCCGGGTCCGCGAACTGTTCACCGAGGCCCGCAAGGTGGCCCCCGCGATCATCTTCATCGACGAGATCGACACCATCGGCCGGGCCCGCGGCGGCGGCGCGGGCATGGGCGGCCACGACGAGCGCGAGCAGACCCTGAACCAGATCCTCACCGAGATGGACGGCTTCTCCGGCTCCGAGGGCGTCGTCGTCATCGCCGCCACCAACCGGGCGGACGTCCTCGACCCCGCCCTCACCCGGCCCGGCCGCTTCGACCGCACGGTCGTCGTCTCCCCGCCCGACCGCGGCGGCCGCGAGGCCATCCTGCGCATCCACACCCGCGACATCCCGCTCGCCGACGGGGTGAGCCTCGCCCAGGTGGCCCGCACCACCCCCGGGATGACCGGCGCCGAACTGGCCAACCTCGCCAACGAGGCGGCCCTGCTCGCCGTCAAGCGGGAGCAGCGGGAGGTCACCCAGACCGACCTGTCCGACGCCCTGGAGAAGGTCCAGCTCGGCGCGGAGCGGCCGCTGGTCATGCCGGAGGACGAGCGCCGCCGGACGGCGTACCACGAGAGCGGCCACGCGCTGCTCGGCATGCTCCAGCCGGGCGCCGACCCCGTCCGCAAGATCACCATCGTGCCGCGCGGCCGCGCCCTCGGCGTCACCCTCTCCACCCCGGACGCCGACCGGTACGCCTACACCGAGGAGTACCTGCGCGGGCGCATCATCGGCGCGCTCGGCGGGATGGCCGCCGAACAGGTGGTCTACGACGTCATCACCACCGGCGCCGAGAACGACCTCGAACAGGTGACGAAGCTGGCCCGCGGCATGGTCGCCCGCTGGGGCATGAGCGAGCGCGTCGGCAGGCTGACCGCGATCCCCTCGGACGGCCAGGGCCCCTACGGCCTCGCCGCGGCCCCCGCCACCCTCGACGCGGTGGACCACGAGATGCGGCGGATCGTCGACGAGTGCTACGAGACGGCCCGCCGGCTCCTCGTCGAGAACCGCGACAAGCTCGACGCCCTCGCCGAGGCCCTCCTGGCGAACGAGACCCTGGAGGAGGCGGCGGCGTACGAGGCGGCGGGCATCACCCGGCTGGTGAAGTAGCCGCGGGCGCGGGGCCGGCCGCCCCGCGCCGCCGCGTCAGGCCGTACGGGCGATCACGTACCGGAAGATGTTCGGCAGCCACACGGACCCGTCGGGCCGCTCGAACGGGTGCAGCGCCTCCACCAGTTCCTTCTCCGCCTGCACCGGGTCCGAGCGGTCGTAGAGCCCCGTCGACAGCAGGCCCCGCGCCGCGCTCTCCATATCCGCGTAGCCGAAGGGGCAGAACACCCGCCCCGAACCGTCCGGCCGCAGCCCGGCCGCCGCCACCAGCGCGTCCAGGTCCACCGGTACGGGCCCGCCGCCCGGCAGCGCCGGGACCGTGCAGCGCTCCGGCGGCCCCCAGTCGGCCAGCACCACCGCGGCGCCCCGCCGCAGCGCGCCCACGGCCGCGGGCAGCGCCCGGGGATCCGGTCCCACACAGGTCAGCACGGAGTACGCGCCCGGGCCCGGCCCGGGTCCGGGCGGCGCGCCCAGCACCTCCAGTCCCCGCTCACCGGCCAGGGCCCGCAGCGCGGGCCGTTCCTCCACCCCGGTCGCCCGGGCACCCCGGCCCGCGGCCAGCAGCAGGCCGAGCCCGGCCCCGCAGTCCAGGCCGAGGACCCGGTCCCCCGGCCCGACCTCCAGCCGGTCGTAAACCGCTTCGTAGAGCGGTACCAGCATCCGTTCCTGGATCTCCGCCCAGTCCCGGGCAACGAGAGTCGCCGTCGGCGTCGGTGTCATCGAGAGAGCGCTCCTGATTCCGTGTAGCCCCGTGGCCCCCGTTGCCAGGGAACTCCCCATTCGCCCCCGCGTCCAGAGGAGCGCCCGACCCGATTCACGCTCGGCGCGCCGGGCGCCGTACCATTCGCGCCATGGCAAAGGCACCCGTTCTCACCCCCCAGGCGGAGGATTTCCCCCGCTGGTACCAGGATCTGATCAACAAGGCCGAGCTGGCCGACAACGGTCCGGTGCGCGGCACCATGGTCATCCGGCCGTACGGCTACGGCCTGTGGGAGCGGATGCAGCAGGAGATGGACGCGCGCATCAAGGACGCGGGCGCCCAGAACGCGTACTTCCCGCTGTTCATCCCGCAGTCGTACCTGACGAAGGAAGCCGAGCACGTCGAGGGCTTCGCCCCCGAGCTGGCGGTCGTCACGCACGGCGGCGGCAAGGAGCTTGACGAGCCCGTCGTGGTCCGCCCCACCTCCGAGACGATCATCAACGACTACTTCTCGAAGTGGGTCCAGAGCTACCGCGACCTGCCCCTGCTGATCAACCAGTGGGCGAACGTGGTGCGCTGGGAAATGCGTCCGCGCATCTTCCTCCGTACGAGCGAGTTCCTCTGGCAGGAGGGCCACACGGCCCACGCCACCTACGAGGACGCCCGCGCGTACGCCGCCCGGATCCACCGGGACGTCTACGGCGACTTCATGACGAACGTGCTCGGCATCGACGTCGTGCTCGGCCGCAAGACCGCCAAGGAGCGCTTCGCGGGCGCCATCAACACCCTCACCCTCGAGGGCATGATGGGCGACGGCAAGGCGCTCCAGCTGGGCACCAGCCACGAGCTGGGCACCAACTTCGCCAAGGCCTTCAACACGCAGTACCTGTCGAAGGAAGGCAAGCAGGAGCTGGTCTGGCAGACCTCGTGGGGCGTCTCGACCCGCATGGTCGGCGGCCTGATCATGTCCCACGGCGACGACAACGGCCTGCGGGTGCCGCCGCGGCTGGCGGCCGTGCAGGTCGTGGTCATGGCGATCAAGGGCGACGAGGCCGTCGCGAAGGTGCGCGAGCTGGGCGACCAGCTCAAGGCCGCCGGCATCCGCGTGCAGGTCGACGACCGCGTCGACACCCCCTTCGGCCGCCGCGCCGTGGACTGGGAGCTCAAGGGCGTACCGGTGCGCATCGAGATCGGCCCCCGCGACCTGGAGGCCGGTACCGCGATGCTGGCCCGCCGCATCCCGGGCGGCAAGGAGCCGGTGCAGATCACGGCCCTGGCCGAGCTGCTGCCCACGGTGCTGGAGGAGGACCAGGCGCAGCTGCTGCGCGAGTCCCGCGAGCGCCGTGAGGCCCGTACCTCCGACGTCGCGACCATCGGGGAGGCCGCGGAGGCCGCCGTCGCCGGCGGCTGGGCGCGCATCCCGTGGGCCGACCTCGGCCCCGAGGGCGAGGCCAAGCTCGCCGAGCAGGCCGTCTCCGTGCGCTGCCTGATCGCCGAGGACGGCTCCGTGCCGCTGGCGGACGACGCCCCGGGGACCCTCGCGATCGTGGCGCGTTCCTACTGAGGTGACCGGAAGTGACGCAGGGGGTGCCCCCGGAAGGTGACTGACCACCTCCGGGGGCACCCCCATACGTACCGACTCCTCCGGAGATCTGCGCACCCGGCCTCATCAGGACGCATGAGACTGAACTGACTGGTACGTGCAAAAAATTTGGAATGGCCCGGAATCGGAACACCGGGGCACCCCGGCTCGTTGTCACGACGTGAGCACGACACCACCTGTTCTCGCCGCAGAGCTGGCGCAGGCGTGGGCCGATATTCAGCGGTACCACCCCGAGCTGCCTGACCTTGCCGCGCCCGAGTCCCTGATCGGAGAGTCCTCGTCCGCCTGCGGCGCGGAACTCTCCTTCGAGCGACTGCTGCACGAGGCAGTCCACGGCATCGCCGCAGCCCGCGGTGTCCGTGACACGTCGCGTGCCGGCCGCTACCACAACCGCAGATTCCTCGCGATCGCCGAGGAGATGGGGCTGGACCACTCCGAAGAGCCCCATGCCAGCAGCGGGTTCTCGCTGGTCGCCCTCAACCCCGAGGCGAAGAAGCGGTACCGGCCGACCATGGAGCGCCTCCAGCGCGCCCTGAAGGCCCACACCGCCGCCACCGCCGCGGACACCAAGCGCAGCTTCCGCGGACCGGCCGCCCGGCACGGCTCCTCCGGCGGCGGCGTGCGCGTCAAGGCCGTCTGCGACTGCGGGCGCAACGTCCGCGTCGTGCCCTCGGTGCTGGCCCAGGCGCCGATCGTGTGCGGCGGCTGCGGCAAGCCCTTCCGCATCCCCGAGGCGGTCCTCGCCGCCGCGGCGTCCTGAGCGCGGCCCGGCGGCGGGCCGGGCGGCCGCGGGCGGGGGCGGCCCCGGGAGGAAGCGCCGCGGGCATGTGGCACAATGGCTAGCTGTACTCGACAGTCGAACAGGACCCCTCTCTCCTACGGCTGACGCGTCCATCGGGCACCCGAGTACCGCAACCCCACGTGGCATCTCATGTGCCCAACCACGTCAAGTTCAGGAGACACCACTCCAGTGGCAGTCAAGATCAAGCTCAAGCGCCTCGGCAAGATTCGCCAGCCGCACTACCGCATCGTCGTCGCCGACTCGCGCACCCGCCGCGATGGCCGTGCGATCGAGGAAATCGGTCTGTACCACCCCACGTACAACCCCTCTCGCATCGAGGTGGACGCCGAGCGCGCGCAGTACTGGCTCTCCGTCGGCGCCCAGCCGACCGAGGCCGTCCTGGCGATCCTGAAGCTCACCGGTGACTGGCAGGCGCACAAGGGCCTCCCGGCCCCCGCGCCGCTGCTGCAGCCGGAGACCAAGGAAAGCAAGCGTCGCACCTTCGACGAGTTCGCCAAGGCCCTCGAGGGCATCGGCGAGACCAAGGGCGAGGCCATCACGCAGAAGGCCAAGAAGGCCGACAAGAAGGCGGACGAGGCTGAGGCCGCCGCCGAGTCGACCGAGGCCTGATCATGCTCGAGGAGGCTCTTGAGCACCTCGTGAAGGGCATTGTGGACAACCCCGACGAAGTGCAGGTCGCCTCGCGCACCCTGCGTCGCGGGCAAGTGCTCGAGGTCCGGGTCCACCCGGATGACCTCGGAAAGGTGATCGGCCGCAACGGTCGCACCGCACGTGCCCTGCGTACCGTCGTGGGCGCCATCGGCGGCCGTGGCATCCGCGTCGACCTCGTCGACGTGGACCAGGTCCGCTGAGGACGCGTCCATCGCAGGAATGAAGCACCGGCACGGGCCGGGGAGGGCATCTGTGCCCTTCCCGGCCCGTCGTCGTCTGAACAGGAGAAAACAAGCGTGCAGCTCGTAGTCGCGCGGATCGGCCGCGCCCATGGGATCAAGGGTGAGGTCACCGTCGAGGTCCGCACCGACGAACCGGAGCTGCGGCTCGGGGTCGGGGCCGTCCTCCAGACCGAACCGCTGTCGGCGGGTCCGCTGACCATCGAGACCGGACGCGTCCACAGCGGCCGGCTCCTGCTCCGCTTCGCCGGGGTCAAGGACCGCACCGCCGCCGAGGCGCTGCGCAACGTCCTGCTGATCGCCGACGTGGACCCCGAGCAGGTCCCGGAGGACCCGGAGGAGTTCTACGACCACCAGCTGATCGACCTGGACGTGGTCCTCGCCGACGGCACCGCGGTCGGCCGGATCACCGAGATCTCGCACCTGCCCTCGCAGGACCTCTTCATCGTCGAGCGGCCGGACGGCACCGAGGTGATGATCCCCTTCGTCGAGGAGATCGTCCTGGAGATCGACCTGTCGGAGCAGCGCGCGGTCATCGACCCGCCGCCGGGACTGATCGACGACCGGGCGGTGATCGCTTCCGAGCGCGACGCCGACGCGGACGCCGACACCACCGCCGCCGATGCCGACACCACCGAACCCGCCGAGGGCGATGCCTGATGCGGCTGGACGTCGTCACGATC
Source organism: Streptomyces sp. NPDC006529 (assembly GCF_040611795.1). NCBI lineage: Bacteria > Bacillati > Actinomycetota > Actinomycetes > Kitasatosporales > Streptomycetaceae > Streptomyces > Streptomyces sp. NPDC006529. Next base: position 107,131 of record NZ_JBEXPB010000011.1, on the reverse strand, counting down.
TTCCCGGAGTACCTCGACCCCCTCGACGTCTCCCTCGTCGGCAAGGCGCGGGCGCGCGGCCAGCTGGACGTGCACGTCCACGACCTGCGGGAATGGACGTACGACCGGCACAACACGGTCGACGACACCCCCTACGGCGGCGGCCCCGGGATGGTCATGAAGACCGACCCGTGGGGTGAGGCGCTCGACAGCGCCCTCGCCGACGGCTACGAATCCGGCGCCCACGGCCCGGTCATGGTCGTCCCCACCCCCAGCGGGCGCCCGTTCACCCAGGAACTCGCCGTCGAACTGGCGGAGCGGCCCTGGCTGATCTTCACGCCCGCCCGGTACGAGGGCATCGACCGCCGGGTGATGGACGAGTACGCCACGCGCATGCCGGTCTACGAGGTCTCCATCGGGGACTACGTGCTGGCCGGCGGCGAGGCGGCCGTCCTGGTCATCACCGAGGCCGTGGCCCGGCTGCTGCCCGGAGTCCTCGGCAACGCCGCCTCGCACCAGGACGACTCCTTCGCCCCCGGCGACATGGCCAATCTGCTGGAGGGGCCCGTCTACACCAAGCCGCCCGAGTGGCGCGGGCGCGGCATCCCGGAGGTCCTGCTCAGCGGGCACCACGGGAAGATCGCCCGCTGGCGCCGGGACGAGGCGTTCCGCCGCACGGCCCGCAACAGGCCCGATCTGATCGAGCGGTGCGAGGCGTCCGGCTTCGACAAGAAGGACCGCGAGATCCTCTCCGTCCTCGGCTGGACCCCGACGCCCGACGGCCGATTTTGGCGCAGGCCCCCCGCCGTGGAAGAATAGGCGGCTGCTGTACGCCCACGCGCGCCCCTGCCACAGGGGGACCGTCGCCCGTCGGTCGGGACAGCACCCGAATTCTCTCCGGAAACCCGCTCGGCGGCCTGTGGCGTCGTGCGAAGAAAGCAGACGAAGAACATGTCTCACGTGCTCGATGCCGTCACCGCCGGCACCCTGCGTTCGGACCTCCCGGCCTTCCGTCCGGGTGACACCGTCAACGTCCACGTCCGCGTGATCGAGGGCAACCGCTCCCGTATCCAGCAGTTCAAGGGCGTCGTCATCCGTCGCCAGGGCTCCGGCGTCAGCGAGACCTTCACGGTCCGCAAGGTCTCCTTCAGCGTCGGCGTGGAGCGTACCTTCCCGGTGCACTCGCCGATCTTCGAGAAGATCGAGCTCGTCACCCGCGGTGACGTGCGTCGCGCCAAGCTGTACTTCCTCCGTGAGCTCCGCGGCAAGGCCGCGAAGATCAAGGAGAAGCGCGACCGCTGAGGTCCCCTCCGGTGTCCGGAGGCGGCCGGATAGGCTCGCCCCCGATATGGACACCGAGGCATCTCACACGCAGCGCGGCCGTACCTCCCCCGTCGAGGGGGAGGCGCGGTCGCGTTTCGCGTTTTCCGGGGCCCGGCTGCGGCGCCCCGGCTGGTTCACCTGGCGCCGCGCCGCTCTGCTCGGGGTCGTCTGCACCGTCTTCCTGCTGCTCCTCAGCCACTTCGCCGTGCAGCCCTTCCTGATCCCGAGCCGCTCGATGGAGCCCACGCTGGCGGTCGGCGACCGGCTGCTGGTGAACAAGCTGGCGTACGGACCCGGGGACGGGCCGAAGCGCGGGGACGTCGTCGTCTTCGACGGGACGGGGTCCTTCGTACCGGAGCACGCGGGGGGCGGCGGCAATCCGGTGGGCGGCGCGCTGCACGACGTCGCGTCGGCCCTCGGGCTCGCCGAACCGTCCGACACCGACTTCGTGAAGCGGGTCGTCGGCGTCGGCGGCGACGACGTGGTGTGCTGCGACGCGGGCGGGCGGCTGAAGGTCAACGGGGTCCCGGTCGAGGAGCCCTACCTGTATCCGGGGGACACGGCCTCGACGGTGCCCTTCCGGATCGTCGTACCGCTTGGCACCCTGTGGGTCATGGGTGATCACCGCTCCCAGTCCCGCGACTCCCGGGACCACCTCGGGGAGCCGGGCGGCGGGATGGTGCCGGTGGACAAGGTGATCGGGCGGGCCGACTGGATCGGCTGGCCCGCGTCCCGCTGGCGGACCCTGGGCGCGGCTGGCCCGGCAGGCGCGGCGGTTTCCGGCGGCCGACGTGGGTAGCCGGGGCCGGGGGCACGGCGAGGAGCCGCAGCCCGCCCGTACCGCTCCCGCGGCCGACGCGCAGACTTCCGATCCCGAGCTGGTCGTGCTCGGCGGCCGGGCGGAGCGGCGCAGGCTGGCCCGCAAGGTCAAACGGCGCAGGCGCACCCGGCGGGTCGGCGAGCTGCCGCTGCTCGTGGCGGTGGCGCTGTGCATCGCCCTGGTCCTCAAGACCTTCCTCGTCCAGGCCTTCTTCATCCCGTCGGGCTCCATGGAGCAGACCATCCGGATCGGCGACCGCGTCCTCGTGGACAAGCTGACGCCCTGGTTCGGCTCCAGGGTCGGGCGGGGCGACGTCGTCGTCTTCAAGGACCCGGGCGGCTGGCTGCGCGGCGAGTCCGCCCGGCCCGCACCCGACCCGGTGGTCGTCAAGCAGATCAAGCAGGGCCTGACCTTCATCGGACTGCTGCCCTCCGCCGACGAGCAGGACCTGATCAAGCGGGTCGTCGGCGTGGGCGGCGACACCGTCAAGTGCTGCGACGCCCAGGGCCGGGTCACCGTCAACGGAGCGCCGCTCGATGAGCCGTACGTGTCTCCCGGCAACGCCCCCTCCGAGATCATGTTCGAGGTGAAGGTCCCCGCGGGCCGGCTCTTCGTCCTCGGTGACCACCGGGCCAACTCCTCCGACTCGCGCTACCACCTCGACGAGGCCTTTCAGGGCACGATCGCCGAAAGCGGTGTGGTGGGCCGGGCCATCGTGATCGCGTGGCCCTACGGCCACTGGCGGGAGTTCGACCAGCCCGCCACCTTCCTGTCGGTGCCGGACCAGCCGCGGCGCGGCCGCCGCGGGCGTCGCGGGCCCGCTCCGTTCGCATAGTGTGTGCCAGGTCTCCCGCGCCTTACTTAGGGAACTCCCGCTCGTTAAGGGAGGGGAGGGCCCCGCCGGTTCGGCGCGGGCGGCACATCGGAGTGAGGAGTGGATGTGGGGGACGTGGCGGTAGGCGCACGATCCGGACGCGACGAGCCCGAGGAGCGGCCGGAGGCGGCCGTCGAGGGCGAGGCCCACGACGACGAGGGCGCTCCGCGCGCGCAGCGCTCCTTCTGGAAGGAGCTGCCGCTCCTCATCGGCATCGCGCTGGTGCTGGCCCTGCTGATCAAGACCTTCCTGGTCCAGGCCTTCTCGATTCCGTCCGAGTCCATGCAGAACACCCTGCAGAAGGGTGACCGGGTCCTCGTCGACAAGCTCACCCCGTGGTTCGGTTCCGAGCCGGAGCGCGGTGAGGTCGTGGTCTTCCACGATCCGGCGAACTGGCTGGACGGCGAGCCCACTCCGGACCCCAACATCGCGCAGAAGGTCCTCAGCTTCATCGGTCTGATGCCCTCGGCCGAGGAGAAGGACCTGATCAAGCGGACCATCGCGGTCGGCGGGGACACCGTGGAGTGCAAGAAGGGCGGCCCGGTCGTCGTCAACGGCAAGCAGCTCGACGAGCCGTACATCTTCCCCGGCAACACCCCTTGCGATGACAAGCCGTTCGGCCCGCTGACGGTCCCCAAGGGCAAGATCTGGGTGATGGGCGACCACCGCCAGAACTCGCAGGACTCCCGCTGGCACCAGGAGGACTCGACCGGTGGCTTCGTGCCGGTCGACGAGGTCGTCGGTCGCGCCGTGGTCGTCGCCTGGCCGGTCACCCGCTGGTCCACGCTGCCGGTGCCGGACACCTTCGACCAGCCGGGCATCGACAAGCACCCCGCGGCGACGGCGCTCGGTGCGGCCGCTCCCGCCGGTCTGGGCCTCGCGACGGCGCTGCCGATCGTGCTGTGGCGCAGGCGGAAGCTGACCGGGACGCCTACCGCCGGGTAGGGTGCCGCCCAGGTCGACGATCTCCGAGGTGCTGGGGGCGCTGTTATGGGCGGAACGCAAGGTGCGATACGTGGTGGAGACGGCCGCGGCGGCCTCGGCAATGTCTTGTCGGGGATCGTCGTGGCCGTTGGTTTCGCCCTCTTCCTCGGCGGTTTCGTGTGGGGCGCGCTGGTGTACCAGCCGTACACCGTGCCGACCGAGTCGATGGTGCCCACGGTGCAGGCCGGGGACCGGGTGCTGGCCCAGCGGATCGACGGCTCCGCGGTGCGCCACGGAGACGTGGTGATCTTCACGGATACGGTGTGGAGCGACTCGCCGATGGTCAAGCGCGTCGTCGGGCTCGGCGGCGACACCGTGCGCTGCTGTGACGCGGCCGGCCGGCTGACCCTGAACGGGAAGCCGCTGATCGAGCCCTACATCGCAGACCCGGCGTCCACGGGGCTCGCCACCGGTTCGGGCAAGGCGTCGGACGTCACCTTCGAGGTCACCGTGCCGCAGGGCAAGCTCTTCCTGCTGGGCGACCGGCGCGCGATCTCCCTCGACTCACGGGCCCACCTCCAGGAAGCCGGGCAGGGCATGGTCCCGCTCACCTCGGTGAGCGCCCGGGTGGACGCGCGGGCCTGGCCGGACCCCTCGATGCTGGCGCGGCCGACGACGTACGACGCGCTGCCGGGCGGCACCTCCCGTCCGGGCCCGCTGCGGCTCCAGCTGGCCGCGGTGGTGGCCGGGGCGGCGCTGGTGGTCCTCGGGGCCGCCTACGGGCCGCTGGCGAGGATCCTCGGGCGTACGGGACGGCGACGGGAGCGCGCCGGTGCCCGGGGGTGAGGTCCGCCAGGTGTCCCGGGTGATCCTGCTGGACCCGGCGGACCGGATCCTGCTGCTGCACGGGTTCGAACCGGACGATCCCGCCGAGAGCTGGTGGTTCACCCCCGGCGGCGGGCTGGAGGGCGCCGAGAGCCGCGAGCAGGCCGCGCTGCGGGAGCTGGCGGAGGAGACCGGGATCACCGAGGTGGAGCTGGGGCCGGTGCTCTGGCAGCGCCACTGCGCGTTCCCCTTCGACGGGCGCCGCTGGGAGCAGGACGAGTGGTACTTCCTGGCCCGGACGCAGCGCACGGAGGTCGTCACGGACGGGTTCACCGAACTGGAGCGGCGCAGCGTCACCGGAGCCAGGTGGTGGACCTCCGAGGAACTTCTCGCGGCCCGTGAGACGGTGTACCCGACCAAACTCGGCGAGCTGCTGCGCACGCTGCTCGCGGAGGGTCCGCCGGGTGCGCCGGTGATCCTGGCCCCGGAAATCGTTTAGGGGCGCGCGGGCCTGGCGCACAATAGGTGGACGCACGGCTGAAGGGGAACATGCCATGAGCGCCGAGGACCTCGAGAAGTACGAGACCGAGATGGAGCTGAAGCTCTATCGCGAGTACCGCGACGTCGTCGGGCTGTTCAAGTACGTGATCGAGACCGAACGTCGTTTCTATCTGACCAACGACTACGAGATGCAGGTGCATTCGGTCCAGGGCGAGGTCTTCTTCGAGGTCTCGATGGCGGATGCCTGGGTCTGGGACATGTACCGGCCGGCCCGGTTCGTCAAGCAGGTCAGGGTCCTGACGTTCAAGGACGTGAACATCGAGGAGCTCAACAAGAGCGACTTGGAGCTGCCGGGCAGCTGAGGGGGGAGCCTCCCGGGGTGCCGGCCCGGGACGTGAGCAGACAGCCGATTCACCCGAGAGGGTGAGTCGGTTGTCCACAACACCCGGCTTGTCCACCAAGATCCACAGTGTGCCCGGTACCGCGGGATCGTCGGTGCCGGAGGTGGTGCCGGATGGACGCGAAGGGCGTGGCACAGCGAGGGGCGTCGGCTCGGCCGACACCGGCGGTACGGGGGCCCGGGGTGCCGGGACCGGCGGTAGGGGAGCCCGGGGTCTCGGGGCTGGAGGTACGGGTGCCCGGGGTGCCGGGGCCCGCGGTGGGGACACCGGCGGTACGGGCGCCTGCGGTGCGGGGACCTTCGGTACGGGTGCCCGCGGGCCCGGCGGCGGCCCGGCAGGCGCTCGGGCGGTACGGCGAGGAACTGGCCGCCCGGCGGCTGACCGGCGCCGGGATGACCGTGATCGCCCGGAACTGGCGCTGCCGGGGCGGTGAGATCGACATCATCGCCCGCGACGGGGACGCCCTCGTCGTCTGCGAGGTGAAGACCCGCCGGGCGGGGCGCTCCGGGCACCGGATGTTCGAGCACCCCATGGCCGCGCTGCGCCCGGGCAAGACCGACCGGCTGCGGGTGCTCGCCGGCCGCTGGCTCGCCGATCACGGCGGACCGCCCGCGGGCGGGGTCCGCATCGACCTGATCGGGGTGGTGCTGCCCCGGCGCGGGGCGCCCGTGGTGGAACACGTCAGGGGGGCCGCCTGATGGGCTTCGCGCGGACCTGCTCGGTGGCGCTCGTGGGCGTCGAGGGCGTGGTGGTCGAGGTCCAGGCCGACCTCGAACCGGGGGTGGCCGCCTTCACCCTGGTCGGGCTGCCCGACAAGACCCTGGTGGAGAGCCGGGACCGGGTGCGGGCCGCCGTGGTGAACTCCGGCGCCGAGTGGCCCCAGAAGAAGCTCACGGTGGGGCTCAGCCCCGCCTCCGTGCCCAAGTCCGGCTCCGGGTTCGACCTCGCCGTCGCCGCCGCCGTCCTGGGCGCGGCGGAGCGCCTGGACCCGGCGGTGATCGCGGACCTGCTGCTCATCGGCGAACTCGGGCTCGACGGGCGGGTGCGGCCCGTGCGCGGGATCCTGCCCGCCGTGCTCGCCGCCGCCGAGGCGGGGTACCGGCAGGTGGTGGTGCCGCAGCAGTGCGCGGCGGAGGCGGCGCTGGTGCCCGAGGTGTCGGTGCTGGGGGTGCGGAGCCTGCGCCAGCTGATCGCGGTGCTGACCGACGGGGAGGTGCCGGACGAGGGGCCGCCGGACGCCTTCGGGCGCCCCGATCCGATGACGGCGGGGCTGGTGGTTCCCTGGGCCGGCCTGGGCGCGGGGCTGGCGAGCGGGGGGTACGGGGCTGGCGCGCCGCCCGACCTCGCGGACGTGGCGGGGCAGCGCGGAGCCCGGCGGGCGCTGGAGGTGGCCGCCGCGGGCGGGCACCACCTGTTCCTCACGGGGCCGCCGGGGGCGGGCAAGACCATGCTGGCCGAGCGGCTGCCCGGGATCATGCCGCCGCTCACCCGCCAGGACTCCCTGGAGGTCACCGCCGTCCACTCGGTCGCGGGCATCCTGCCGCCGGGGGAACCCCTGGTCACCGTGGCGCCGTACTGCGCTCCGCACCACTCCGCGACCATGCAGTCCCTGGTGGGCGGGGGGAACGGGATGCCGCGGCCCGGCGCCGTGTCGCTGGCCCACCGAGGCGTCCTGTTCCTGGACGAGGCGCCCGAGTTCAGCGGGCGGGTACTGGACGCGCTGCGGCAGCCGCTGGAATCGGGGCAGGTGGTGATCGCGCGGGCCGCCGGGGTGATGCGGCTGCCGGCCCGGTTCCTGATGGTGCTCGCCGCCAACCCCTGCCCCTGTGGGCGCCACACCCTGCTCGGCGCGGGCTGCGAATGCTCGCCCTCGATGGTCCGGCGCTACCAGGGCAGGCTCTCCGGGCCGCTGCTGGACCGGGTGGACCTGCGGGTCGAGGTGGAGCCGGTCAGCCGGTCCGACCTCGTGGGCCGGGGCGACGGGGGCGATCGGGGCGAGACCAGCGAGGTGGTGGCACGGCGCGTGGCCGGTGCCCGGGCCCGGGCGGCGGAGCGGCTCGCGCAGACCCCCTGGCGGATCAACGCCGAGGTGCCGGGCCACGAGCTGCGCACCCGCTGGCTCCCCGCGCCGGGCGCCCTCGCCCAGGCCGAACGGGACCTGGAGCGGGGCCTGCTCACCGCGCGCGGCCTGGACCGGGTGCTGCGCGTCGCCTGGACGGTGTCCGACCTGGCCGCCAAGGACCGCCCCGACGCACAGGACGTCGCGGTGGCCCTCGAACTGCGCACCGGCATCGTCCGCGGTGTCGCCCTCCCGCAGGGACGCGCGTCATGACCCCGGCGGCAGCGGCGGAGGAGGAGCGGCGGGCCCGCGCCGCGCTGACCAGGGTGTTGGAGCCCGGGGACGAGCGGGCCGGGCGCCTGCTGCGGGAGCGGGGCGCGGTCGCGCTGATACGGGAGCTGACCGCACCCGGCCCCGGACCACGGGAGCCGGCCGGGGGCAGCCCGGGACCACGGGACCTGACGGCGCCCGACCCCGGGTCATGGGGCCATGACGGGCCCGATGCGGGAGCGGGAGACCCGGGATCGCGAGGCCCGACGGCGCCCGGCCCCGGACCACGGGACCTGAGGGCGCCCGACCCCAGATCGCGGGGACCGGCCGGGCCGGGGCCCCGTGCGCTCGACGGCTACCGCAGGCGGGCTGCGGCCGCGGATCCCGACCGGGACCTGGCCGCCGCGGAGGCGGTCGGCGCCCGCTTCGTCTGCCCGGGCTCGCCCCACTGGCCGACCCAGCTGGACGACCTCGGCGACGCCCGCCCCGTCGGCCTGTGGCTGCGGGGCCTGCCCGACCTGCGCACCTGGGCCCTGCGCTCGGTCGCGGTGGTGGGGGCGCGGGCCTGCACCCCGTACGGCGCGCACATGGCGCAGACCCTGGCCGCCGGGCTCGCCGAGCGGGGCTGGGTGGTGGTGTCCGGGGCGGCGTACGGCGTCGACGGCGCGGCCCACCGCGGGGCGCTCGCCGCGGGCGGGGCGACGGCGGCGGTGCTGGCCTGCGGCGTGGACGTCTCCTACCCGCGCGGACACGCCGGACTGCTCGGCCGGATCGCCGAACAGGGGCTGCTGATCGGCGAACTCCCGCCGGGCAGCCACCCCACGCCGAGCCGGTTCGTCCTGCGCAACCGGGTCATCGCGGCCCTGACCCGAGGGACCGTGGTCATCGAAGCAGCCCACCGCAGCGGATCCCTGGTCACCGCCCGGCGGGCGGGGGCGCTCGGCCGTTTCGTCATGGGCGTCCCCGGGCCGGCCACCAGCGGGCTCTCGGCCGGGGTGCACGAACTGCTGCGTGGTGAAGGGGTGCTGGTTACGGACGCCGACGAGGTGGTCGAGCTGGTCGGCGGGATGGGGGAACTGGCCCCCGAGCGGCACGGACCGGTCCTCGCCCGGGACCTGCTGCGGCCGGAGACCGCCCGGGTGCTCGACGCCCTGCCGGCCGGACGGGCCGTCAGGCCGGCCGATCTCGCACATGCCACCGGCACCGGCACCGATGAAGTCATCGGCAGACTGTACGAACTTCACTCTCTGGGGTTCGTCGAACGGCAGGGCGACGATTGGAGGTTGATCAGGCACACACTTTGAGGAGCCACTCGAACCGGTGGCGCTCGGCGAGGCGGTCATTGACCTGGGGCGTTCCGGTGAAAGAGTGAAGCCGATGAGAGACGCGGTCTTCCCGGTGGCAGCCGCCGGGACCGTGCGCGCGGCGCCGGTCCCGGGCCTCCCGTGCGAGGCGGGGGGCCCCGGCGCCCCCGCGCGATCCCGTACTCTTCGCGCACCGCGACACTCTCGTCACGCTACGCTCCCAAGGAATCCGGCTCCGGCAAAGGCGAAGCATGCCCCAGCACATCTCAGGGTCTGACCGCGCTGCGGTGCCCCCCGCTGCCCGTGGCAGCGTGCGGACCACCGCGCCCTCGTCCCTGGACGTGCTCTGGCGCTCGTACAAGGAATCGGGGGACGAGCGTCTGCGGGAACAGCTGATCCTGCACTACTCGCCGCTGGTCAAGTACGTTGCCGGCCGAGTGAGCGTGGGGCTGCCGCCCAACGTGGAGCAGGCCGACTTCGTCTCCTCGGGCGTCTTCGGACTGATCGACGCCATCGAGAAGTTCGACATCGAGCGGTCCATCAAGTTCGAGACCTACGCGATCACCCGGATCCGGGGTGCGATGATCGACGAACTGCGGGCCCTGGACTGGATCCCGCGCTCGGTCCGGCAGAAGGCGCGGGCCGTCGAGCGGGCGTACGCCACCCTCGAAGCCCAGCTGCGCCGCACCCCGACCGAGATCGAGGTCGCCGACGAGATGGGCGTCGCGCTGGAGGAACTGCACGCGGTCTTCAGCCAGTTGTCGCTCGCCAACGTGGTCGCCCTGGAGGAGCTGCTGCACGTCGGCGGCGAGGGGGACCGCCTCTCGCTGATGGACACGCTGGAGGACACCGCCGCCGACAACCCCGTGGCGGTGGCCGAGGACCGCGAGCTGCGCAGGCTGCTCGCGCGGGCCATCAACACGCTCCCGGACCGGGAGAAGACGGTGGTGACCCTCTACTACTACGAAGGGCTCACCCTGGCCGAGATCGGCCACGTCCTCGGGGTCACCGAGAGCCGGGTCAGCCAGATCCACACCAAGTCGGTCCTCCAGCTGCGGGCCAAGCTCGCGGATGTGGGGCGCTGAGCCCGCACCACCTCCGTACAGTGGTCGCGTGCCCAGGATTCGAGCGGCCTCCGTGGCCGAGCACCGGACGATGCAGCGAGGCGCCCTGCTGGACGCCGCGCGCTCCCTGCTGTCCGAAGGCGGGACGGAAGCGCTGAGCTTCCCCGCCCTCGCCGAGCGGACCGGTCTCGCCCGGTCCTCCGTCTACGAGTACTTCCGCTCCCGCGCGGCCGTGGTCGAAGAGCTGTGCGCGGTGGACTTCCCCGTCTGGGCCGCCGAGATCGAGGCCGCGATGGAGCGCGCCGCGACCCCGGAGGCGAAGATCGAGGCGTACGTCCGCAGCCAGCTGGGCCTGGTGGGCGACCAGCGGCACCGGGCCGTGGTGGCGATCTCCGCCAGTGAGCTGGACGCCGGCGCCCGGGAGAAGATCCGGGCCGCGCACGGCGCTCTGATCGCGATGATCGTCGAGGCGCTGGCCGCCCTGGGCCACGAGCACCCGCGGCTGGTCGCGATGCTGCTCCAGGGGGTCGTCGACGCCGCCGTGCGCCGGATCGAGCTGGGCGCCGGCGAGGACCCGGCCGCGGTCACCGAGACCGCCGTGTCCATGGCCCTGCGCGGTGTCCGCGGCTGAACCCCGGAATCCCGGGACCGGACCCCTGAACCGCGCACCCCCGCCGTCAGGGACCCCGCGGCAGCAGCCGGGGTGCCGGTCGCGGGAGCAGGGTCAAGGGGTTCAGGTAGCTCTCGCCCGCCAGCAGGCCCCAGTGCAGGCACGGGGTCGCGCAGTGACCGCCCGCTTCGAGCACCGCGACCGGGAGCCCCGCGCTCACCTCGTCCCCTTCGGCGACCAGCGCCCGTACCGGCTCGTACGTCGTGCGCAGGCCGCCCGGCAGGGTGAGCGAGAGCACCCCGCGGCCCGCGACCCGGCCGGCGAAGTGCACCCGGCCCGGTCCCACCGCGCGGACCTCCGTGCCCACCGCGGCGGTCAGGTCCACGCCCCGGTGGCCCGCCGCGTACGGGGTGGGCGGCGGCTCCCACCACCGCGCCACCCGGAGCGGAGCGGGCACCGGCCGCCCGCCCCCCGCGGCGGACACCGGTCCGGACACGCGCTCCGGCAAAGGCCCCGGCAAGGGCGTCGGCACCGTCAAGGACACCGACGCCAGCAGGGTCGTCAGCAGCGGGATCAAGGTCTTCATGCCCCACGGTCCCGCACCCCGGAGCGCCCCCGCCGGGGCCTGTGGACAGCGGGCAGCGTGTGGATATCGGCGTCACCCGCACACCGCCGGGTCCCGTACACTTCTTGTGGCGATCCGGGTCACCGGGTCGACTTCGCACGCCCCAGCAGCGGCCCGTCAGGCCGCGTCGCAGCGTCTCTCGGTCCCCTGGTCGGGGGCAGGGCGCGGTGGGGCGTCAGGAACCAAACCGAGAAAACAAGGAGATGGCCATGGCCGTCGTCACGATGCGGGAGCTGCTGGAAAGCGGCGTCCACTTCGGTCACCAGACCCGTCGTTGGAACCCGAAGATGAAGCGCTTCATCTTCACGGAGCGCAACGGCATCTACATCATCGACCTGCTCCAGTCGCTGTCGTACATCGACCGCGCCTACGAGTTCGTCAAGGAGACCGTCGCCCACGGCGGCTCCATCATGTTCGTCGGTACCAAGAAGCAGGCCCAGGAAGCCATCGCCGAGCAGGCGACGCGCGTGGGCATGCCGTACGTCAACCAGCGGTGGCTCGGTGGCATGCTCACCAACTTCTCCACCGTCTACAAGCGCCTCCAGCGTCTGAAGGAGCTTGAGGCGATCGACTTCGAGGACGTCGCGGCCTCGGGTCTCACCAAGAAGGAGCTCCTCGTGCTCTCGCGCGAGAAGGCCAAGCTGGAGAAGACCCTCGGCGGTATCCGCGAGATGTCGAAGGTTCCCAGCGCCGTCTGGATCGTCGACACCAAGAAGGAGCACATCGCCGTCGGTGAGGCGCGCAAGCTCCACATCCCGGTCGTCGCGATCCTCGACACCAACTGCGACCCCGACGAGGTCGACTACAAGATCCCGGGCAACGACGACGCGATCCGCTCCGTCACCCTGCTCACCCGCGTGATCGCCGACGCCGTCGCCGAGGGCCTCATCGCCCGTTCCGGTGCCGCCACCGGTGACTCGAAGCCGGGCGAGAAGGCCGCCGCCGAGCCGCTCGCCGAGTGGGAGCGCGACCTGCTCGAGGGCGACAAGAAGGCTGACGACGCTGCCGAGGCTCCGGCCGAGGCCGCCGCCGTCGAGGCCGACGCCGCTGTCGAGGCTCCGGCCGCCGAGGCCCCGGCCGCCGAGGCCGAGGTCGCCGCCGAGCCCGTCGTCGAGGCTCCGGCCGCCGACGCCGAGCAGGCCTGACCCACTGAGAGCGCCCGGCGTACACCCGCCGGGCACTCCGGGCACGGACGATGACGGCGGGGGAGCCGCGCCACGAGCGCGTCTCCTCCGCCGTTCACCCGTAGATCCACGACTTCGAGAGAGAATCACAGACTCATGGCGAACTACACCGCCGCTGACGTCAAGAAGCTCCGCGAGCTGACCGGCGTCGGCATGATGGACTGCAAGAACGCTCTGGTCGAGTCCGACGGCGACGTCGACAAGGCCATCGAGGCGCTCCGCATCAAGGGCCAGAAGGGCGTCGCGAAGCGCGAAGGCCGTTCTGCCGAGAACGGCGCCGTCGCCTCCCTCATCTCCGACGACCACACCTCCGGTGTCATCGTCGAGCTGAAGTGCGAGACGGACTTCGTCGCCAAGGGCGACAAGTTCCAGGCCGTCACCAACCAGCTGGCCGCCCACATCGCCGCGTCCAACCCGGCCGACCTCGAGGCGCTGCTCGCGTCCGAGATCGAGCCCGGCAAGACGGTCCAGGCGTTCGTGGACGAGGCCAACGCCAACCTCGGCGAGAAGATCGTCCTGGACCGCTTCGCGCAGTTCACCGGCGGTTACGTCTCCTCGTACATGCACCGCACCATGCCCGACCTGCCGTTCCAGATCGGCGTCCTGGTCGAGCTGGACAAGGAGAACGCCGAGGTCGCCCGCGGCATCGCGCAGCACATCGCCGCGTTCTCCCCGAAGTGGCTCTCCGAGGACGAGATCCCGGCCGAGATCCTCGAGTCCGAGCGTCGCGTCGCCGAAGAGGTCACCCGCGCCGAGGGCAAGCCCGAGGCTGCCCTGCCGAAGATCGTCGAGGGTCGCGTCAAGGGCTTCGTCCGCGACAACACCCTGCTCGGCCAGGCCTACGCCCTGGACGCCAAGAAGTCCGTCCAGAAGGTTCTGGACGAGGCCGGTGTCACCCTGGTGCGCTTCGCGCGCATCAAGGTCGGCATCTGAGTCCGTCCGTACGCGACGGACACCGGACCCCGGTAGGGTCTGAGGCAGTCGTCCGCGTTCGCGCCGGTCGACCGCAGATCTGACGAGGAGGCCATTGCCGTAGAGGGAACCGCGAGGACCCACCGGCAATGGCCTCCTTCGTATGTGCACGAGGAGATCTCCATGAATCAGGGCGTGGACCCCCACACCGCTTCCGACGACAAGAGCGACCACGAGAAGAAGGGTCGCCGCTTCATGCTCAAGCTGTCCGGCGAAGCCTTCTCCGGCGGCGGCGGGCTGGGCGTCGACCCTGACGTCGTGCACGCCATCGCCCGTGAGATCGCGGCCGTGGTCCGCGACGGCGCCGAGATCGCGATCGTGATCGGCGGCGGCAACTTCTTCCGCGGCGCCGAGCTCCAGCAGCGCGGCATGGACCGGGCCCGGTCCGACTACATGGGCATGCTCGGCACCGTGATGAACTGCCTCGCCCTCCAGGACTTCCTGGAGAAGGAGGGCATCGACTCCCGGGTCCAGACCGCCATCACCATGGGGCAGGTCGCGGAGCCGTACATCCCGCTGCGCGCCGTGCGCCACCTGGAGAAGGGGCGCGTCGTCATCTTCGGCGCGGGCATGGGCATGCCGTACTTCTCCACCGACACCACCGCCGCCCAGCGCGCCCTGGAGATCGACGCCGAGGCCCTGCTGATGGGCAAGAACGGCGTGGACGGGGTCTACGACTCCGACCCGAAGAAGAACCCGGACGCGGTGAAGTTCGACGCGCTGGAGTACAGCGAGGTGCTGTCCCGCGACCTCAAGGTCGCCGATGCCACGGCCATCACGCTGTGCCGCGACAACAAGCTGCCGATCCTGGTCTTCGAACTGCTCGCCGAGGGCAATATCGCCCGCGCCGTCAAGGGTGAGAAGATCGGCACGCTCGTCAGCGACCAGGGCACCCGGGCCTGACACGGGCGCCCGGGGCCGGCCGGCCCCGCCAGCCTGAACCATCCATTCAAGACATGCAGGAGCACGTGGTGATCGAAGAAACCCTCCTCGAGGCCGAGGAGAAGATGGAGAAGGCCGTCGTCGTCGCCAAGGAAGACTTCGCGGCGATCCGCACCGGCCGCGCGCACCCGGCGATGTTCAACAAGATCGTGGCCGACTACTACGGCGCCCTCACGCCGATCAACCAGCTCGCGTCCTTCGCGGTGCCCGAGCCGCGCATGGCGATCGTCACGCCGTTCGACGCCTCCGCCCTGCGCAACATCGAGCAGGCCATCCGCGACTCCGACCTCGGCGTCAACCCGAGCAACGACGGCCGCATCATCCGGGTCACCTTCCCCGAGCTGACGGGCGAGCGCCGCAAGGAGTACATCAAGGTCGCCAAGACCAAGGCCGAGGACTCCAAGATCTCCATCCGCTCCATCCGCCGCAAGGCGAAGGACACCCTCGACAAGATGGTGAAGGACAAGGAGGCCGGCGAGGACGAGGTGCGCCGCGCGGAGAAGGAGCTCGACGACGCCACCGCGAAGTACGTCACGCAGGTCGACGAGCTGCTGAAGCACAAGGAAGCCGAGCTGCTCGAAGTCTGATGAACGACTCTCCCTGGCGGGCGGAGCCGGTTCCGGCGGGTCCCGCATACGATGCGCGGGTGGGCCCGCACACTCGGCCCATGCCCATCGTGCCCGATGCCGCCGGCCGTGACTTCGACGACCGGGAAGCACGCGATCCGGGGGCCGCCGACGCCGGCGGCCCCCTGTTCCGCGCCGAGACGCCGCCGCAGGAGCCCATGTCCACCCCACCTTCGCAGGCCCCGCAGGGCGCCTCGCAGCCCCCGCAGAAGAAGCGGGCCGGCCGTGACCTGCGTGCCGCCATAGGGGTCGGCATCGGCCTCGGCGCGGTGATCTTCGCCTCGCTGTTCATCGTCAAGGCCGTCTTCGTCGGCGTCGTCGTCGTCGCGGTCGTCGTGGGGCTGTGGGAGCTGACCTCCCGCCTCCAGGAGAAGAAGGGCATCCGGGCCCCGCTGGTACCGCTCGCGGTCGGCGGCGCGGCCATGGTCATCGCCGGGTACGTGCGGGGTGCCGAGGGCGCCTGGATCGCGATGGCCCTGACGGCGCTCGCCGTGCTCGTGTGGCGGATGACCGAACCGCCGGAGGACTACCTCAAGGACGTCACGGCGGGCGTGTTCGCCGCGTTCTACGTGCCCTTCCTGGCCACCTTCGTCGCGATGCTCCTCACCGCCGACGACGGCCCGCAGCGGGTGGTCACCTTCCTGCTCCTGACGGTCGTCAGCGACACCGGGGCGTACGCGGTGGGCTGGCGCTTCGGCAAGCACAAGCTGGCCCCGCGCATCAGCCCCGGAAAGACCCGCGAGGGGCTCTTCGGTGCGGTGGCCTTCGCGATGGCGGCCGGCGCGCTGTGCATGGAGTTCCTGATCGACGGCGGTGCCTGGTGGCAGGGCCTGCTGCTGGGCCTGGCCGTCGCGGTCAGCGCCACGCTGGGAGACCTCGGCGAGTCGATGATCAAGCGGGACCTGGGCATCAAGGACATGGGCACGCTGCTGCCGGGGCACGGCGGGATCATGGACCGGCTGGACTCGCTGCTGCCGACCGCGCCCGTGGTGTGGCTGCTGCTGGCGGCGTTCGTTGGTACCGGCTGAGCCCTCGGGGAGACCGGGGGAATCCGTCCGAGAGGGGCGGAACCGCCCGGGCGGTTACCCTTGAAAGGCGCGCTGCTTCTTGCGGTGCGCCTTTCGTCTTTACCGAGGAGTACCTGCCATGGCCCGCCCTGTTCCGGGAGAGCTCACTTTCGTCGCCCCGCGCGGAGCCAAGAAGCCCCCGCGGCACCTGGCCGACCTCACCCCTGAGGAGCGGCGCGAGGCGGTGGCCGCGATCGGTGAGAAGCCCTTCCGGGCCAAGCAGCTGTCGCAGCACTACTTCGCCCGGTACAACCACGACCCGGCGCAGTGGACGGACATCCCCGCGGCCTCGCGCGAGAAGCTCCGCGAGACGCTGCTCCCGGACCTGATGTCGGTCATCCGCCACATCTCGTGCGACGACGACACGACCCGCAAGACCCTGTGGAAGCTGCACGACGGCACGCTCGTCGAGTCGGTGCTGATGCGCTACCCCGAGCGGGTCACCATGTGCATCTCCTCGCAGGCCGGCTGCGGCATGAACTGCCCGTTCTGCGCCACCGGCCAGGCGGGCCTGGACCGCAACCTCTCCACCGCGGAGATCGTGCACCAGATCGTCGACGGCATGCGCGCCCTGCGCGACGGCGAGGTGCCCGGCGGTCCGGCGCGCCTGTCGAACATCGTCTTCATGGGCATGGGCGAGCCGCTGGCCAACTACAACCGTGTGGTCGGCGCGATCCGCCGGCTCACCGACCCGGAGCCCGACGGCCTCGGCCTGTCGCAGCGCGGCATCACCGTCTCCACGGTCGGCCTGGTCCCGGCCATGCTCCGGTTCGCCGACGAGGGCTTCAAGTGCCGCCTCGCCGTCTCGCTCCACGCCCCCGACGACGAGCTGCGCGACACCCTGGTGCCGGTGAACACCCGCTGGAACGTCCGCGAGGTGCTGGACGCGGCCTGGGAGTACGCCGACAAGTCCGGCCGCCGGATCTCCATCGAGTACGCGCTGATCCGCGACATCAACGACCAGGCCTGGCGCGGTGACCGTCTCGGGCGGCTGCTCAAGGGCAAGCGCGTCCACGTGAACCTGATCCCGCTGAATCCCACCCCGGGCTCGAAGTGGACCGCCTCGCGCCCCGAGGACGAGAAGGCCTTCGTCGAGGCGATCGCGCGGCACGGCGTGCCGGTGACCGTACGGGACACCCGCGGCCAGGAGATCGACGGCGCCTGCGGTCAGCTCGCCGCGTCCGAGCGCTAGGAGCACGGGGAACACCGGGAGTGCCCGGAGCGGCCGGAGTGGTCGGCCGCCCGGTGCCGGGCTGACCCGGTGGTTCGGCCGCGGGGTACCCTGTGGCCGAAACCAACTGCATATTCCGACAGGGGAGCGCCACAGCGCTGAGAGTGCGGTAACCGTCACCGCAGACCCTCTGAACCTCGCCCGGGTCATTCCGGGTAGGAAGTTCGGTCACCACTCAAGCTGTTGCGCCCTGCCCGGCGACCGCTCCCGCGTCCACGTGCGCGGGGCGCCGGGCGGGGCCGCGTCTTCTCCTGGTCATCCCAGGAGGAAGCATTTCATGAGCACCACCCAGAAGATCGCGGGCAGCGCGCTCGCCGTCGCGCTCGGCATCGCCGCGCTCGCCGCGTGCGGCGACGCCAAGGACACCTCGGCGGGCGCGGGCGACGCGGCCAAGCCCAAGACGATCACCCTCGTCAGCCACGACTCCTTCAACGTGACCCCGGCCGTCCTGAAGGAGTTCGAGCAGCAGAGCGGTTACACCGTCAAGGTCCTCAAGAGCGGCGACGCGGGCGCCGCCCTCAACCAGGAAATCCTGACCAAGGGCTCGCCGCGCGGCGACGTCTTCTTCGGCGTCGACAACACCCTGCTCTCGCGCGCACTCGACAACGGCATCTTCACCCCGTACGAGGCCAAGGGCCTCGCCGGCGTCGGCGCCGAGTACCAGCTCGACAAGGAGCACCGGGTCACCCCGGTCGACTCCGGCGACATCTGCGTCAACTACGACAAGGCGTACTTCGCCGACAAGAAGATCGCCCCGCCGCAGACGCTGGACGACCTGGTCAAGCCGGAGTACAAGAACCTGCTGGTCACCGAGAACGCGGCGACCTCCTCGCCCGGCCTCGGCTTCCTCCTCGCCTCCGTCGGCGCGCACGGCGAAGACGGCTGGAAGGACTACTGGACCAAGCTCAAGGCCAACGGCGTCGAGGTCGTCGACGGCTGGGAGCAGGCCTACAACGAGCGGTTCTCCGGCTCCGCGGGCGGCAAGAAGGCCAAGGGCGACCGCCCGCTGGTCGTCTCCTACGCTTCCAGCCCGCCGGTCGAGGTCCTGTACGGCGAGCCGCAGCCGGCCGAGGCACCGACGGGCGTCGCCACCGGCACCTGCTTCCGCCAGATCGAGTTCGCGGGCCTGCTCAAGGGCGCGAAGAACGAGGAGGGCGGCAAGGCCCTGGTCGACTTCCTGGTGAGCAAGAAGTTCCAGGAGGACATGCCCCTCCAGATGTTCGTGAACCCGGTGGTCAAGGACGCGAAGCTGCCGGAGCTCTTCACGAAGCACGGCGTGGTGATCGACAAGCCGCAGACGGTCGCCCCCGACGCCATCGCGAAGAACCGCGAGCAGTGGGTCAAGGCATGGTCTTCGCTCGTCGTGAAGTAGACGCCGCGAAGGAGTCCGATGCGGCGCCGGGGGGCGCCGCGCCGGACTCCGGCGCCGGCCGGGGCGAGGGGCCCCTCACGGGCCCCGGGCCCGGCCCCGGCCTCCCTTCCGGTTCGGGCCCCGGGACGCAGCCGGGCGCCGAAGGACGCCGGGCCGTCGCGGTGCGACTTGCCCTGATGGCCGTGCCCCTCGCCTTCTTCGGCCTCTTCTTCGCCTACCCGGTCGCCGCGATCGTCGGCCGCGGGCTGAAGAGCGACGGAGCGTGGCACTTCGGCCGCATCGGCGAGGTGCTCGCCCGGCCCGACATCGGCGACGTGCTGTGGTTCACCACCTGGCAGGCGCTGGCCTCGACCGCGCTGACGCTGCTGATCGCGCTGCCCGGTGCCTACGTCTTCGCCCGCTTCGAGTTCCCCGGCAAGCGCCTCCTGCGCGCGGTGGTCACCGTTCCGTTCGTGCTGCCCACCGTGGTGGTCGGCACCGCCTTCCTGGCCCTGGTCGGACGCGGCGGGATGCTCGACGAGCTGTGGGGCGTCCGCCTGGACACCACCGTCTGGGCGATCCTGCTCGCCCACGTCTTCTTCAACTACGCCGTCGTCATCCGCACGGTCGGCGGCCTGTGGGCGCAGCTCGACCCGCGCCAGGAGGAGGCCGCCCGGGTGCTCGGAGCGGGGCGCTTCGCGGCCTGGCGGCGCGTGACCCTGCCCGCGCTCGGCCCCGCCGTCGCCGCGGCCGCCCTCATGGTGTTCCTGTTCACCTTCACCTCCTTCGGCGTCGTGCAGATCCTCGGCGGACCGGCGTACTCCACCCTGGAGGTGGAGGTCTACCGGCAGACCGCGCAGCTGCTGGACCTGCCGACGGCCGCCGTCCTGACGATGGTGCAGTTCGCGGCCGTCGGCGCCATCCTCGGCGTCCACGCCTGGACCGTGCGCAAGCGGGAGACCGCGCTCCGCCTGGTCGATCCGGCGCGGACCGCGCGGCGGCCGCACGGAACCGGGCAGTGGCTGCTGCTCGCCGGGGTCCTCGCGACGGTGGCCCTGCTGGTCGTGCTGCCGCTCGGGGTGCTGGTGGAACGCTCCTTCGACGCCCCCGGCGGGTACGGGCTCACCTACTACCGGGCGCTGGCGGACCAGGGCGCCGGGGGCGGGACCTTCCTGGTGCCGCCGCTGGAGGCGATCTGGAACTCGCTGCAGTACGCCCTCGCCGCCACCGGCATCGCGCTGGTCGTCGGGGGGCTCGCGGCCGCGGCGCTCACCCGGCGCGGGGGCCGTTTCGTACGCGGCTTCGACGCGCTGCTGATGCTCCCGCTGGGCGTGTCCGCCGTGACGGTCGGCTTCGGTTTCCTGATCACCCTGGACGAACCGCCGCTGGACCTGCGGACGTCGTGGATCCTGGTGCCGCTGGCCCAGGCGCTGGTCGGCGTCCCCTTCGTCGTACGGACCATGCTGCCCGTCCTGCGCGCGGTGGACGGGCGGCTGCGCGAGGCCGCGGCGGTGCTCGGAGCCTCACCGCTGCGGGTCTGGCGGGAGGTGGACCTGCCGCTGGTGCGGCGGGCGCTGCTGATCGCGGCCGGGTTCGCCTTCGCGGTCTCGCTCGGCGAGTTCGGCGCGACCGTCTTCATCGCGCGGCCCGACCACCCGACGCTGCCCGTGGCCGTGGCCCGGCTGCTGGGGCGTGCGGGTGGGATGAACTACGGGCAGGCGATGGCCCTGAGCACGATCCTGATGCTGGTGTGCGCGGTGTCCCTGCTGGTGCTGGAGCGACTGCGACCCGACAAGACCTCCGGAGAGTTCTGATGACCCTGCTGGAACTGAGCGGAGTGTCGGTGCGCTTCGGCGAGCGCACGGTCGTGGACGCCGTGGACCTCGCGGTCGCCGAACACGAGACGGTGTGCGTGCTGGGCCCCAGCGGCAGCGGGAAGTCCACGCTGCTGCGGGTCGTCGCCGGGCTCCAGGCGACCGCCGCCGGGCGGGTGCTGCTCGGGGGCGCCGACCAGCGGGGAGTGCCGGTGCACCGGCGCGGGGTGGGCCTGATGTTCCAGGACCACCAGCTCTTCCCGCACCGGGACGTCGGCGGGAACGTGGCCTTCGGGCTGCGGATGCGGGGGGCGGCGCGGCCGTCGTACGAGGCCCGGGTGGCCGAACTGCTGGAGATGGTCGGGCTCCCGGGCGCGCAGCGCCGGGCCGTGGCCTCCCTGTCCGGGGGCGAGCAGCAGCGGGTGGCGCTGGCCCGCGCGCTGGCTCCCTCGCCGCGGCTGCTGATGCTCGACGAACCGCTGGGGCAGCTGGACCGGGGGCTGCGGGAGCGGCTGGTGGTCGAGCTGCGGGGACTTTTCTCCCGGCTGGGCACGACCGTCCTGGCCGTGACGCACGACCAGGGCGAGGCCTTCGCGCTGGCCGACCGGGTGGTGGTCATGCGGGACGGGCGGATCGCGCAGGCCGGGACCCCGTTGGAGGTCTGGCAGCGGCCGGCGTCCGAGTTCGTGGCGCGGTTCTTGGGCTTCGAGAACGTGGTGACGGCGACGGTGTCGGGGGGTGTCGCCGACACGGTGTGGGGCCGGATCCCGGTCCCGGCGGGATCCCCGGAAGGACCCTGCCGGGTGCTGGTCCGGCCCGCGGGGGTGGTGCCGGGGGGACTCGGCGGCCTGCCGTGCGTGGTGGAGGCGCGGACCTTCCGGGGGTCGCACGTGGCGCTGCTGCTGAGGGCGGGGGCGGGGCCGGTGCTGGAGGCCGAGTGTGATCTGGCCGGGGCGCCGGAGCCGGGGGACCGCGTGGCGGTCCGCTTCACCCCGTCCGAGGTGGTCGTCCTCCCGCCCCGGTAACGGCCCCGGCCGTACGCGTGCGCAGCCCGCCCCACCCATGGGTGCGGTGCTGGGGTGATGCCGACCCGCGGGCCTTCGCCCGGATCCCACCGGAAGGCTGCCCGACCCGTCCTCCGGAGGCGCCTCAAACGCCGGCGGGGCTGGGGTTGCGTGCGCTGAGCCGTTGGCGAGCCCGCCGGGGACTGGGCTTGCGTGCGCGTAGCCGTGAGGCTCAGGCCTCCGGGCGACTCGGGACGCCCGGAGGGCATTTTCAGCCTGCCCGGCGTTTGAGGGCCCGCCGGAGGCCACACAGGGGCGACCCGGGCTGGGATGCCCGGGAAAAGTCAGCCCGCCCGGCGTTTGAGGGCACCTCGGCGGAGGCTGCCGTGCCCCGGGGGGACCGGGGGAGGCAGGGGTCAGGGGACCGGGAGGGGGGATGGGGTCGGGGCGGGGGACTCGGCGGCTTCGTGGTTGCCGAACCAGGCCACCGCCACCGCACCCGCCACCGCCAGGACGAAGCCGAGTACGGCCAGCCACGCCAGCCCGGGACGCGACGCGTCACCGAGCCACAGCACACCGATCGCCCCCGGCAGCACCGTCTCGCCGACGACCAGCGCCGCCGTCGCGCCGTTCACCGAGCCGATCTGCAGGGCCACGGTGTGCAGGTACATGCCGCCGGTCCCGGCGATGAGGATCGCGTACAGGGCCGGGTCGGCCAGCAGCGACCCCAGAGCGAAGGGCTCGACGCCGTCGAGGATCCGTACGCCGACCCCGAGCGCGCCGAACGCCAGGCCCGACAGCAGACCCGCGAGGATCGCGGCCCGCCCGCCGAGGAACCGTACGGCCACCGTCCCGCCGACGATGATCAACACAGTCACCGCCAGCAGCCACCAGTGCGTGGCGGCCGCGGCGTGGTGCCCGCCCTCGTGGCCCGCGGCGGTCGCCAGCAGCACCAGCGCCCCGCAGACGACGCCGATGGAGGTCCACTCCTTGCGGGTCAGCCGGATGCCGAGCAGCTTCACGCTCAGCACCGCGGTGATCACCAGGTTGGCGCTGATCACGGTCTGGGACAGGAAGAGCGGCAGCAGCCGCGCGGCCAGCGCGCCGAGCCCGAACCCCACGAAATCCAGGATCGTGCCGACGATGAACTCCCAGGTCATCGCGGCCTTGGCGGTGGAGGCGAGGTTCGGGCCGCCGTGTTGGGTGACCCCCGCGCCGGCATCGGAGCTCCGGGCCGCCTTGCGGGAGCCGACGGCTTGCAGGACGGATCCCGTGCCGTAGCAGATGGACGCCGCGACAGCGGTCAGCAGGCCTATGAGCACAGAAGGCTCCGTTCACGTCTGGCAGATTTTGCGTTCCTATTACTCTTACTCATGCCAGACGGCGCAGAGGCCCGCCGAGTTGCCTCGTCCCCTGAACGAATGACGCGAGCACCGCCGGAACCTCCTCGACGGAGTCGACCAGGGCGATCCGGGACTCCATCGGCCGGCCCGCCGCGAGGGAGCGGAGCAGCGGCCACACCGGCAGCCGCTCGGTCCAGTGCTCGCGGTCGACCAAAATCATCGGGGCGGGCTCGCCCCGGGAGCCGTAGTAGTTCGGGGTGGCGTTGTCGAAGACCTCCTGGACCGTCCCGGCCGCGCCCGGCAGGAACACCACGCCGGCGGTGGACCGGGCGAGGAGCCCGTCCTCGCGGACGGCGTTCGCGAAGTACTTCGCGATGTGGCCCGCGAAGGCGTTCGGCGGCTCGTGACCGTAGAACCAGGTGGGGATGCCCACCGAGTCGCCTCCTCCGGGCCAGCGTTCCCGGACGGCGAAGGCCGCCCGCGCCCAGTCGGAGACCGACGGGGCGAACGACGGCGCCTTGGCCAGCATCTCCAGCGCTTCCGGCAGCGCCTCGTCCGGCGCCGGGGCGAGGTACGCGCCGAGGTTGGCCGCCTCCATCGCACCGGGGCCGCCACCGGTGGCGACGGTCAGACCGGCCCGGGCCAGGCTCCGGCCCAGCCGGGCCGCGCCCGCGTAGGCCGCGCCGCCGCGGACCAGGGCGTGGCCGCCCATGACGCCCACCACCGGCGCGTCCCCGAGGTGCTCGTCGAGCGCGTCCGAGATGGCGTCGTCGTGCAGCGAGCGCAGCATGGAGGAGAAGACGTCGCCATCGGCCTTCGTCTCCTGCAACCAGGCGTACGCCTCGGCGTCCGGGGTCGCCTCGTAGCCGGCGGGGAGCGAGGCGAACAGCTCTTCGGGGGTGTAGAGCAGCCCCCGGTAGGGGTTGAACGGAAGGTCCGGCACCGGAGGGAAGACCAGGGCCCCGTCCGCGCGCACCTTCGCGGCGGCGTCCGGCTCCATGGGGCAGCCCAGGAAGACGGCGGCGGAGGTGTCGCACGACAGCAGGGGCAGGGTCCGCTCCAGCAGGTTGACCGACTGGATGCGGTAGCCGCTCAGGTCCCCGCGGGCGACGACCTGGTCGAATTCGGCGAGTGTCTCGATCTCGATGTCCGGGTAAGCCATTCCGCCCACACTAGGGGCTGAACGCGTCAGCGGGTCAGGGCCAGCACCGTCAGCTGCGCCACACCCCAGCTGAGCGGCGCGCACAGGACGAGCAGCGCGCCCGCCCGCAGGAGCACCGCGCCGCGCAGGACGCCGCCCGCGCCGCCGAGGCCCCGCAGGGTCTCGCGGGCGGGGGTGCGCACCTGGCGGATCTCGACGGCGGTGATCAGCAGGGTCGCGGCCGCGCAGAGGCCGACGAGCGCGGCCGCGGGCCCGGTCAGCGGGCCCAGCGGCACCTCCAGCCCCCCGCGCTCGCGCAGCGCCAGGGCGGTCAGCGCCCCCGCGGCCACCGCGCACAGGACGCCGAGGGGGCGCCCGACCCGGGGCGCCTCCTCCTGGAGGGTCCGCCCGGCGAGCAGCCGCAGCGCGCCCGGACGCACCGCCTGGACCAGCGTCCCGCAGGCGTAGGCCAGGCCCGGCCCCGCCAGGGACAGCCCGACGGCAATCAGCGTCCAGCCCGCGAGCATCCCGGGTCCGCCCCGGCCCGTGTACGCCTCGACGGCGAGCCCGCAGGCGGTGAGTGAGATGCCCCACGGCAGCTCGGCCTGCGGGGCGCGCCGCGCCCGGGACCGCGGCCGCAGGGCGAGCGCGGCGGTCACCGAGGCGATGAGCGGTACGAGCGCGAGCAGGGTGAGGGCGGCGGCGAGCGGCAGCGGCTGGTCGGCGTGCAGCAGCTTCGCCCCGGCCCCGTCGAAGGGCAGTCCGGAGACCTCCCCGCGCAGGTGCAGGAAGGCGGCCAGGGCGAGCGCGCTGCCCAGGGCGCAGGCGATGGCGGTGGAGATCGCCGCGACGAGACCGAGGCGTACGGGCCCCAGCCCGGCCGCGTCCATGCCCTCGGGGGGCCGGGTGGCCGGATCGGTACGGGCCACCGCGACGGCGAAGTGCACGGTCGCGGCGAGCGGCACGAGGGTCCACAGCAGCCGGGGGAACGATCCGGCGGGCCCGGCGAGCGCGCCGGCCAGCACGTAGAGCAGCAGGAAGCCGGTCCCGGCCGACGCGGCCGCGACCAGGAGGCGGCGGAACTGGACGAGCGGCCGGGAGCCCCGGGTCAGGCGGAGAGCGAGCACGCGCCCTGGCCCTCCGCTTCGTCCGGCAGCCCGAGGGCCGCGGTGCCGGCATCGGTATCGGTATCGGTACCGGGCTGGGCGTCGGCGTCGGTGTCCGCGCCTGCGCCCTTGGGCGGGGCGGAGTCCGCGGCGCGGCCCGCCGAGGTGGCCGGGCGGCCGTCCAGGAGGGCCACGCGGCGGTCGGCGACCTCCGCGGTGCGCTCGTCGTGGGTGGCCAGCAACACGGTGATCTCGTGCGACCGGGCGGCGGTGGTGAGGGTGCGCAGCAGCGTGGCCTGCTCGGCGCGGTGCAGGGGGGCCGTCGGCTCGTCCGCAAAGATCACGGAGGGCTCGCCGACCAGGGCCCGGGCCAGCGCGACCCGCTGCGCCTCGGCGCGGGTCAGGGCGCCGGGCCGCTTGCGGGCGAAGCCGCCGATGTCGAGCCGGTCCAGCCATTCGCAGGCGGCGCGCTTGGCGGCGCGGTGCGAGGCGCCGGAGAGGAGCAGCGGCAGCGCCGCGTTCTCCCACACCTTCAGTTCGGGCAGCAGTCCGGGCTCGGGGCCGATCCAGCCGAACCGGTCGCGGCGCAGCCGCTCCCGGGCCACCGCGCCCATGGTGTGCACGGGGACGCTGTTGAACCACACCTCGCCCTGTTCGGGCACGAGCTGCCCGGACAGGCAGCGCAGCAGCGTGGTCTTGCCGCTGCCGCGGGGGCCCGTGACGGCGAGGACCTCACCGTGGCGGACGCCGACCGAGACACCGATGAGGCCGGGCGAACCGCTGTGGGAGTAGTGCAGGGAGCGTGCCCAGAGCACGTCGTTGTCCGGTGGAGCAACCATGGCGTACACCTCCGTCCGGGGGAACGAAGCGGAGCCTGCTTGGTCACTGGCGCCGCAATGAGATGTAAGGAGATGAACGTCCCGGTCGGCTACAGCACACGGCCCGGACCCCCTCGTTCTCACTCGAACGGAGGATCCGGGCCGTGGGGACCGGCGGAGCCGGGGCCGCTCTAGAGCTTGGTCCACGCCTCGGTGAGCACCGAGCGCAGGATGCCCTCGATCTCGTCGAAGGTGCCCTGATCGGCGATCAGCGGCGGGGCCAGCTGGATGACCGGGTCGCCGCGGTCGTCGGCGCGGCAGTACAGGCCGTTCTCGAAGAGCGCCTTGGAGAGGAAGCCGTAGAGCACGCGCTCCGTCTCCTCGTCCGTGAAGGACTCCTTGGTGTTCTTGTCCTTGACGAGCTCGATGCCGTAGAAGAAGCCGTTGCCGCGGACGTCACCGACGATCGGCAGGTCGTGCAGCTTCTTCAGCGTCGAGAAGAAGGCGTCCTCGTGGTCCAGCACGTGCTGGTTGAGGCCTTCCTTGTCGAAGATGTCGAGGTTGGCGAGGGCCACGGCCGAGGAGACCGGGTGGCCACCGAAGGTGTAGCCGTGCAGGAAGGTGTTGTCACCCTTGTAGAACGGCTCGGCGAGCTTGTCCGAGATGATGCAGGCACCGATCGGGGAGTAGCCCGAGGTCATGCCCTTGGCGCAGGTGATCATGTCCGGGACGTAGTCGAACTTGTCACAGGCGAACATCGTGCCGAGGCGGCCGAAGGCGCAGATCGTCTCGTCGGAGACGAGCAGCACGTCGTACTGGTCGCAGATCTCGCGGACGCGCTGGAAGTAGCCGGGCGGCGGCGGGAAGCAGCCACCGGCGTTCTGCACCGGCTCCAGGAAGACGGCGGCGACGGTGTCCGCGCCCTCGAACAGGATCTCCTGCTCGATCTGGTCGGCGCACCAGCGGCCGTAGGCCACCGGGTCGTCGCCGTGGATCGGGGCGCGGTAGATGTTGGTGTTGACCACCTTGTGCGCGCCGGGGACCAGCGGCTCGAAGGGGGCCTTGAGGGCCGGCAGGCCGGTGATGGACAGGGCGCCCTGCGGGGTGCCGTGGTAGGCGACCGCGCGGGAGATGACCTTGTACTTGGTGTGCTTGCCCTGGAGCTTGAAGTACTGCTTGGCCAGCTTCCAGGCGGTCTCGACGGCCTCGCCGCCACCGGTGGTGAAGAAGACCTTGTTCAGGTCGCCGGGGGCGTAGTGGGCGAGGCGCTCGGCCAGCTCGACGGCCTTGGGGTGCGCGTACGACCAGATGGGGAAGAACGCGAGTTCCTGCGCCTGCTTGTAGGCGACCTCGGCCAGTTCCTTGCGGCCGTGACCGGCGTTGACCACGAACAGTCCGGCCAGACCGTCCAGGTAGCGCTTGCCCTTGTCGTCCCAGATGTAGGTGCCCTCGCCCCGGACGATGGTGGGGACGGGCGCGTTCTCGTAGGACGACATGCGGGTGAAGTGCATCCACAGGTGGTCGTACGCGGTCTTGGAGAGGTCCTGGCTCACGGTTATCGGGTTCCCCACATGTAGGTCTGCTTCTTCAGCTTCAGGTAGACGAAGCTTTCGGTGGATCGCACGCCGGGGAGCGCGCGGATCTTCTTGTTGATCGTGTCGAGCAGGTGGTCGTCGTCCTCGCAGACGATCTCCACCATCAGATCGAAGGAGCCCGCGGTCATCACCACGTACTCGCACTCGGCCATCGCCGTCAGCGCGTCGGCCACCGGATCGAGGTCCCCCTCGACATTGATGCCGACCATCGCCTGACGCCGCAGCCCCACGGTGAGGGGGTCGGTGACGGCCACGATCTGCATGACGCCCTGGTCGAGCAGCTTCTGCACGCGCTGGCGCACGGCGGCTTCGGACAGGCCGACGGCCTTGCCGATCGCTGCGTAGGGACGGCGACCGTCCTCCTGCAGTTGCTCGATGATCGCCAGGGACACAGCATCGACCGAAGGGGACGGTTGTCTGTTCCTGGAATCTGCGCTTCGACTGACCACACCCTCACTGTGCACGAGGAGTCGTCTGTTCCGCAAGCCATGACCGATGTATTTCGTTGTTCGAGGGCTCGGATAGCGCGGATTTCGCAGTTCGTGGCGTCCGGCTCTGTCGAAAGCGTCTCCCCAGCGGCTAGGCTGGGGTTTTGTCTCAACCGTTGGACATGTGATCAGGAGAGTGGCTGTAGTGACCAGCGAACTGCGTCGTCTGCGCAACTACATCGGCGGGGAGTTCAAGGACGCCGCCGACGGGCGGGTCACCGAGGTGGTCAACCCCGCCACCGGCGAGGTGTACGCGACCGCCCCGCTGTCCGGGCAGGACGACGTCGACGCCGCCATGGCCGCCGCCGCGGCCGCCTTCCCGGGCTGGCGCGACACCACCCCCGCCGAGCGGCAGAAGGCCCTCCTCAAGATCGCGGACGCCTTCGAGGCGCGCGCCGAGGAGCTGGTGGCCGCCGAGTCCGAGAACACCGGCAAGCCCCTCGCCCTGACCGCGAGCGAGGAACTGCCGCCGATGGTGGACCAGATCCGCTTCTTCGCGGGCGCCGCGCGCCTGCTGGAGGGCCGCTCGGCCGGTGAGTACATGGAGGGCATGACCTCCATCGTGCGCCGCGAGCCGGTCGGCGTCTGCGCCCAGGTCGCCCCGTGGAACTACCCGATGATGATGGCCGTGTGGAAGTTCGCCCCGGCCATCGCGGCGGGCAACACCGTGGTCCTCAAGCCCTCGGACACCACCCCGGCCTCGACGGTCCTGATGGCCGAGATCATGGACGCGATCCTGCCCAAGGGCGTCTTCAACGTCGTGTGCGGCGACCGGGAGACCGGCAAGGCGATGGTCGAGCACGCCACCCCGGCGATGGCCTCCATCACCGGTTCCGTGCGCGCGGGCATGCAGGTCGCCGAGAGCGCCGCGAAGGACGTCAAGCGCGTCCACCTGGAGCTGGGCGGCAAGGCCCCGGTCGTCGTCTTCGAGGACGCCGACATCGCCAAGGCCGCCGAGGACATCGCGGTCGCCGGCTTCTTCAACGCCGGCCAGGACTGCACCGCGGCCACCCGCGTCATCGTCCACGAGTCGGTCCACGACGAGTTCGTCGCGGCGCTCGCCAAGAACGCGGCGGACACCAAGACGGGTCAGCCGGACGACGAGGACGTGCTCTACGGCCCGCTGAACAACCCGAACCAGCTCAAGCAGGTCTCCGGTTTCATCGAGCGCCTCCCCGCGCACGCCAAGGTCGAGGCGGGCGGCCACCAGGTCGGCGAGAAGGGCTACTTCTACGCCCCGACCGTGGTCTCCGGGCTCCGCCAGGATGACGAGATCATCCAGAACGAGGTCTTCGGACCGGTCATCACCGTCCAGTCCTTCACGGACGAGGCGCAGGCCCTGGAGTACGCGAACGGCGTCGAGTTCGCCCTCGCCTCCTCGGTGTGGACCAAGAACCACGGCCGCGCGATGCGCATGTCCAAGAACCTGGACTTCGGCTGCGTGTGGATCAACACCCACATCCCGCTGGTCGCCGAGATGCCCCACGGCGGCTTCAAGAAGTCCGGCTACGGCAAGGACCTCTCGGCCTACGGCTTCGAGGACTACACCCGGATCAAGCACGTGATGACCTCGCTCGACGGCTGACCGGTCGCCGGCCCGCCGGCGCATCGTCCACCCGCGTTCGCGGAAGGGGCGGGCGGTAGACAACATGTCTATTGCCCGCCCCTTCGGCATTCGCCCAGTCTGGGCGCATGCCTGAACTCGCTCTCTCCCGCCGCGCGGCACTGCGCGGCCTCGGCGCCGCGGGCCTGCTGGCCGGCCTCGTCGGCTGTGGTGTGCCCGCCGCGTACGTCCCGGAAGACCGGCGGGAGGGGGCGGACCGGTCGGCCGACGACCGGAGCCTGGCCTTCGCGAACTGGCCGCTCTACATCGACACCGACGAGGCGGACGAAACCCGGCGCCCGACGCTGGACGCCTTCTCGGAGCGCACCGGGACCGCGGTGAAGTACACCGAGGAGATCAACGACAACGACGAGTTCTTCGGCAAGGTCAGCCCGGCCCTGATGAACCACCAGGAGACCGGCCGCGACCTGATCGTGGTCAGCGACTGGATGGCGGCCCGCTTCGTCCGGCTGGGCTGGGCCCAGACGATGAACCGGGCGGCGCAGCCGAACGTCACCGCGCACCTCGACCCGCAGCTGCGCTCCCCGGCCTTCGACCAGGGCCGCCTGCACACCGTCCCCTGGCAGTCCGGGATCACCGGCATCGCCTACAACCGCAAGGCGCTGGGGCGGGAGATCAAGTCCGTCAAGGACCTGTGGCACCCGGACCTGGCGGGCAAGGTGACGCTCTTCTCCGGGCTCGACGAGTCCTTCTCCCTGCTCATGCAGGGCAACGGCGTGGACGTCACGCGGTGGACCGAGACCGACTTCCACCGGGTGTGCGACCAGGTGGAGGAACTGGTCCGCAAGAAGCACATCCGCCGCTTCACCGGCAACGACTACACCTCCGACCTCAGCAAGGGCGATGTGCTCGCCTGCCAGGCCTACTCCGGCGACGCCATCCAGCTCCAGGCCGACAACCCCGACATCGAGTTCGTGGTGCCGGAGGAGGGCGCCGAACTCTGGGCGGAGAGCCTGCTGATCCCCAACCTCGCCCGCCACAAGGCCGCCGCCGAAGCCCTCGTCGACCACTACTACCAGCCGGAGGTCGCCGCGGAACTGGCCGCCGCCGTCAATTACGTCTGCCCGGTGCCCGCCGCCCGTGAGGTGCTGGCCGGCTCCGACGACAAGGAGACCGCCGAACTGGCCGCGAACCCGCTGATCTTCCCCGACGGCGACATGCGCAAGCGGCTGGCCGTGGCCCGGGACATCCCGGCCGCGCAGCGGCAGCCCTTCGCGAAGCGCTGGAACGCCATCGTCGGCCTCTGAGCCGCGGGGCGGTCCGTCACGGTCGGGCCACGGAACTGAACGCGTTCAGGATTTTTGCTGAACGTGTTCAGAAATCGGCGTACCCTTCGATCATGAGCGAAAGAAGCGTGCTCCTGCGCCGCATCCGTGCCTGGCTGGCCGTGTTCCTCGTCTGCCTCGTCCTCAGCGGTCTCACGGCCTTTCCCCTCGTCAGCGAGCTCCGGTGGGCCAACTCCCTGGTCTCCCACGAGTGGCTGCGCCGGGTCGGTGAGGGGCTGGACCGCGCCGACGCGGACTACCCCTTCCTCCTCTACGGAACCGACTGGCTCGCCTTCGCCCACCTCGTGATCGCGGTGTTCTTCTACGGGGTCCACCGCGATCCGGTCCGCAACATCTGGATCGTCGAGGCGGGCATGATCGCCTGTGCCGGCATCATCCCGCTGGCCCTGATCTGCGGGCCGATCCGCGGCATCCCGTTCGGCTGGAGCGTCATCGACATGGCCTTCGGGGTGTTCGGCGTCATCCCGCTCCTGATGCTGCGCCGCATGATCAAGCGGCTGGAGGCGATGGCCGACGTACCGGCGGGGGCGGCGGCCCTCACTTCTTGAAGGCGGCCAGCACCAGCTTCTGGGTTATGGGGTTGGCCTCCAGGCCCTTGGCGTCCGTGGAGTTGACCGAGTAGACCAGGGTGCGGGACAGGTCGCGGGTGCCGCCGATCGCCGTGTTGTACCCGTACCGGCCGCCCGTCTTGCCCCAGGCGACCACGCCGCCCGGCAGCAGGAACCGTCGCAGGCCGGCCGACATGTCCGCGTCCTTCCCGTCGACGCCCTTCACCGCCGGCACGGTGAACATCTCCTCCAGCTGGGCCTTCGGCACGATCCGTCCGCTGAAGAGGGCCACCGTGAAGCGTTCCAGGTCCGCCGTGGTCGAGATGAGGTCGCCCGCCGCGAACTCGCGGGAGGAGTTCCAGTCGCTCACATCGACCAGCTCCGTGCTCCCGTCGGCCCCGGGTACGGCCTGGTAGCCGTGGTGGTGCGGCCCGGGGATGCGGACCCGCACGGGCCCCGGGAAGGAGGTGTCCCGCAGCCCCAGCGGCTTGATGATCCGGGCCTCGACGGCCTTCGCGTACGGGGTCCCCGTCAGCTTCTCGATCAGCACGCCCAGGACCGTGTAGCCGATGTTGAGGTACTCCTGCTTGGTGCCCGGATCGAAGGCCGGCCCCTTCGCCACCGCGTTGGCGATCATGGCGTGCGGGTCGGCGATGTCGAACCGGTGGGCGTAGGCATCGGCGAACGCGTCCCCCGGACCGTCGGCCGGCCGGAGGCCGCTCGTGTAGTCGAGCAGCTGGCGCACCGTCACGGGCCGGAAGGTGCCGGGCAGCAGCCCCGGCAGGTAGCGCTGAACGGGCTGGTCGAGGCCCACCCTGCCCTCGGCCACCAGCTGGAGCACCACCGCGGCGGTGAAGGTCTTGGTCACCGACCCCACCCGGAACCGGGCCTCCGTGATGGCCGGGTGGCCGGTGCGGACGTCCGAGACGCCCGAACCGCCCTGCCAGCTGCCGCTGGTGCCCCCGACGCGGACCAGCGCGGCCGTCGCGTCCTTGTTCCCGGCGCCGAGCCCCGCGATCGCCTCCGCCAGGGCCGTCGCGTCGGGCGTCGAAGCCACCACGGGCGCAGCGGGCGCTGCGGACGTCACGGCGGATCTCGGGGCCGCACTCGCCTGGGCGACGAGCGGACCGGACGCGATGCCCAGGGCCACGGTGACGGCGATCAGTGTGCGCGTACGAACGTTCATGGTGTTCCCCCGTGAAGTGCGGTGCGGGCTCCGGGCCCTTTGCGGCCCCGGCCCTCGATGACTCCATGGTGCTGCTCGCGGGGGTGGTTGCGGATCACCGCTGAGAGGGGTCTTCAGCGGTATGACAACTCACCGGCGCGGGGGAGCCGACACGCCCACTCCTCACTCTGCAGAGCGAGATACCACAGAGGGAGACACTCCGGAGGGAGAACCTCCGGCCGCCGTCCCCGCCGCGATCAGCCCCGTCTCGTACGCGCAGATCACCGCCTGGATCCGGTCCCGCAGGCCAAGCTTCGCCAGCACGTTGCCCACGTGCGACTTGACCGTGTGCTCGCTGACCACCAGCGCGGCCGCGATCTCCGCGTTCGACAGCCCCCGCCCCAGGTGCAGCAGGGTCTCCCGCTCCCGGGCCGTCAGCCCCGCCAGCCGCCGCGCCGCGGCGGCCTCGGCGGCCGGGTCCGCCGACCCGGGCCGGCCCCCCGCCGTCGCGGCGGTGTACTCCTCGATCAGCCGCCGGGCCGCCGAAGGCGCCAGCAGCGACTCGCCCGCCGCCACCACCCGCACCGCGTGCACCAGATCGTCCCGCCGCACGTCCTTGAGCAGGAACCCGGCCGCCCCCGCGTGCAGGGCCTCGTACAGGTACTCGTCCGCGTCGAAGGTCGTGAGCATCACCGCCCGGCAGGAGCTCGTCGCCGAGATCGTCCGGCACGCCTCGATCCCGTCCATGACCGGCATCCGGATGTCCAGCAGCGCCACGTCCGGCGCGAGGCCGCGCACCGCGGCGACCGCCGCCGCGCCGTCACCCACCTCCGCGACGACCTCGATGTCCTCCTGGGCGTCCAGGATCATCGCGAAACCGCTGCGCACCAGCTCCTGGTCGTCCGCGACCACCACACGGATCGTCAATTCCCCACCCCCTGCCGCGAGGTTACAAGGCTGACGCGCAGCTCGAAGCCGCGTCCGCCCGGCGCCGGACCGGACCGCGCCGTTCCGCCGTGGGCCGCCGCCCGCTCCCGTATCCCGATCAGCCCGTGGCCCCCGCCCGGCCCCGCTCCCGGGCCCCCGCGCGGCCCCCGCCCGTCGTCCGTCACCGTCACCGCGAGCGTCCCCGCCCCGTACTCCAGGGTGACCGCGACCCGCTCGGCGCCGGCGTGCTTCACCACGTTCGTCAGGGCCTCCTGCACGACCCGGTGCACGGTCGCCCCCAGCGCCGCGGGCAGTGCGCGCACCGCGCCGGTGCGCTCGTACGACACCTCCAGCCCGCTGCCCCGGACCCGGTCCAGCAGCTCCGCCAGCTCCTCGATCCCCGGCTGCGGCCGCCGCGGGGAGGCGCCGTCGGTCCGCAGCACCCCCAGCATCGTCCGCAGCTGGGCCATCGCGTCCCGCCCGGTCTCCGCGATGGCGTCGAAGGCCGCCTCGGCCCGCTCGGGGGCCCGGCGCACCGCCACCGGACCGGCCTCCGCCTGCACGATCATGATGCTGACCGCGTGCGAGAGGACGTCGTGCATCTCCCGGGCGATCCTGGCCCGCTCCCGCGCTGCGGCCTGTTCCGCCTCGATCCGGTTCGCCCGTTCCAGCTGCTCCGCCCGGTCCTCCACCGCGGCCGTGTAGGCCTGCCGGGTGTGCTGGAGTCGCCCCAGGGCGTACGCCGCGGCCGAGACGAAGAAGGTGAAGAGCAGCTCGCGCGCCGTACCGGTGCTCCAGCCCACGGACAGGGCGACCACGAGGACCGCGAGCGCGCCCACCGCCATCCGGACCCGGGCCGGACAGAGCAGGGCGACGGTGTAGAAGGAGATCAGTCCCGCGTACGGAAGCGGCTGCCCCGGTCCGTCCAGCGCCAGCCTGTACACCCCGCCGAGCAGCAGGATCGCCACCAGTACGGTCACCGGGGCCCGCCGCCGCCAGACCAGCGGCAGCACGCCGAGCGTGGTCATCGCGTACGCCGCCCAGTCCGCGGGCGGCAGCTCGGCCGACCGCGGCACCACGAACGGCATCGTGACGGCCAGCTGCACCAGCAGCGTCAGCCCCCAGTCCTGCGCGCGCGGATCGGCCCGCCGGATCCGGTGGGCGAACTCC
Organism: Streptomyces sp. NPDC006529; assembly: GCF_040611795.1. Classification (NCBI taxonomy): domain Bacteria; kingdom Bacillati; phylum Actinomycetota; class Actinomycetes; order Kitasatosporales; family Streptomycetaceae; genus Streptomyces; species Streptomyces sp. NPDC006529. The sequence goes on along the minus strand of NZ_JBEXPB010000011.1, from coordinate 72,150 downwards.
CCGAACTCCCCTCGGATCCGGTGAGCGAGCTCCCCCCGGCCCCGTATCACCGCCCGGTGCCGGCCCGTACGGCGGCCAGCGCGTCGATCCGGTTCGTCGTGACCGAGTCCACCCCGGCCGCCAGCACCCTGCGCATCGACCGCTTCGTGTCCGGGGTCCACACCGAGACCCGCAGCCCGTCCGCGTGCAGCGCGTCCACCAGCGGCCGGTCCACCAGCCCGAAGCGGTAGTTGAGCCAGGCGGGCGCCACCGCGTCCAGCAGCACCCGGCGCGGCGGGCTCAGCGAGGTCCACGTCAGGGCGATCTCCGCACCCGGATCGGCGGCCCGGACGGCCAGCATCGTGCGCCCGCCCGCGCAGTAGTAGGCCCGCTCGCGCGCCCCGCACTCGCGCACCTGGCCCACCACCGTCCGCACCGCCTCCGCGCTCGCGCCCGGCAGGTCGATCATCACGCGTCCCGCGCCCGTGGCGATCAGCGCCTCCCGCAGGGTCGGCACCCCTGCGCCGGTCAGTTCCCGCAGCTGCGCGGCGCTCAGGGCGTCGAGCCGGACGTCGTGGCCCCACAGCCGCTGGAGGGTGTCGTCGTGCAACAGCACCGGGACCCCGTCGCGGGTCAGGCGGACGTCGATCTCGACGGCGTCCGCTCCGCGTGCGAAGGCGGAGCGGAGCGAGGGCAGGGTGTTCTCGCGGACGCGGTAGGGATCACCGCGGTGGCCGACGGCAGTCAGAGTGCGCATGATCCCCATTCTCCGCGGGCGGGCGACGGCCTGTCAGGGAGCGAGCCACGCCTCGGTGTACGTGTCGATCTCCGCCGTCAGCCGCGCCTTGCCCGCCGGGTCGAGGAAGGACGCCTCGACGGCGTTCTTGGCGAGCTGCGCGAGACCGCGCTCGTCCAGCTCCAGCAGGCGCGCGGCGACCGCGTACTCGTTGTTGAGGTCGGAGCCGAACATCGGAGGGTCGTCGCTGTTGATGGTGACGAGCACGCCCGCCGCGACCATCTCCTTGACCGGGTGCGCGTCCAGGTCGGTCACCGCGCGCGTGGCGATGTTGGAGGTCGGGCAGACCTCCAGCGCGATCCGGTGCTCGGCGAGGTGGGCGAGGAGTTCCGGGTCGCGCGTGGCGCTGGTGCCGTGCCCGATGCGCTCGGCGCCCAGGTCGCGCAGGGCGTCCCAGATGGTCTCGGGCCCGGTGGTCTCGCCCGCGTGCGGCACGCTGTGCAGGCCGGCCGCCCGGGCGCGGTCGAAGTACGGCTTGAACTGCGGGCGGGGAACACCGATTTCGGGGCCACCGAGGCCGAAGGAGACCAGGCCCTCCGGGCGCAGGTCCACGGCGAGCCGGGCGGTTTCGGCGGCGGCCTCCAGACCGGCCTCGCCGGGGATGTCGAAGCACCAGCGCAGGATGACGCCGAGTTCGGCCTCGGCGGCCTTGCGGGCGTCCTCGATGGCGGCCATGAAGGCCGTCTCCTCGATGCCCCGGCGGGTGGAGGAGTAGGGGGTGATGGTCAGTTCGGCGTAGCGGATGTTCTGCCGGGCCATGTCGCGCGCGACTTCGTACGTCAGGTGGCGGACGTCGTCCGGGGTGCGGATCAGGTCGACGACGGACAGGTACACCTCGATGAAGTGCGCGAAGTCGGTGAAGGTGAAGTAGTCGGCGAGCGCCTCGGGGTCGGTCGGGACCTTGGAGTCGGGGTGCCGGGCGGCCAGGTCGGCCACGATGCGCGGGGAGGCCGAACCGACGTGGTGGACGTGGAGTTCGGCTTTGGGCAGCCCTGCGATGAAGGGGTGCAGATCGGGCATGGGGAGTCTCCGTCGGGACGCGCGTGCGGGCAGGTCTGGGGGTTCATCGTAGGCAGCCCGGGGCCTGTCGGTGGCAGCCCGTAGCATGGCTGTACGAGAGAGGGGGGCGCCGCATGACCGAACACAGCCCCGAACCCAGGGACCCGTGGGCGCCGCCGGAGCGGCCGGCCGTGGACCTGGGTAAACAGCAGGGCGCGCCGGGGGGCGCCGCCGCTCCGGGCACACCGGGGGCCTCGGGCGTGCACGACCAGCCGACCATCGTCGGCATGCCGGGCGGTGAGGGCACGGGCCGTTCCTCCGGTACGACGCCCCCGCAGGGCTTCGCGCCGATACCGGGCGCGCAGGCGCCGGGCGCCCCGATACCCGGCGCCGCGCCGTCGGCGCCCGCCTACGGGTACCCGGCGCAGCCGGCCCCGCCCGCAGCCGGCGCCGGTGCGTACGGCTATCCGGCCCAGCCGGATCCGGCCGGCTACGGCTATCCCGGCTACCCGGGCCACCCGAGCCAGGGCGGCTATCCGGGCGCCTACCCGGGCGGTTACGCGGCGCCGCGCAACGGCTTCGGCATCACCGCGCTGGTCCTCGGCATCCTGGCCGTGGTCGGCTGCGTCACCAGCGTCTTCGCGATCGTCCTGGGCATCCTGGCCGTGGTCTTCGGCGTGCTGGGCCGTCAGCGGGCCGCGCGCGGCGAGGCCAACAACGCGGGGATGGCGCTGGCCGGGCTGATCCTCGGCATCGTCGGGGTCGTACTCGGCGGCCTCATGCTCGCCGCGATCGTGGTCGGCGGCTTCATGGGGGAGAACGGCAAGGACCGTTTCGGCACGGACTACGACTCCCCGGCCTCGGTCTCGCAGACACCTTTCGGCACCTGAGCCCACGCCCGCGGCGGACGCCGGGCCCGGCAGGTCACCTGCTCGGCCCGCGCCCGCCGTGCGCGTCCTGCGCCTCCCAGGGCCACCGTGCGTCGCGGCCGTCCTCCAGCAGGGGCACCATGCGGAACGCCGCGTCGGTGAGCCCCCCGAAGACGTGCCGGTTCGCACCGCCCGAGGGACCGTGGCCCACCGGGTAACCGGCCAGGTTCCAGGTGTAGACGGGAACCTCCGGCGGCACCTGTGCGGTCGGGTCCCCGGCGCGGTGGCAGGAGGCCTGCTCGTCGGTGACGATCAGCACCCGGTCGTGCCCGGCGTAGTGCCTGCGCACCGCCCCCGTGGTGTCGGTGCCGCCGAGGTGGCCGAACCGTTCCAGCACCTTCAGCAGCGACTCGTCCTTCGCGTAGGGCACGGGCGCGCTGCCCGTGCCGAAGGCGACGAGGTCGGCGTCCACCGCCCGCAGGGCCAGCGCCGATCCGAAGACCGCCGCAGCGTCCGCCCGGCTGAGTTGCGAGCGGTCGGACAGCGGCGCATCCATCGACCAGGACCGGTCGACCAGGACCAGTGTCCGGCCGGGCAGCGCGGGGACGGCTCCCAGCGAGTGCCCGAGCGCCCTCTCCAGCGGCCCGGCCCAGCGCGGGGAGGGGGCGTGCCGGTGGGCGGCCAGGTAGCGGAAGGGGAACTGCCGGGACCGGGCGAGCGTCTCCGGATCGCTGATCCGCTCCGCGACCGCCGCCGCCACCTCGTCCGAGATCCCCGCCCGGTCGAAGTTCCGCAGGTTCCGCAGCAGCGCCATCGTCCCCATGGAGGGGATGACGGCTTCCCAGGCGGCCGCGTCCAGCGGCCCCTGGAGCCACCCGGCCAGCGCCTCCCACGTCATCCCGGCCGCCGCGAGCCGCTCCGCGCCGCCGGGCCCGGTGACCACGGCCCGCCGCTCGCCGACGGGCAGCGCCATGAGCGTCCGGTGGGCGGTCAGGGTACGGGCGCCCTCGGGCGGGACCGCGGACTGCGGGTGGTGGCGCCGGTCGAGGGCGTACCGGAACAGCTCGCCCTGCCACGGCTTGGCCGGGTCGGGTGCGGCGTGCACGAGGTTGAGGACGTCGCCGAAGCGGTGGGCTCGCCGGTCGCCGGAGGTGTCGTACTTCAGCAGCGAGCGGGCGCAGTAGAGGCGGCGCGCGGCGTCGGCGACGCCGCGCTTGACGGGCTTGGGCACGGCGCGGCCGTGCGCCGCCGTCCAGTACGCGAGCAGTTCACCGGGCTCGTCGGCCCGTTGCAGCACCGAGTCGACGACCTGCCGGTTCGAGGGCCCGTCCGCGTCGGCGTCCGGCGCGGCCGCGGCGTCGAGGCGGGCCCTGACGTACTCGGCGGCTCCCACGAGCGCCGCGGTGCGCAGGTTCCCCTCGCCGCGCAGCCAGCCGAGCAGTCCCGCGGTCCAGCGCGGGTCCTCGACGGCGAGCTCGCGCACCAGCGCGGTGAAGCGGTCGTCGCGCCGGACGGCGTCCTCGTGGAAGGTCCGCTGCGTCACGAAGTGCCCGACGGCGAGCAGGAAGAGTTCCGAGCGGGCGTCACGCGAGCGGCCCGGGCCGCCCTGCGCGGTCGTGGCGGCCCCCGGGAGGGACCGTACCGGTGAGCGCGGTGCGGCGGGCGCCGCGGCGGGAGCGGGCGGGTCGAAACGCGTCATGTGGATCCCCCCACTGCGTGGAACGGGCGCACCCGCGGCCCGCTCGCGCGGAGCGCGAGCGGTCGGGGGGCGGGCGGACGAGTGGGGAAGCGCGCGAGGGGGATGCCCGAGATCAAGGTCGGTGACGGTGTAGTCGCCTGCTCTACCGGACTGAGCTACCGGCCGGAGCCGGGCGGGAGTCGAACCCGCGACACGATGATCCGGAAGGAACCGTCGCCTGCGCACCGGACACCCTCCGCGCGCGCCTCCCGAGGCCGGAAGGGCCGCGGCGTACGTCGTGCGCACACGCTCACTGTAGGAGGCGAACCCCGCGCTCAGCGACGCCTTTTTCTCCCCCTCAGCCCCCGGCCGACAGCTGCTGCCGGGCCTCCATCAGGGCGAAGCCCAGGAGGTTCAGGCCGCGCCAGCGGGTCGGGTCCAGGGCGCCCGGGTGGTCGGCCGCCAGGCCGGTGCCCCAGATGCGGTCCAGCGGTGAGGCCTCCACGAGCACCCGGTCACCGGTGCCGAGGAGGTAGGCGCGCAGCCGCGGCGTGGAGGCGAACTTGGCCACGCTGCCCGCCACCACGGTGGCGAAGCGCTCCCGTTCCCACGTCGCCGCGTCGAAGTCGCGCACCAGCCGCCCGGCCTTCTTCGCCGCGGCGGGGCTCGTCGCGTCCAGCGCCGCGCGCTCCGCGTCCGCGTCCCCGAACAGACGGGCCTTCTCGGCCATCATCCAGTGTTCGGCGGTCGCGTAGCGGACCTCACGCACAGTGAAGGGCGCGGGCCACCACTGGCTCAGACAGCTCGGTCCGAGGGCCCCGTCATGCCGGGGCGTGTGTCCCCAGAACGGCAGATACTTGACTCGTTCACCTCGGTTGACCTGCTCGATCAATGCGTCGATCCGCTCCATGCACGCGAGTCTGACAGCCGCCACGGACACTTCGTACGGGATTTGCGGTCCTCCTCGACACTTGGTCGACCGATTCCGTCGCGTAATCAAAAGGCAACAACGGAATCACTTGGCGGAGGGCATCCCCTCTGCCAGGATCGGCACTCAATTCGAGCTGTAGCTACGGAGAGCGCGATGGGCAACCGCTTCCAGGTCAAAGACCGCTTCACAGACGGCGCGCAATTCATCGACGGCCGGCTGAGAGCCGGTACCTCGGGCGCGTCACACACCGTCGTCGACCCGGCCACCGGAGACGAGGCCCTCACCTACGAGCTGGCGGGCACGGCCGATGTCGACGAGGCCGTGGCCGCCGCCAAGCGGGCGTTCCCCGGCTGGTCCGGGGCCACCCCCGGCGAGCGCTCGGACGCCCTGCACCGGCTGGCCGCCGTACTGGCCGAGCAGGCCGACGACTTCGCCCACGCCGAGTCCCTCCAGTGCGGCAAGCCGGTCAAGCTGTCCACGGAGTTCGACGTACCGGGGACCATCGACAACACCGCCTTCTTCGCGGGCGCCGCCCGCCACCTCCAGGGGCAGGCCGCCGCCGAGTACTCGGGGGACCACACCTCCTCCGTGCGCCGCGAGGCGATCGGCGTGGTCGGCTCCATCGCCCCCTGGAACTATCCGCTCCAGATGGCTGCCTGGAAGATCCTCCCGGCGATCGCCGCCGGCAACACGATCGTGCTGAAGCCGGCCGAGCTGACCCCGCTGACCTCGCTGATGTTCGCCCAGGCGGCCCAGCTGGCCGGGATCCCCGACGGCGTGATCAACATCGTCACCGGCGCGGGCCGGGTCGCGGGGGAGCACCTCGTGGGCCACCCCGACGTGGTGATGACCTCCTTCACCGGCTCCACCGGCGTCGGCAAGCGGGTGGCCGAGATCGCCACCGCCACCGTCAAGCGGCTCCACCTGGAGCTGGGCGGCAAGGCGCCCTTCCTGGTCTTCGACGACGCCGACCTGGAAGCCGCCGCCCACGGCGCGGTCGCCGCCTCGCTGATCAACAGCGGCCAGGACTGCACCGCGGCCACCCGCGCCTACGTCCAGCGCCCGCTGCACGACGCCTTCGTCGCCCGCGTGGCCGAACTGATGGAGACCGTCCGGCTCGGCGACCCCTTCGACCCCTCCACAGACCTCGGCCCGCTGGTCTCGCACGCGCAGCGCGACCGGGTCGCCGGTTTCGTCGAGCGCGCCCGCGGCTACGCCACCGTCGTCACCGGCGGCGAGATCCCCGGCGGGGACCTCGCCCAGGGCGCCTACTACCGGCCCACGCTGATCGCCGGGGCCGCGCAGGACAGCGAGGTCGTGCAGAGCGAGATCTTCGGTCCGGTGCTCGTCGTCCTGCCCTTCGACGGCGACGACGAGGGCATCGCGCTGGCCAACGACACCCCGTACGGCCTCGCGGCCTCCGCCTGGAGCCGTGACGTCTACCGGGCCGGCCGGGCCACCCGCGAGCTGAAGGCCGGATGCGTGTGGGTCAACGACCACATTCCGATCATCAGCGAGATGCCGCACGGAGGCTACAAGGCGAGTGGTTTCGGCAAGGACATGAGCGCTTACTCCTTCGAGGAATACACGCAGATCAAGCACGTCATGTACGACATCACCGCAGTCGCCGAGAAGGACTGGCACCGCACGATCTTCGGGGACAGATAACCCACGCTGCCTGACCAGCGGCCCACACCTCCCGAAAGGGCACAGTTCATGGAGCAGTTCGAGCCCGACCGCCTCTCGGCGGCGCAGCTCGCCGCGATGCGGCGCAGTCTCACCAGCGGGCGCGGCGCCCTGACCCGCCGTTCGCTGCTGCGTGCCTCCGGCGTCGGAGCGCTCACCCTCGGCGGCCTGTCGGCGCTGAGCGCCTGCGGCATCCCGCCCGCCCAGCGGACCGGTACGGGCGCCCAGGCCGCCTCGGACGACCACTCGGCCGGGGAGAAGGAGATCACCTTCTCCAACTGGACCGAGTACATGGACACCAGCGACGACGAGAAGACCCGTCCCACGTTGGACGCGTTCACCCGGCGCACCGGCATCAAGGTCAAGTACACCGAGGACATCAACGACAACGTCGAGTTCTTCGGCAAGATCCGCCCCCAGCTCGCGGCCGGCCAGGACACCGGCCGCGACCTGATCGTCGTCACCGACTGGCTCGCCGCCCGCATCATCCGGCTCGGCTGGGCGCAGAAGCTCGACCCCGCGCTGCTGCCGCACGCCTTCGCCAACCTGTCCCCGCAGTTCCGCAGCCCCGACTGGGACCCGGGCCGCGCCTACAGCTACCCGTGGACCGGCATCTCCACCGTCATCGCCTACAACGCCAAGGCGACCGACGGCAGGAAGGTCGACTCCGTCACCCAGCTGCTGGACGACCCGACGCTCAAGGGGCGGGTCGGCTTCCTCACCGAGATGCGCGACAGCGTCGGCATGACCCTCCTCGACCAGGGCAAGGACCCGGCGAACTTCACCACCGCGGACTTCGACGGCGCCGTCGGCCGGCTCCAGAAGGGCGTGGACAGCAAGCAGATCCGCCGCTTCACCGGCAACGACTACACCGCCGACCTCGACAAGGGCGACCTCGCCGCCTGCCTCGCCTGGGCGGGCGACGTCATCCAGCTCCAGGCGGGCAACCCGGACATCAAGTACGCGATCCCCGCGGCCGGTTACATCACCTCCAGCGACAACATGCTGGTCCCGGCCCATGCCCGGCACAAGGCCAACGCCGAGAAGCTCATGGACTACTACTACGAGCTCCCGGTCGCCGCCCAGCTGGCCGCGTACATCAGTTACGTCTGCCCCGTCGAAGGGGTCAAGGACGATCTCGCCAAGATCGATCCCGCCCTCGCGGACAACACCCTGATCGTCCCGGACAAGGCGATGACCGCCAAGTCCCACGCCTTCCGGTCCCTCAGCAGCGAGGAAGAGACGGCGTACGAGGAGAAGTTCACCAAGCTCATCGGCGCCTAGGCCGGCTACCCCGGCCGGCCCACCCGGCCTGCCCGTCGGCCCCCGTTCCGGCCCCCTTGACCGCATCCAACTCCGGGATCCCTCCATGACTGACAAGACCGAGGGCGGCGACGTCCGCCTCACCGGGATCAGCAAGCACTACGGCTCCTTCACCGCCGTGCACCCGCTCGATCTCACCATCCCCCAGGGCTCCTTCTTCGCCCTGCTCGGCGCCTCCGGCTGCGGGAAGACCACCACCCTGCGCATGATCGCCGGACTGGAGGAGCCCTCGACCGGCACGGTCCACCTCGGCGACCGCGACGTCACGCACCTGCCGCCCTACAAGCGCCCGGTGAACACCGTCTTCCAGAGCTACGCCCTCTTCCCCCACCTCGACGTCACCGAGAACATCGCCTTCGGACTGCGGCGCCGCGGCGTCAAGTCCGTGCAGAAGCAGGTCGACGACATGCTGGAGCTGGTCCAGCTCGGCCAGTTCGCCCGCCGCAAGCCGCACCAGCTCTCCGGCGGCCAGCAGCAGCGCGTCGCCGTCGCCCGCGCCCTGATCAACCACCCGCAGGTGCTGCTCCTCGACGAGCCCCTCGGCGCCCTCGACCTCAAGCTGCGCCGCCAGATGCAGCTGGAGCTCAAGCGCATCCAGACCGAGGTCGGCATCACCTTCGTGCACGTCACGCACGACCAGGAGGAGGCCATGACCATGGCCGACACCGTCGCCGTGATGAACGGCGGCCGGGTCGAGCAGATGGGCGCCCCCGCCGAGCTGTACGAGAACCCACGCACCACCTTCGTCGCCAACTTCCTCGGCACCTCCAACCTCATCGAGGCCGAGGTCCTGGAGGCCGGCGCCGAGGAGATCGTCGTCGGCTCCGCGGGCACGAAGCTCCGGCTGCCCGCGCCGCGATGTTCGACCACGCCCCGCGCCGGCGGGAAACTGCTGGTCGGCGTGCGTCCCGAGAAGATCTCCCTGGCCCACGCGGACGAGGAGCACACCATCGCGGCCGGCCGCAACAAGGTCCCCGGCCGGATCGTCGACTCCTCCTTCATCGGCGTCTCCACCCAGTTCGTCGTCGACAGCCCGGTCTGCGCGGAGCTGGAGGTCTACGCCCAGAACATCGAGCGGGACGCGCGCCTGGTCCCGGGCGCCGAGGTGATCCTGCACTGGAACCCCGCGCACACCTTCGGCCTCGACGCCGACCAGGACATCGACGCGGGCGCGCTGACGGTGGAGGAGGGGGCATGACCGTCACCGAAGCCCCGCCCCGGGCCGAGGGGCCGCCGGTCCACAAGCCCTCGGTGCGCAAGCGGCTCGTCCCGTACTGGCTGCTGCTCCCCGGCATCCTGTGGCTGCTCGTCTTCTTCGTCCTGCCGATGGTCTACCAGGCCTCCACCTCGGTGCAGACCGGTTCGCTGGAGGAGGGCTTCAAGGTCACCTGGCACTTCCAGACCTACTGGGACGCCTTCACCGAGTACTACCCGCAGTTCCTGCGCTCGCTGGTCTACGCGGGCACCGCGACCGCGCTGTGCCTGCTGCTCGGCTACCCGCTGGCCTACCTGATCGCCTTCCGGGCGGGGCGGTGGCGCAACCTCCTGCTGATCCTGGTCATCGCGCCCTTCTTCACCAGCTTCCTGATCCGCACCCTGGCCTGGAAGACGATCCTGGCCGACGGCGGTCCGGTGGTCGGCGCCCTGAACGCGGTCGGCTTCCTGGACGTCACCAGCTGGCTCGGGATGACCGAGGGCGACCGGGTGCTCGCCACCCCGCTGGCCGTGGTCTGCGGTCTGACGTACAACTTCCTCCCCTTCATGATCCTGCCGCTCTACTCCTCGCTGGAGCGGATCGACACCCGCCTGCACGAGGCGGCCGGGGACCTGTACGCCCGCCCCTTCACCACCTTCCGCAAGGTCACCTTCCCGCTGTCGATGCCCGGCGTGGTCTCCGGGACCCTGCTCACCTTCATTCCGGCGAGCGGCGACTACGTGAACGCGGAGCTGCTCGGTTCCACCGACACCCGCATGATCGGCAACGTCATCCAGTCGCAGTACCTGCGGATCCTCGACTACCCGACCGCGGCCGCGCTCTCCTTCATCCTCATGGCCATCGTGCTGGTGATGGTCACCGTCTACATCCGCCGAGCGGGAACGGAGGACCTGGTCTGATGCGCACTCTCCTCACCCGGCTCCGGCGCGACCTCGTGGTCATCGCGGGCCTCGGCACGCTCGCCTACATGATCCTGCCGAACCTCGTCGTCACGGTCTTCTCCTTCAACAACCCCACCGGGCGGTTCAACTACGCCTGGCAGGAGTTCTCGCTCGACGCCTGGAAGGACCCCTGCGGGGTCGCCGACCTGTGCGGCTCCCTCTCGCTCTCCCTCCAGATCGCCGTGTGGGCCACCCTCGGCGCGACGGTCCTCGGCACGGCGATCGCCTTCGCGCTGGTCCGCTACCGCTTCCGGGCGCGCGGCGCGGTCAACTCGCTGATCTTCCTGCCGATGGCCATGCCCGAGATCGTGATGGCCGCCTCGCTGCTGGCCCTCTTCCTCAACATGGGCATCCAGCTGGGCTTCTGGACGATCCTGATCGCCCACATCATGTTCTGCCTCAGCTTCGTCGTCGCCGCCGTCAAGGCCCGCGTCCTGTCGATGGACCCGCGGCTGGAGGAGGCTGCCCGCGACCTCTACGCGGGACCCGTGCAGACCTTCCTGCGGGTCACCCTGCCGATCGCCGCACCCGGCATCGCGGCGGGCGCGCTGCTCTCCTTCGCGCTCTCCTTCGACGACTTCATCATCACCAACTTCAACTCGGGCAACACCGTCACCTTCCCCATGTTCGTGTGGGGTTCGGCCCAGCGCGGTACGCCCGTGCAGATCAACGTCATCGGTACGGCGATGTTCGTCATCGCGGTACTGGTGGTCCTCGCCGGCATGACGATCGGCAACCGCCGCAAAAAGGCTCAACCCAAGTAACCGTATTCCGTAGGGAGTTGGAAGACATGGCCCCAGTTGCCATGCGCACCGCTGCACGATCCCTTTCCGAAGCACTGCCGGTCCCGTACTGGCTGGACGACCCCGGCAAGCCCGCCCCCGAGCCCGCCCTGACCGGCGACGAGCGCTGCGACCTGCTCGTCATCGGCGGCGGCTACAGCGGACTGTGGACCGCGCTCATCGCCAAGGAGCGCGATCCCGGCCGGGACGTCGTCCTGATCGAGGGCCACGAGGCGGGCTGGGCCGCCTCGGGCCGCAACGGCGGCTTCTGCGCCGCCTCCCTCACCCACGGCTTCGCCAACGGGCTGGCCCGCTGGCCGGGCGAGCTCGCGAAGCTGGAGGAACTGGGCGCCCGCAACCTCGACGAGATCGAGGCCGCCGTCGCCCGATACTCCCTGGACTGCGACTTCGAGCGCACCGGCGAGATCGACGTGGCCACCGAGCCCCACCAGGTCGAGGAACTGCGTGCACTCCACGAGGAGGCGAAGCGCCTCGGCCTCGCGGGGGGCTCCGAGTGGCTCGACCGGGACGCGCTGCGCGCCGAAGTCGACTCGCCGACCTTCCTCGGCGGGGTCTGGGACCGCGAGGGCGTGGCCATGCTGCACCCGGCCAAGCTCGCCTGGGGCCTCAAGCGCGCCTGCCTCGGCCTCGGCGTGCGGATCTACGAGAACACGCGCGGCCTGGACCTGGCCGCCTCCGGCGCCGGGATGGCCGTACGCACCCCCTACGGCCGGATCTTCGCGCGGCGGGTCGCGCTCGGCACCAACATCTTCCCCAGCCTGGTCAAGCGGATCCGCCCGTACACCGTGCCCGTCTACGACTACGCGCTGATGAGCGAGCCGCTCAACGCCGAGCAGCTCGCCGCCATCGGCTGGAAGAACCGACAGGGGCTCGGGGACAGCGCCAATCAGTTCCACTACTTCCGCATCACCGCCGACCACCGGATCCTGTGGGGCGGCTACGACGCCATCTACCCCTACGGCGGCCGGCTCGACGCGGAGCGCGACCACCGCCCCGAGACCTACCTCAAGCTCGCGGAGCAGTTCTTCACCTGCTTCCCGCAGCTGGAGGGCCTGCGCTTCAGCCACGCGTGGGGAGGGGCGATCGACACCTGCTCACGCTTCTCCGCGTTCTTCGGCACCGCGCACGCGGGCAAGGTGGCCTACGCCGCCGGGTTCACCGGCCTCGGCGTGGGCGCCACCCGCTTCGGCGCGGACGTGATGCTGGACCTGCTGGACGGCGTGCGCGGGGAGCGCACGGGGCTGGAGATGGTGCGCAGCAAGCCGCTGCCCTTCCCGCCCGAGCCGTTCGCCTGGACCGGGATCGCGCTCACCAAGTGGTCGCTGGCGCGCTCCGACGCCCGTGGGGGGCACCGCAACCTCTGGCTGAAGACGCTGGACCGCTTCGGGCTCGGCTTCGACAGCTGACGGCCCGCGCCGGGGCGTCAGGGCGCACGGCCGTCACCGCGGTGTGACCCGCTTCACCACCACGGAGTGACGGAACCCGCGTCATGACCGCCCCCGACTCCGCTCTCTCCGGGTGAGGACCTTCCTCGACGCGGAGAGAGAGCGGAGGCCGGGCGATGACAGTCCCGGAGGCCAAGACGGCAGTGGAGTGGCTGGTTTCGGCGGCGCCCGACCCCGATGCCTGCCGGTGGGAATGGGAGCACAACCCCCTCGGGGTGGCACTGCTGCCCGCCGGACGGCGCTGGGACGTGCTGATCCTGCCGGGGGAGCTGGGTCAGGCCACCCTCGACGTCCTGACCCTGCTCATCGAGAAGCCCGGCCCGGTGCTCGCCGATTTCGGCGACTCCCGGCTGGGCTTCTTCGTTCCCGCGGGCACCGCCTCGCGCTGGCTCGGTACGGGCGTGCGCGGCGCCGGGCGCGGCACCTGGATCGTGGTCCCGTACCCGGGCCGCGCCACCGGCGGGGTGCGCTGGCTGGTGGTGCCGGACGGGCACGGCACGCTCACGGATCCGGCCGTACTGGAACTGGCGATGCACGAGGCGGCGGCCCAGGTGGCCGGCTCCGCCGCGGCGAAGGAGGACCGGAAGCCTTGACAAGAGCATTGGTCTGGACCATCTTGAGCGCCACTCCTCCCCTCCATCCCCCCATGCTCCGGAGGCAGTTGTGCGCAGAAGACTGTCCGTACTTACGGCCGCCGCCCTGGCGGTGGCCGGTCTGCTGACCGCGGGCCCGCCCGCCGTGGCGGCCGACACCGACCTCGTCCGCAACGGCGGCTTCGAGTCCGGCCTCGACGGCTGGGCCTGCTCCGCGGGCAGCGGAGCCGTCGTCAGCACCCCCGTCCACGGCGGGAGTTCCGCCCTCAAGGCCACCCCGGCGGGCCAGGACCCCGCCCAGTGCGCCCAGAGCGTCACCGTCAAGCCGGACTCCGCCTACACGCTCAGCGCGTGGGTGCAGGGCGGGTACGCCTACCTCGGCGCGAGCGGCACCGGCACCACCGACGTGTCCACCTGGACCCAGTCCCCGGGCGCCTGGAAGCAGCTCACCACCACCTTCCGCACCGGCCCCGCCACCACCTCCGTGACCGTCTGGACCCACGGCTGGTACGGCCAGGGCCCGGTCCTGACCGACGACATCGCCCTGGTCGGCCCCGACCCCGGCGGGACCGGCCCCGGCCAGCCCCGGCCCCCGGCCGCCCCCACCGGCCTGACCGCCTCCGGAGCCACCGCCGACGCGCTGACCCTGTCCTGGTCGCCCGTCACCGGCGCCACCGGCTACACCCTCTACCGGGACGGCGCGGCGCCGCTCGCGGTCACCGGGACCTCGGTGACCGTCACCGGCCTGGCCGCGTCCACGGCGTACTCCTTCCAGGTCAGCGCGCGCAACGCCGCGGGCGAGTCACCGCGCGGCCCGGTCCTCTCGGCGAGCACCACCGGAGCCGGGAACCCCGGCACCCCCGGGCTGCCGGCCCACGCGCTGGTCGGCTACCTGCACGCGAGCTTCGCCAACGGCTCGGGCTACCTGCGGATGGCCGACGTGCCCTCCTCCTGGGACGTCATCGACCTCGCCTTCGGCGAACCCACCTCGGTGACCTCCGGCGACATCCGCTTCCGGCTCTGCCCCGTCACCGAGTGCCCGGGCGTGGAGAGCCCCGCCGAGTTCAAGGCGGCGATCAAGGCCAAACAGGCCGCGGGCAAGAAGGTGCTGATCTCCATCGGCGGCCAGAACGGCCAGGTCCAGCTGGCCACCACGGCCGCGCGGGACGCCTTCGTCTCCTCCGTCGGCAAGATCATCGACGAGTACGGGCTCAACGGCCTCGACATCGACTTCGAGGGCCACTCGCTCTCCCTGGCGACGGGGGACACCGATTTCCGCAACCCCACCACCCCGGGAATCGTCAACCTGATCTCCGCCGTGAAGACGCTGAAGGCCAAGTACGGCCCCGGCTTCGTCCTGACCATGGCCCCCGAGACCTTCTTCGTCCAGCTCGGCTACCAGTACTACGGCTCCGGTCCCTGGGGCGGCCAGGACCCGCGCGCCGGCGCCTACCTGCCGGTCATCCACGCCCTGCGCGACGACCTCACCCTGCTGCACGTCCAGGACTACAACTCGGGCTCGATCATGGGCCTCGACAACCAGTACCACTCCATGGGCGGCGCGGACTTCCACGTCGCCATGACCGACATGCTGCTCACCGGCTTCCCCGTCGCGGGCGACGCCGCACGGGTCTTCCCGCCGCTGCGCCCCGACCAGGTGGCCATCGGCCTGCCCGCCACCACCAACGCGGGCAACGGCCACACCGCGCCCGCCGAGGTGAACAAGGCCCTGGACTGCCTGACGAAGAAGACGAACTGCGGGAGCTACCAGCCCCACGGCAGCAGGCCGGCGCTGCGCGGCCTGATGACCTGGTCGGTCAACTGGGACCGGTTCGGCGGCTGGGAGTTCTCGAAGAACTTCCACGCGTACTTCGGCTGACGGCGCCCACGAAGAGGAGCAGCGGCAGGCACAGCAGCCAGCTGGCCAGCACGTCCAGCGGCCAGTGGAACCCGCGCAGCACCAGGCCGGTGGCCGTGGCCCCCGCGAGCAGCAGGGCCGCGGCCATCGGCCACGGGCGCCGGGCGTACGGGCCCACGAGCAGGGCGGCGCCCACGTAGGCGACGGCCGAGGTGGCGGTGTGGCCGGAGGGGAAGTACCCCGAGGCCCACGGCTCCAGCGGGCCCGGCCGCGCGGTCCAGGCCTTGAGCGGCACGACCAGCGCGGGCACCAGGGCCATCGCGAGGGCCGCGGCCAGCGCGGGCCGCCACCGCCGGGCGCGGTGGACGGCGTACGCCATGGCGAGCAGCAGGACCGGCACGGCGACCTGGACGTTGCCGAGGTCGGAGAGGCGTTCGGTGACCGCGTCGGGCACGGTGCGCACTACGGCGCGGCTCAGCCGCTCGTCCGGGACGAGCAACGGGCCCGCGGCCAGGACCTGCCAGGTGATCAGTGCGAAAGCCGCCCACGCGGCGGCGGCCGGCGCGAGGAGCCGGAAGCGGGAGCGCGGGGGGAGGGGGGACCGAAAGGCCGGCCGTCCCGGAACAGGGGGGGTGGTTCCGGGACGGCCGCCCGGACCGGGTTGCCGCCCACCCCGGGGGGTGTGGAGTGAACGGCTGTCCGATCGGTGAGGAGTGTGCGCGAACGCATGCCCGGTACGGCGCTGGGGAAGCCCGTTGCCAGGGTCGCCCGCGGAATCCCGCGGGCGGGCTGTTTCACTCATCTGCAGAAACCGTACGTCAGCGAAAGGGGGACCGACAGCGAGAACGCGCTCCCGCCATCGGCCCCCCACACCTTCTTCACAGCGCCCGACCGTTACCGGCGGTATCGGTCGAGCAGGGGATCGAGCGTGGTGCTCGGGTGTTCGCCCGCGCCCGCACGCCGCCCTCCCCGGGTCCCGTCAGGGACCGCCTCAGATGGTCGCGAACGCGCTCTCGATGATGTCCAGGCCCTCGTTCAGCAGGTCCTCGCCGATGACGATCGGGGGCAGGAAGCGGAACACGTTGCCGTAGGTGCCGCAGGTGAGGACCAGCAGGCCCTCGGCGTGGCAGGCCTTGGCCAGCGCGGCCGTGGCGGCCGGGTTCGGCTCCTTGGTCGCGCGGTCGGTGACCAGCTCGATCGCGATCATCGCGCCGCGGCCGCGGATGTCACCGATGATGTCGAACTTCTCCGCCATCGCGGTCAGGCGGGCCTTCATCAGGGACTCGATCTTCTTCGCCTTGGCGTTGAGGTCGAGCTCCTTCATCGTCTCGATGGAACCGAGCGCGCCGGCGCAGGCCACCGGGTTGCCGCCGTAGGTGCCGCCCAGGCCGCCCGCGTGCGCGGCGTCCATGATCTCGGCGCGGCCGGTGACGGCCGCGAGCGGCAGACCGCCCGCGATGCCCTTGGCGGTGGTGATCAGGTCGGGGACGATGCCCTCGTCCTCGCAGGCGAACCACTGGCCGGTGCGGCAGAAGCCGGACTGGATCTCGTCGGCGACGAAGACGATGCCGTTGTCGTTGGCGAACTTCACGATCGCGGGCAGGAAGCCCTTGGCCGGCTCGATGAAGCCGCCCTCGCCGAGCACCGGCTCGATGATGATCGCGGCGACGTTCTCGGCGCCGATCTGCTTGACGATCTGGTCGACCGCCTGCGCGGCGGCCTCGGGGCCGCAGTTCTCGGCGCCGGTCGGCCAGCGGTAGCCGTAGGCGACCGGGACGCGGTAGACCTCGGGCGCGAACGGGCCGAAGCCCTGCTTGTACGGCATGTTCTTCGCCGTCATGCCCATGGTCAGGTTGGTGCGGCCGTGGTAGCCGTGATCGAAGACGACGACGGCCTGGTGTTTGGTGTACGAACGCGCGATCTTGACCGCGTTCTCGACGGCCTCGGCGCCCGAGTTGAACAGGGCCGACTTCTTGGCGTGGTCGCCCGGGGTCAGCTCGGCCAGCGCCTCGCAGACCTCGACGTACCCCTCGTACGGCGTGACCATGAAACAGGTGTGGGTGAAGTCGGCGAGCTGCGCGGAGGCGCGGCGCACGACGGCCTCGGCGGAGGCGCCGACCGAGGTCACGGCGATGCCGGAACCGAAGTCGATCAGGCGGTTGCCGTCGACGTCCTCGATGATGCCGCCGCCCGCGCGGGCCGTGAAGACGGGGAGCACGGAGCCGACGCCGCCGGCCACCGTCTGGAGGCGGCGGGCCTGCAGCTCCTGCGACTTGGGGCCGGGGATCGCGGTGACGATGCGGCGCTCCTGCGGGACAGCGGTCATAGGGGGCTCCTGGGGGGTTTCGGACGCACTTGTGTCGTTGTCCGCAGGCTAGGCCCGGTGGAGGGGGTAGGGCATGCGCCGATCGGGAGTGGTGTCCGCGTGTCCTTGTCCGTGGCGGCCATAGGAGCGATCCGGCGCGCCCCTCGTGGATCATGACGGGGTACGGGCCGCGGAGCGCCCCCGGCGGCTAGATTGAGCGCGCGGCACGGCACGCACGCGGCACGCCGCGCACAGCGCGGTGAACGGGCAGGGGGCTTGGGGTTCATGGACACCGACGGGACGCACGGCGCCGAAGGGGCGCAGGGCGCGCACGGGGCGTACGAGACGCCCGGCGGGCACGGCACGCCCGCGCACGGCACGCCCGCGCACGGCACGCCGGGTGCGTACGGCGCGCCCGCGTCCGGCGCGCCCGGCCCGGGCCCGGCCCGGGAGGCGCTCCGGCCGGGCCAGGTGCCCCGGCCCGCGGGGCCGCCGCCCGCGCTGCCCCCGCTGCCTCCGCTGCCCAAGGAACGGCCCGGAGCGGACGGCCCGCGGCCCGCCGGGTCCCCGCCCCGGCCCGCCCACGCCCCCGGCGGCGGGCCCACCCTCGCCGACTGGCTGCGCACCCCGCGCCGCGCCGACGGCCCGGGCCTGTGGACGTACGGCCACGTGCCGCGCGCCGCCGTCGCCCCCGAGCTGACGCCGCTGCGCCAGCTGATCAGCGGCGCCCTGATCTCGCTGCTGGCCGGACTGCTGCTGTGGTCCCTGCTGTGGAACGGCTACCTCGGCGGCTTCTGGCTCTGGCCGCTCTACGCCTTCACCCCCGACGCCTGGAACCACGACTCCTTCTCCGTGGCCGCCGCCTACGTCTGGTACGGCCTGGTCATGCTGGCCCTCGTCATCGGCTTCGGCCGCCTCGGCCGCTGGCCCGAGCTGCTGCGCCGGCTCCTGCGGCCCGCCGCTCGGGCCGCGCACCCCAGTGCCCCCGCCCGCATCGAACCCGGCAGCGCCGAGGACCCCGTCGGCTGGCAGCAGCTGCGCGCCGCCGGTCTCGCGGAGGCCGCCGAGCGGCTCGGCGCCGACATCGCGGCCGGCCGGATGAACGACGTCGACTACACCCGGATCCGGCGCGCCTGGGAGTCCGTGCGGGCCGACCCCTCCCGGCTGCGGGCTTTCGCCGAGGCGGTCCACACCAAGGGCGCCGGGGCCTGCGTCCACCCGTCCGGCGCCCGCGACCTGCCCGTCCGCGCCGCCCGGCACGACCTGCTGGCCCGCCAGGTCCTCCTCGGCACCGTCGAGGACGGCCCCCGCAACCCCTACCCCCGGCGCGGCACCTGCCTGGCCCTGGACCCCGCCGTGCTGGGCACCTCGCTGCTCGCGGTCGGGCCCTCCGGCACCGGCAAGACGCGCCGCCTGGTGCGGCCCGTCGTCGAATCCCTCGCCCTCCAGGCCCTGGCCGGGCAGGCCGCCGTCATCGTGGTCGCCGCCGCCGGGGCCCAGCTCGGCCCCGACGCCGCCTACGACGTCGTCGTGCGCATCGGCGACCCCGGCTCCGCCTACGACCTGGACCTCTACGGCGGCACCACCGACCCCGACGAGGCGGCCACCCTGCTCGCCGACGCCTTCGTCGGGGACGTCGCGGGGCTCGACGTGCGCCGGGCCGCCACTGCCCTGGCCCAGCTGATCGGTCCCTTCCGGGCGGCGTACGGCCGCTTCCCCGCCGTCCCCGAACTGCGCGAGCTCCTGGACCAGGTGCCCGCCACCCTCGCCGCCCTGCGGGCCCGGCTGGAGAGCGCCGGCCAGTACCCGATGCTGCGCGAACTCGACGCGCGCGAGCGCCAGCACGGGTCGACCGCCGACCCCGGTCCGGCGCTCGCCGACCGGGTGGCCCTCCTCGACCGGCCCGCCTTCGCCTCCTTCTTCGACGTCGGCGCCGGTGACGCCACCGGGCGGCCCTTCTCGCTGCGCTCCTTGGAACACCCCGTCCGGGTCCGGATCGACCTGCCCGAACGCGGGCACGCCGACGCCTCCCGGATGCTGGCCCGGCTCCTGCTCGCCCAGTTCACCGCCGCCGCGACGCTGCGCACCGACCGCTCCCTCTTCGCCTTCCTTGCCTTCGACGACGCCTCGCACACCCTCACCCCGGAGACCGTGCGCGGGGTCCAGCGACTGCGCTCGGCCCACGCCGGGGTCCTGCTCACCCTGCGCACCCTGGACGACGTACCGGAACCGCTGCGCACCCCGCTGCTCGGCGCCGTCGGCTGCCGGATGGCCTTCTCCGGGGTCACCACCTGGGACGGCAAGCGCTTCGCCGAGGCCTGGGGCACCGAATGGGTGGAGGCCCGGGACGTCACCAGCCGGACCGTCTTCGCCGACCAGCCGCTCACCCGCGCGATCCACGCCTTCCGCAAGCTGGTCACCGGCAAGGCGGTGACCACCGACGCCGTCACCGTCCGCCAGGTGGAACGGGAACGGTGGTCGGCCTCGGACCTGGCACACTCCGTGCCGCCGGGGCACGCCGTCCTCTCGCTGACCTCGGTGGACGGGGAACGGGCGGCTCCGCTGCTCGTCTCCCTGGCGGGCTGAGCGCGGGCGGCCCGAGCGCGGGCCGCGACCCGTACGGGGTGGCAGAATCGAGGGGAGCCGTTCCTACGACACGGCTAAATCCCCCTCGCCAAAGGCCGCTGGTAACCGATGCCGCTCACCCTCGCCTCGCTCGTGCAGAACTCGGCGCTCAAACTCGGCGTGCGGGCCGGGGAGAGCCGCCTGGACACCCCCGTCCGCTGGGCCCACGTCAGCGAGCTGGCCGACCCCGTCCCCTACATGGAGGGCGGCGAGCTGCTGCTGATCACCGCGATGAAGCTGGACGCGGAGGACCCCGAGGAGATGCTCCGCTACGTCCGCAGGCTGGCCGCCGCCGGAGTCGTCGGCCTCGGCTTCGCGGTCGGCGTCAACTACGAGGCGGTCCCCGAGGCGCTGGTCGAGGCCGCCCGCGCCGAGGACCTGCCCCTGCTGGAGGTGCCGCGCCGGACCCCCTTCCTCGCGATCAGCAAGGTCGTCTCGGCGGCCCTCGCCGCCGACCAGTACCGGGCCGTCACCGCCGGCTTCGAGGCCCAGCGCGAGCTGACCCGGGCCGCGCTCTCCGCCGACGGCGCTGCCGAACTCCTGGCGAAGCTCGCCGCGCACGTCCACGGCTGGGCCGCGCTCTACGACACCTCCGGCGCGGTCGTCGCCGCCGCCCCCGAGTGGGCCGCGCGCCGGGCCGCCCGGCTCACCCCCGACGTCGAGCGGCTGCGCGAGCGGCCCGCCCCCGCCAGCGCCGTCGTCGGCGGCTCCGAGGACCGGGTCGAACTCCAGTCCCTGGGCACCGGGCGGCGCGCCCGCGGCGCCCTCGCCGTCGGTACGGGCGCCCCGCTGGGCACCGCCGAGCGGTACGCCGTGCACTCCGCCGTCGCCCTCCTCACCCTCACCACCGAACGCTCCCGCTCCCTGCACGACGCCGAATCCCGGCTCGGCGCCGCCGTGCTGCGGCTGCTGCTGGACGGCCAGACCGACCACGCACGGGCCGTCGCCGGCGACCTCTACGGCGGACTCCTCGACGCGCCCTTCCGGCTCGTCATCGCCGAACCCGCGCTGCCCGGCACCGCCCAGCCCGAAGGCCTCGCGCTGCTCGCCGACGCCGTCGAATCGGCCGCCGCCCGCAGCGGCGAGGCGCTGCTGGTGGTGACCGAGCCGGGCAGGCTGCTGGTGCTCGCCGCCGACGGGGGAGCCGCCGCCGGGGCGGTGTCCGACCACGCCGAAGCGCTCGAAGCCCGCCGCGGCCGCGACACGGTCGGCCCGGAACCGGACGAACTGGTCATCGGCGTGTCCGCGCCCGCCGCGCCCGCCGGCGCCGCGGGCGCCCACAAGCAGGCCGACCAGGCCCTCGTCGTCGCCCGGCGGCGCGGCCGCCCGCTGGTCGAACACGACGAGCTGGCCGCGGGCTCCGTCCTGCCGCTGCTCGCCGACGACGCCGTACGGGCCTTCGCGGACGGGACCCTGCGCGCCCTGCGGGACCACGACGCCACCGGCCGCGGGGACCTGGTCGCCTCGCTGCGGGCCTGGCTCTCCCGGCACGGGCAGTGGGACGCGGCCGCCGCCGAGCTGGGGGTGCACCGGCACACGCTGCGCTACCGGATGCGCCGGGTCGAGGAGATCCTGGGCCGCTCCCTGGACGATCCGGACGTCCGGATGGAGCTGTGGCTGGCCCTGAAGGTCACCGGCGCCGACGCGCCGTCCTGACCCGTCGGGGCGGCCCCCGGAGGGCGGGCCGACGTGCCTCTCCGCCCGCCCGGTCGGCGGACGCGCCTCCGGCGGCGCCTCAAACGCCGGCGGGGCTGGATGTGCTGCGGTCCGCCGGACGGGCCACCGCGGGGCCGCCCGTCCCCTGACAAACCGGCGCACCGCGGCCCGGCGCCACTCCACGCCGGACAAGCGCCGAATCCGCGGCGGAGTCCTACGGTGGGAGGGACAAGGACTCCGCACACACTCCGAAGGGCCGGGATTCGCCATGACTTCCACCCACGCCTTCTGGCTCGCCGGTCGCCAGGCCACCGGCGAGGACAGCTTCGACGTCACGTCCCCCTGGGACGGCCGCGTCGTGGGCACCGTCAGCGTGCCCACCGACGCGCAGGTCGAGGAGGCCGTGGCGGCCGCCCACGCCGTGACCGCGGAGTTCTCGGCGACCCCCGCCCACGTACGGGCCGCCGCCCTGGACCACGTGTCCAAGCGGCTCACCGAGCGCACCGAGGAGATCGCCCAGCTGATCTCCGCCGAGAACGGCAAGCCCATCAAGTGGGCCCGCGGCGAGGTCGGCCGCGCGGTGTCCGTGTTCCGGTTCGCCGCCGAGGAGGCCCGCCGTTTCAACGGCGGCGAGGCCCAGCGCCTGGACACCGACGCCGGCGGCGTCGGCCGCCTCGCGCTGACCCGCCGCTTCGTCAAGGGCCCGGTCCTCGGCATCGCGCCGTTCAACTTCCCGCTGAACCTGTGCGCCCACAAGGTGGCCCCGGCCATCGCCGTCGGCGCGCCGATCATCCTGAAGCCCGCCCCGGCCACCCCGCTCTCCGGTCTGATCCTCGGCGAGCTGCTCGCCGAGACCGACCTGCCGGCCGGCTCCTGGTCCGTGCTGACCGTGGCCAACGACAAGATGCCGGCCCTGGTCAAGGACGAGCGGCTGCCCGTCATCTCCTTCACCGGCTCCGACACCGTCGGCTACGCCATCCAGCAGTCGGTGCCCCACAAGCACTGCACCCTGGAGCTCGGCGGCAACGCCGCGGCCGTCGTCCTGGACGACTGGTCCTCCGAGGCCGACCTCGAATGGGCCGCGACCCGGATCGCGACCTTCTCGAACTACCAGGCCGGCCAGTCCTGCATCTCGGTGCAGCGCGTGATCGCCGACGCCTCCGTCTACGACCGCCTGGTCGAGAAGGTCGTCGCCAAGGTCCAGGCCCAGGTCACCGGCGACCCGTCCGACGCGGGCACCGACGTGGGCCCGCTGGTCTCCGAGGACGCCGCCAAGCGCGTCGAGTCCTGGGTGGACGAGGCCGTGGCCGCGGGCGCCAAGCTGCTGACCGGCGGCAAGCGCGAGGGCGCCTCGTACGAGCCGACCGTGGTCGCCGAGCTGCCCGCGGGCGTCAAGCTCGCCTGCGAGGAGGTCTTCGGACCGGTCCTGACCCTGCAGAAGGTCGAGAACGTCGACGAGGCCTTCGCCGCCGTCAACGACTCGAAGTTCGGCCTGCAGACGGGCGTCTTCACGCGGAACATCCAGACCGCCTTCCGCGCCCACCGCGAGCTGGAGGTCGGCGGCGTGATCGTCGGCGACGCGCCCTCCTACCGCGCCGACCAGATGCCCTACGGCGGCGTGAAGCAGTCCGGCGTGGGCCGCGAAGGCGTCCGCTACGCCATGGACGACTACACCTACGAGCGCGTCCTGGTCCTCACGGGCCTCGACATCTGAGCCGACTGCGGCGGCCACGAGCCGACGGCCCGAACCCACTGTGCGGGGGTTCGGGCCGTCCCCTTTTCCCGACGGCTCCGAGCGGGTACGACTCCCTGGTGGCACCGACCGGTAATCACCCGATCATCCGATTCGGCGGCGAGGTGAGCTGCGCATGTCCGCAACACAGCCCAAGGTGACCGAGCGCGAGGCACGGCAGGTCGCGGAGGCGGCCCGGGAACAGGACTGGCGCAAGCCCAGCTTCGCCAAGGAACTCTTCCTCGGGCGCTTCCGGCTCGACCTGATCCACCCCCATCCGCTGCCCGCCCCCGAGGACGTCCGGCGCGGCGAGGCCTTCCTGGAGCGGCTGCGGGCCTTCTGCGAGAGCGAGATCGACGGCGCCCGCATCGAACGCGAGGCGCGGATCCCCGACGAGACCGTGCGCGGCCTCAAGGAACTCGGCGCCCTCGGCATGAAGATCGACACCAAGTACGGCGGCCTCGGCCTCACCCAGGTGTACTACAACAAGGCCCTGGCCCTCGTCGGCTCCGTCAGCCCCGCCATCGGCGCCCTGCTCTCCGCGCACCAGTCCATCGGCGTCCCGCAGCCGCTCAAGCTCTTCGGCACCCAGGAGCAGCGGGACCTCTTCCTGCCGCGCTGCGCCCGCACCGACATCAGCGCCTTCCTGCTCACCGAACCGGACGTCGGCTCGGACCCGGCCCGCCTCGCCACCACGGCCGTGCCGGACGGGCAGGACGGCTACGTCCTGGACGGCGTGAAGCTCTGGACCACCAACGGCGTGGTCGCCGACCTGCTCGTCGTCATGGCCCGGGTGCCGAAGTCCGACGGCCACAAGGGCGGCATCACGGCCTTCGTGGTCGAGGCGGACTCGCCGGGCGTGACCGTCGAGCACCGCAACGCCTTCATGGGCCTGCGCGGGCTGGAGAACGGCGTCACCCGGCTGCACCAGGTCCGGGTCCCGGCCGCGCACCGGATCGGCCCCGAGGGCGCCGGTCTGAAGATCGCCCTCACCACCCTCAACACCGGCCGGCTCTCCCTGCCCGCGATGTGCGTCGGCGCCGGCAAGTGGTGCCTGAAGATCGCCCGCGAGTGGTCCGGGGCCCGCGAGCAGTGGGGGCGGCCCGTCGCCCGGCACGAGGCCGTCGGCGCCAAGATCTCCTTCATCGCCGCCACCACCTTCGCCCTGGAGGCGATGGTCGACCTCGCCTCGCAGATGGCCGACGAGGACCGCAACGACATCCGCATCGAAGCCGCGCTGGCCAAGCTGTACGGCAGCGAGATGGCCTGCCTGATGGCCGACGAACTGGTCCAGATCCGCGGCGGCCGCGGCTTCGAGACCGCCGAGTCCCTCGCCGCCCGCGGCGAACGGGCCGTCCCCGCCGAGCAGATGCTCCGCGACCTGCGCATCAACCGGATCTTCGAGGGCTCCACCGAGATCATGCACCTGCTGATCGCGCGCGAGGCCGTCGACGCCCACCTGGCGGTGGCGGGCGACCTCATCGACCCCGACAAGGCGCTGGGCGACAAGGCCAGGGCGGGCGCCAGGGCCGCCGGGTTCTACGCCCGCTGGCTGCCCAAGCTGGCGACCGGACCCGGGCAGGTCCCCGGCTCCTACCGCGCCTTCCACCCGGACGGGCATCCCGACCTCGCCACCCACCTGCGGTACGTCGAGCGCGGCGCCCGCAAACTCGCCCGCTCGACCTTCTACGCGATGTCCCGCTGGCAGGGCCGGATGGAGACCAAACAGGGCTTCCTCGGCCGGATCGTCGACATCGGGGCCGAACTATTCGCCATGAGCGCCGCCTGCGTCCGGGCCGAGCACCTGCGCGCCACCGGCGAGCACGGCCGCGAGGCCTACCAGCTGGCCGACGCCTTCTGCCGGCAGTCCCGGCTGCGGGTCGAGGAGTTGTTCGGCCGCCTGTGGGCCAACACCGACGACCTGGACCGCACGGTGGTCGAGGGCGTGCTCGGCGGGGTCTACACCTGGCTCGAAGAAGGCGTGCTGGACCCCTCCGGCGACGGCCCCTGGATCGCCGACGCCACCCCCGGACCCTCCGCGCACGAGAACGTGCACCGGCCCATCCGCTGATCTCCCGCACAATCGTGTCCTCTGCATGATCCGAACGGGACGGGAACACGATGAACAGGGTGGGGAACACGGCGCCGCGGCACGCGGCGGGGGCGGCCACGGCGGTACTGCTCCTGGTCGCCGCCGCCACCGCGTGCGGCGGCCAGCAGGACCGGGAGACGGGCGTGCCCGCGCCCCGGGCGACGGCCACGAGCACGCCGCCCCCGGCGGCCCAGGGCCCGGCAGCGGACAAGCTCAAGGCCCTCGCCCTCGCACCCGGCGAGAAGGCCGGCGCCTACGAGGCGGACGAGCCGGTCCTCGACGAGCCGATGAACGAGTCGTACGAGGCCACCCCGGCCGCCTGCCGGCCGCTGACCAGCCTCGGCCGGGCGGGCCACCGCGCCCAGGCCTACGTGAAGACCGACGTGCCCGACGAGATGCGGGCCGTCGTCACCGAGATCCTGCTGCGCTCCTACGACGGAGCCGGCGCGAAGGCGGCCCTGGCCTCCCTGGCGGCCGCGGGCAAGAGCTGCGCGGGCGGCTACACCGAGGACCGGATGCTCGCCGAGGGCCGGATCCTGCGGGTGGAGACCGTACCGCCGCCGAAGCTCGGGGACGAGGCGCAGGCGTACCGGATCGTCGTCCAGGACGTGAAGGACAAGAACCTCTCCCTCTTCAAGTACCTGACGGTGATCCGCTCCGGCTCCGTCACGCTCTCCTTCCGCTCCGACGTCCTCGACATCAAGGACTTCGGCGGCGTGCCGCCGGAGGTCGTCACCGCGCAGTGGGAGAAGTTCGCCAAGGGGGCCGGGGCCGCCTCCTAGGAAGACTCCCGGACACCGGTCGGGGAGAGGGTGTCCGGGCGGCCCGGCGATGCGGCAACAATAGGGGGATGAGCGACAGCCCATCCCCCCTCGCCGACCCGCACCTCCTCTTCGACGCCGCGGCCGGCCGCCGGGACATCGTCGTCCTCGGGTCCACCGGTTCCATCGGCACCCAGGCCATCGACCTCGTCCTGCGGAACCCGGACCGGTTCCGGGTGACCGCGCTGTCCGCCGCGGGCGGTCGCGTCGGCCTGCTCGCGGAGCAGGCCCGGCTGCTGCGGGTGAAGACGGTGGCGGTGGCCCGCGAGGACGTCGTACCGGCCCTGAAGGAAGCGCTGGGCGACCAGTACGGCGCGGAGCCGATGCCCGAGATCCTGGCCGGACCGGACGCCGCGGCCGAACTCGCCGCCTCCGAGTGCCACACCGTCCTCAACGGCATCACCGGTTCCATCGGCCTCGCGCCGACCCTCGCCGCGCTCCGCGCCGGGCGCACCCTCGCGCTCGCCAACAAGGAATCGCTGATCGTCGGCGGCCCGCTGGTCAAGGAGCTGGCCCGGCCGGGCCAGATCATCCCGGTGGACTCCGAGCACGCCGCGCTCTTCCAGGCCCTCGCGGCCGGCACCCGGGCGGACGTGCGCAAGCTGGTGGTCACCGCCTCCGGCGGCCCCTTCCGCGGCCGCACCCGCGCCGAACTGGCCGACGTCCGGGTCGAGGACGCCCTCGCGCACCCGACCTGGGCCATGGGCCCGGTCATCACCGTGAACTCCGCGACCCTGGTCAACAAGGGCCTGGAGGTCATCGAGGCGCACCTCCTCTACGACATTCCCTTCGACCGCATCGAGGTCGTCGTCCACCCGCAGTCCTACGTGCACTCGATGGTCGAGTTCACCGACGGCTCCACCCTCGCCCAGGCCACCCCGCCCGACATGCGCGGCCCCATCGCGATCGGCCTCGGCTGGCCCCAGCGCGTCCCCGACGCGGCCCCCGCCTTCGACTGGACCAAGGCCTCCACCTGGGAGTTCTTCCCGCTGGACACCGATGCCTTCCCGTCCGTGGGCCTGGCCCGGCACGTCGGCACCCTGGGCGGCACCGCCCCCGCGGTGTTCAACGCGGCGAACGAGGAATGCGTGGAGGCCTTCCTGGCCGGCCGGCTGCCGTTCACAGCAATCATGGATACGGTCGCAGCCGTGGTCGACGAGCACGGCACCCCGCGCTCGGGAACCTCTCTGACCGTCCCGGACGTCCTGGAGGCGGAGACCTGGGCACGGGCCCGGGCCCGGGAGATGGCGGCGCAGGCCGCAGTGGAGGCGCGCGCATGACGATTCTGATGACCGTGATCGGCATGCTCATCTTCGTGGTGGGACTGCTGGTCTCGATCGCCTGGCACGAGCTGGGCCACCTCTCGACGGCCAAGCTGTTCGGCATCCGCGTGCCGCAGTACATGGTCGGCTTCGGCCGGACCATCTGGTCCCGCAAGAGGGGCGACACGGAGTACGGGCTCAAGGCCATCCCGATGGGCGGCTACATCCGCATGATCGGGATGTTCCCGCCGGGCGAGGACGGCAAGGTCACCGCCCGCTCGACCTCCCCCTTCCGGTCGATGATCGAGGACGCCCGTTCGGCGGCGTACGAGGAGCTCCAGCCCGGCGACGAGGACCGGCTCTTCTACACGCGCAAGCCCTGGAAGCGCGTCATCGTGATGTTCGCGGGCCCCTTCATGAACCTGGTCCTCGCCCTCGCGATCTTCTTCGGCGTCTGGATGACCTTCGGGGTCACGCAGCAGACGACCAAGGTGGCCTCCGTCTCCGACTGCGTCCTCAAGCAGAGCGACAAGCGCACCACCTGCCGGCCGGGCGACCAGGTGGCCCCGGCCAAGGCCGCCGGGCTGCGGGCCGGCGACCGGATCGTCGCCTTCGACGGGCACCGGGTCACCGACTGGTCCGTGCTCCAGCAGAAGATCCGCGACACCATCGGCCCGGTCACCGTCACCGTCGTGCGCGACGGCCGGGAGCTGGAGCTGCGGCCCACCCTGATCGAGAACACGGTCGGCAAGACGGACGGCCACGGCGGCTACGTCAAGGGCCAGTTCGTCACCGCGGGCTTCTTCGGCTTCGGCCCGGCGACCGAGACCGAGGCGCTCTCCTTCGGCCAGTCGGCCACGCACATGGCCGACGTCGTGGACCAGAGCGTGAGCGGCCTGCTCAAGCTCCCGGCCAAGATCCCGCCGCTGTGGAACGCGGCCTTCGGCGACGGCGAGCGCGAGCCGGACTCCCCGATCGGCATCGTCGGTGCGGCCCGCATCGGCGGCGAGATCGCCAACCTCGACATCCCGGCCACCGACCGGCTCGTGATGTTCCTGAACCTCGTCGGGATGTTCAACCTGGCGCTGTTCCTGTTCAACATGCTGCCGCTGCTCCCGCTCGACGGCGGGCACATCGCGGGCGCCCTGTGGGAGTCGGTCCGGCGCACGGTCGCCCGGGTCTTCCGGCGCCCCGACCCGGGCCCCTTCGACGTGGCCAAGCTGATGCCCGCCGCCTACCTGGTGGCCGGGGTCTTCGTCTGCTTCACGGCGCTGGTCATGGTGGCCGACGTGGTGAACCCGATCAAGATCAGCTGACCGGGGTCCCCGCGGCGGCCACCGCCCGCCGCGGGGGCCGCCGTTCGGCTGATCGTCGTACCGCACTCCGCGGCGCGTCGGCCACGAATCGTGTCCGACTCCCTACGTTTGGGTGGTGCGGCCCCTCGGATGCGCGGGGGCCGTGCCGATTGGCGTAATCTCGAAGGCTGGAGCCCGCCGATCTCGGGACCTCGATCCATGCCTTGATCCACACTTGGGGTTGCTCAGCAGATGACTGCCATCTCTCTCGGAATGCCGTCCGTGCCGACCAGGCTTGCCGACCGCCGCGTCAGCCGCAAGATCCAGGTCGGCTCGGTCGCCGTCGGCGGTGACGCACCCGTGTCGGTGCAGTCCATGACCACGACGCGGACCTCCGACATCGGCGCCACCCTCCAGCAGATCGCCGAGCTGACGGCCTCCGGCTGCCAGATCGTGCGCGTGGCCTGCCCGACCCAGGACGACGCCGACGCCCTCGCGGTCATCGCGAAGAAGTCGCAGATCCCGGTCATCGCCGACATCCACTTCCAGCCCAAGTACGTCTTCGCGGCGATCGACGCGGGCTGCGCCGCGGTCCGCGTGAACCCGGGCAACATCAAGCAGTTCGACGACAAGGTCAAGGAGATCGCGCGCGCCGCCTCCGACGCCGGCACCCCGATCCGGATCGGCGTCAACGCGGGCTCCCTCGACGCCCGGCTGCTGAAGAAGTACGGCAAGGCCACCCCGGAGGCGCTGGTCGAGTCCGCGCTGTGGGAGGCCTCCCTCTTCGAGGAGCACGGCTTCGGCGACATCAAGATCTCGGTCAAGCACAACGACCCCGTCGTGATGGTCAACGCCTACCGCCAGCTGGCCGCCGCCTGCGACTACCCGCTCCACCTGGGCGTCACCGAGGCCGGCCCCGCCTTCCAGGGCACCATCAAGTCCGCGGTCGCCTTCGGCGCGCTCCTCTCCGAGGGCATCGGCGACACCATCCGCGTCTCCCTGTCGGCCCCGCCGGTCGAGGAGATCAAGGTCGGCCTGCAGATCCTGGAGGCGCTGAACCTCAAGCAGCGCCGTCTGGAGATCGTCTCCTGCCCCTCCTGCGGCCGCGCCCAGGTCGACGTCTACAAGCTCGCGGAAGAGGTCAGCGCGGGCCTGGACGGCATGGAGGTGCCGCTGCGCGTCGCCGTCATGGGCTGCGTCGTCAACGGCCCGGGCGAGGCCCGTGAGGCCGACCTCGGCGTCGCCTCCGGCAACGGCAAGGGCCAGATCTTCGTCAAGGGCGAGGTCATCAAGACCGTGCCCGAGTCGAAGATCGTCGAGACCCTCATCGAAGAGGCGCTCAAGATCGCCGAGCAGATGGAGCGGGACGGCGTGGCGTCCGGCGAGCCGCAGATCTCCGTCGCCGGCTGAGCAATACCCGCGCGGCTCCCGACCCACCCGCGGATCCGCCCCGGCCCCGTCCCCGCAGCTCGCGGGCGGGGCCGGGGCCTTCGTGTGCCGCTGCGGGCGCCATCCCACGGGTGCGCCGGGTACAGTGCGGAGATCAGCGGACGTGCACGGTGAGGCCCCCTACAGTGTTGACGCAGACCACCACCCGGGTCCTGGAACCCAGCGATCTCGACGCCGCGCTCGAAGTACTCGGCCGCGAGCCCGTCGCGAACGCCTTCGTCACGTCCCGGGTCCAGGTCGCGGGCCTCGACCCCTGGCGGCTGGGCGGCGAGATGTGGGGCTGGTACACCGACGGCCACCTCACCTCCCTGTGCTACGCGGGCGCGAACCTGGTCCCCGTCTGCGCCACCCCCGAGGCCGTACGAGCCTTCGCCGACCGCGCCCGGCGCACCGGCCGCCGCTGCTCCTCCATCGTCGGGCCCGCCGACGCCGCCGGACCGCTGTGGCGGCTGCTGGAGCCGCACTGGGGCCCAGCCCGCGACGTCCGCTCCCACCAGCCCCTGATGACCATCGAGCAGCCGTCCTCCGAGATCGCCGCGGACCCGCTGGTCCGCCGGGTCCGCAAGGAGGAGATGGACATCATCATGCCCGCGTGCGTGGCCATGTTCACCGAGGAGGTCGGCGTCTCCCCGCTCGCCGGGGACGGCGGCCTGCTCTACCAGGCCCGGGTGGCCGAACTGGTCGCCGCGGGGCGCTCCTTCGCCCGCATCGAGGACGGCAAGGTCGTCTTCAAGGCCGAGATCGGCGCGGCCACCGCCCGCGCCTGCCAGATCCAGGGCGTCTGGGTCGACCCCGCCCACCGCGGCCTCGGCCACTCCGAGACCGGCATGGCGGCCGTGGTCGAGTACGCCCTGCGGGACATCGCCCCGGTCGTGAGCCTCTACGTGAACGACTTCAACACCGCCGCGCGGGCCTCGTACCGGCGGGTGGGCTTCCGCGAGGTCGGGGAGTTCATGAGCGTCCTGTTCTGACCGATGCCCTCCTACCGCGCCCCGGTGTCGTATGCCGCCGTCCCGTGTCAGCGGCGTGTGCCAAGTCCGTACCGGGCGCGGGCGGCGCGAAGTAAGGTCGGCCGCATGCTGCCTACCCCCGGGGGCGACCCCCGCCACCCCGCCGGCGTCACCCTCGGTCCGCTCGACCTGGCCGCCCGCGTGGACGAGGCCCTGCGGGTCCAGGCCGTCGCCTTCGGGCTCAGCGAGGAGGAGGTGGCCATCCGGCGCTACATCGTGCAGCGCCACATGGTCTGCCCCGGCGCCCGCGCCCTCGGCGCCTACGGGGACGACGGCGCCCTCGTCGGATTCGTCTACGGGATGCCCAACGACCGTACGCACTGGTGGTCCACGGTCGTCGAGCCGCACCTGCGCGCCGGCGGCCACGACGGCTGGCTCGACGGCTCCTTCGTCATCACCGAACTCCACGTCCACCCCGCCTTCCAGGGCCGGGGCGTCGGCCGCGCCCTGATCACCCGCATCACCGACACCGCCGCCGAACCGCGCTCGATCCTCTCCGCGATCGACACCGACAGTCCGGCCCGCGCGCTGTACCGCGGGCTCGGCTACACCGACCTCGCCCGTCGCGTGCACTTCCCGAGCGCCCACCTGCCCTACGCGGTGATGGGCGCCCCACTGCCCCTGCTGCGGCCCTGACTGCCCGTCACAGGCTGTCCGGGCGGGGCCCCGCGTAATGGATTGTCCGGGGCCCCGGCGCCCCCGGTAGCCTCGCGTCATGTCAACGCAACACGTGCAGCGCATGTCCCGCCTGATGGCCAAGACCCTCCGCGAGGACCCGGCCGACGCGGAGACCCTCAGCCACAAGCTCCTCGTCCGCGCGGGCTACGTACGCCGCAGCTCGGCCGGCGTGTGGAGCTGGCTGCCGCTCGGCAAGCGGGTCCTGGAGAACGTCTCCCGCGTCGTCCGCGAGGAGATGGACGCGATCGGCGCACAGGAGGTGCTGCTGCCGGCGCTGCTGCCGCGCGAGCCGTACGAGGTGAGCGGGCGCTGGACGGAGTACGGCGACCTGCTCTTCCGGCTCAAGGACCGCAAGGGCGCCGACTACCTGCTCGGCCCCACGCACGAGGAGATCTTCACCCTCGTCGTCAAGGACCAGTGCACGTCCTACAAGGACCTGCCGGTGATGCTCTACCAGATCCAGACCAAGTACCGCGACGAGGCCCGGCCGCGCTCGGGCGTGCTGCGCGGCCGCGAGTTCCAGATGAAGGACTCCTACTCCTTCGACGTCGACGACGAGGGCCTCGCCGAGTCCTACGCGCTCCACCGCGCCGCCTACCAGCGGATCTTCACCCGCCTCGGGCTCGACCACCGCATCGTCTCGGCCGTCTCGGGCGCCATGGGCGGCTCCGCCTCCGAGGAGTTCCTCGCCCCCGCCGCCGCGGGCGAGGACACCTTCGTCGACTGCCCGTCCTGCGACTACGCGGCCAACACCGAGGCCGTCACCTTCGCCCTGACGCCGGTCGCGGGCGAACACGGCCCGGCCGAGGACATCGCCACCCCCGACACCCCCACCATCGAATCGCTGGCCGCGCACCTCGGCGTACCGGCCTCCGCCACGCTGAAGAACCTGCTGGTCAAGGTGGACGGCGAGATCGTGGCCGTCGGAGTACCGGGGGACCGCGAGGTGGACCTGGGCAAGCTGGGCGAGCACCTGGCCCCGGCCGTCGTCGAGTTGGTGACCGCCGAGGACTTCGCCGGCCGGCCCGACCTGGTCCGCGGCTACGTCGGCCCGCAGGGCCTGGAGAAGGTCCGCTACCTGGCCGACCCCCGCGTCGCGCCCGGCACCTCGTGGGTCACCGGTGCCAACCGCCCCGACACCCACACGCGCAACGTGGTGTGCGGACGGGACTTCGAGGTCGACCAGTACCTCGACGTGGTCGTCGTCGAACCCGGCGACCCCTGCCCGGCCTGCGGTACGGGGCTGCGCCTGGACCGGGCCATCGAGATCGGCCACATCTTCCAGCTGGGGCGCAAGTACGCGGACGCCTTCGGGCTGGACGTCCTCGGCAAGGAGGGCAAGCCGGTCCGCGTCACGATGGGCTCGTACGGCATCGGCGTCTCCCGGGCGGTGGCGGCCCTGGCCGAACAGAGCGCGGACGACCGCGGCCTGTGCTGGCCCGCGGAGGTCGCCCCGGCCGACGTCCACGTGGTGGCGGCGGGCAAGGCGGTGCCGCTCGCGCTCGCCGAGCGGGCCGCCGGGGCGCTGGCCGCGGGCGGGAAGCGGGTCCTGCTGGACGACCGGCCCGGGCTTTCGCCCGGCGTGAAGCTGACGGACGCCGAGCTGATGGGCGTGCCGTGGATCCTGGTCGCGGGCCGCCGCTCCGCCGACGAGGTGGTCGAACTCCAGCACCGCGCCACCGGTGTCCGCGAAGAACTCCCCCTCGCGGAAGCCCTGTCCCGCCTCCTCCCGTAACCGGCCCCGGGCGCCGGCCCCCCGCCTCCGGCGGCGCCTCAATCGCCGGCGGGGCTGGGGGGTCGGGGTGCGCGGGCTCCCCGGCCCTGGTCGCGCAACGCCCGTGAGGCGTGAGGTGTGCGGCCGCGTGGCCCTGCGCTCCGGGGCGCCTCAAACGCCGGCGGGGCTGAAGGGTGGGCGCCCGGCGGTCATCCGTCTCGCGGGGTCACCGGGCACGTCCCACCGGGCCGAGCCGTCCGCATCCGGCCGGGCAAAACCAGCCCCGCCGGCGTTTGAGGCGCCCCGGAGGCAGAGGGGTCAGCTGGGCGACGGTTACTGATCCCCGTCCCGGAGGGGGGCAGCAGGGGCGCCCTGGTCCAGGGCCGCCGGTCCAGCCGGGGGCGCGGCCGTGCCGCCGGGAGCCGGAGCCGCCGCCACTGGACCCGCCACAGGGCCCGGCGCCGGGGCCGCGCGCTCCAGGAAGCGCAGGAGTTCCACCGGAAACGGCAGGACCAGCGTGGAGTTCTTCTCCGCCGCCACCGCCACCACCGTCTGCAGCAGCCTCAACTGCAGCGCCGCCGGCTGCTCCGACATCACCTCGGCCGCCTCGGCCAGCTTCTTCGACGCCTGGAGCTCCGCGTCCGCGTTGATCACCCGGGCCCGCCGCTCGCGGTCCGCCTCCGCCTGCCGGGCCATCGACCGCTTCATCGTCTCCGGCAGGGACACGTCCTTGATCTCGACCCGGTCGATCTGCACGCCCCACCCCACCGCCGGGCTGTCGATCATCAGCTCCAGCCCCTGGTTCAGCTGCTCCCGGTTGGACAGCAGGTCGTCCAGGTCGGACTTGCCGATGATGGAGCGCAGCGAGGTCTGCGCCATCTGGGAGACCGCGAAGCGGTAGTCCTCCACCTCGATGATCGCGTTCGCCGCATCGACGACCTTGAAGTACACGACGGCGTCCACCCGCACCGTGACGTTGTCCCGCGTGATGCCCTCCTGAGCGGGCACCGGCATCGTCACGATCTGCATGTTGACCTTGCGGAGCCGGTCCACCACCGGGAGGACCAGCGTGAACCCGGGCCCCCGGATCCCCTCCCGCAGCCGGCCGAAGCGGAACACCACGCCCCGTTCGTACTGCTTGACCACCCGGGCCCCGGCGCCCAGCAGCACCGCGACACCGGTTCCCGCGGCGATTCCCGCTGTCAGCAGCTCCTCGACCATGACGGCCTCCTGCCCGACAAGTCCACCTATCGGCGGTATGCCCGGCAGCGGCCGCGCCAACCGGCCCGACCGCCTACAGCCAGCCCGCGAACTCCAGCAGCAGCTCGCCGTCCCGCCGCCGTCCCGCCGCCAGCGCCCGCACCCCGGACTCCACCGCCCGGAAGAGCGTCCAGCCGCGCAGCCGGTCCCGGTCCACCTCCAGCGAGTCCGCCAGCCGGTTCACCCGCCGCCTCGCGCCCGACGCGCCCGCCGAGGTGGCGACCTGGTCCTCCAGCCGGTCCCGGCACAGCCGGGCGAGGTCGTACTCCCGGTCGCCGACCAGCGGCTCCGGACCGACCGTCAGCCACGGCGCCCGCTCGCCCGCCAGCACCTTGCCCTGGCGGAAGTTCCCGTGCAGCAGCGCCTCTTCACCCGGCAGCGCCACCAGCTCCTCCCGGGCCGCGAGGGCCGCCGCGACCAGCGGCTCGGCCTGCGCGGGCGCGGTCGTGAACACCGCGCACTGGCGCCCCGTACGCTCGGCCACCGTCTCGAAGGGGTGGTCCGCCGGGGGCGCCACCCACAGCCGCCGGATCGTGCCCGCCGCCTCCAGCAGCGCCTTCGCGTCCGGCAGCGAGCGCAGCGAGACCTCCGGCTGGAGCCGCTCCAGGAGCAGCGCGCCGTCGTCCTCGCCCCCGCCCGCGGCCGCGTCCGCCGTGTCGAGGACGCGTACGGCGCCGAAACCCGCCCAGTGGTCCAGCGCGGCCCGCTCCCGGTCCGGCCGGGCCCCCGGCGGCGCGATCTTCAGCGCGGCCGGGCTGCCGTCTGGATAGCGCACCAGGACCACCAGACTGCTGCGGCCGCCGGGGGCCTGCACCCGCTGGGCGAGCACCCCGCGCCGGGCCAGCGCCTTCCCGGCCAGCTCGGGCAGCCGCCCCAGCCACTGGGTGTTCTGCGACGGATCCGGCGTCTCGCCGAGCGCCCGTACGAGCCGCTCCGGCGGTTCGAAAGCCATGCGTGCGGGGTCCCTTTCAGCTGTTGCGGACTCGTTCAGCGCGTTCCGCGAGCCCAGGGAAGGCTACGCCGCCGCCGCGCCAGCGTGCCGCGCGGACCGCGGCCGCGCTCAGCGCGTCGGCCGCCTCCCGGCGCAGCGGACCGTCCGCGGCGCGCACCAGATCGGAGTACGCGCCCGCCACCCGCTCCTCGATCTCGGCGGCGAGCCGCTCCGCGTCGCCCGGGGTGCGGACCGGGAACGGCAGCGCGTACGCCGCCTCCGCGGGCTGCGGAGACCCGCCCAGGTCGCGCACGGTGCGGGCGAGCGCGTCACGGCGGGCGAGGTGGACTCCGTAGGCGTCCCGCGCCTCGCCGGAGCGCTCGGGCGCGACCCGGGCGCCGATCACCCCGTAGCCGTAGGCCGCCGCGTGCTCGGCGGCCAGTACGGCCTGGGCGGCGGTCAGCGGGCGGCCGCCGTTGCGGGTGGGTTCCGGCGCCTGCGCGCGGGTCACGGGTCTGGTCACGCCTTGCCTCCGGAGTTCGGGCCGAGCAGGTAGGTGTGCACGGCGCCGCACGCGGCCACCGAGGCGAGCAGCCGGGCCAGCTCCCCCGAGGTCCCGGCCAGGGCGATCGTGCGGGCCTCGGCCAGGTCCCGCTCGGCGGTCGCGAGCGCGGCCAGCGCCTCCGCGGGCTGGGCGGGCACCGGGTCGGCGTTCTTCCCGGCGGTCTTCCCGGGCGGGTTGCCGGCCGCGCCCGTCCCGGGATCCGGCGCGGGGGACCCCGGGGCCGCGGACCCGGAGGGCGAGGGGGACGGCTTCGGGGCGCCGTCGTCCGGGGCCAGCGCCCCCACGTGGGCGGCGACCGCCGAGCGCAGCGGGGCGAGCCGCCCGGCCAGCGGCGGATGCGCGGCGATGGTGGCGTCGTAACGTTCCAGCAGCAGTTCGCTGTCCCGTACCGCGCCCTCCCGGATCGGCCGTTCGGGTGGTGCCTCGGCACTCTCGGCGGCCACCCCGCCCCCCGAACAGCCGGTGAGCAGCGCGGCACCGGCCGCACCCGCGGCACCGGTCAGCAGGCTCCTTCGCGAAGGCATGGTCCAGGGCACGGCGGCGTCCTCGGTGGTCACGGCGGTCAGGAACGGGGGCAGGCAAAGATCACGGTACCCGGGGCTCCGTCCACAGGGCGGACGGCAACACCCCCCGCGACCGGATACCCTGTTGACCTGACACGCGACACACGCGACGGAACCACAACAGCACACGCGGCCGAGGAGTCACCCGGATGAGCACCACCCAGAGCGACAGGCTGCGCGCATTGCTGGAGCCGCTCGTCGCCGCCCAGGGCCTGGACCTCGAAGAGATCGAGATCTCCAAGGCGGGCAAGCGCCGCATGCTGCGCATCATCGTGGATTCCGACGAGGGCGTGGAGCTGGACACCTGTGCCGAGCTGAGCCGGGTGGTCTCCGAGACGCTGGACGCGACCGACGAGATGGGTGAGGACGAGTACGTCCTCGAGGTGAGTTCGCCGGGCGCCGACCGCCCGCTGACCGAGCACCGCCACTACGTCCGGGCGATCGGCAGGCTCGTGAAGTTCCAGCTGGCCGCCGAGGGGGAAAAGGATGCCGGCGAAGTGATCGCCCGCATCCTCGACGTCGACGACGAGGGCATGGACCTCGAAGTACCGGGCGTGAAGGGCCGCAAGGCGACCGCCCGCCGCATCGCGTTCGCCGACATCGCCAA
This sequence comes from Streptomyces sp. NPDC006529, assembly GCF_040611795.1. Classification (NCBI taxonomy): domain Bacteria; kingdom Bacillati; phylum Actinomycetota; class Actinomycetes; order Kitasatosporales; family Streptomycetaceae; genus Streptomyces; species Streptomyces sp. NPDC006529. The sequence continues at coordinate 34,468 of NZ_JBEXPB010000011.1, read as the reverse complement.
GGCGCGGGTCGAAATCGAGTTCAACCGCAAGGACAAGAAGGAAGAGGAGGCGTAGCCGTGGACATCGACATGAGTGCCCTGCGGGGTCTGGTCCGGGAGAAGGAGATCTCCTTCGACCTGCTGGTCGAGGCGATCGAGTCCGCTCTCCTCATCGCGTACCACCGCACCGAGGGAAGCTTCCGGCGCGCACGCGTCGAGCTGGACCGCACCAACGGCCACGTGGTCGTGTGGGCGAAGGAGGACCCGCGGGATCTGGAGGAGGGCCAGGAGCCCAAGGAGTTCGACGACACCCCGTCGGACTTCGGCCGGATCGCCGCCACCACCGCCAAGCAGGTGATCCTGCAGCGTCTGCGCGACGCGCAGGACGACCAGACCTTCGGCGAGTTCCTCGGCCGCGAGGGCGACGTCATCACCGGCGTCGTGCAGCAGGGCAAGGACCCCAAGAACGTGCTGGTCGACATCGGCAAGATGGAGGCCATGCTGCCGGTGCAGGAGCAGGTGCCGGGCGAGGAGTACACCCACGGCCTGCGTCTTCGTACGTACGTCGTCCGGGTGGCCAAGGGTGTCCGCGGTCCGTCCGTGACCCTCTCGCGCACCCACCCCAACCTGGTGAAGAAGCTCTTCGCCCTGGAGGTCCCGGAGATCGCCGACGGCAGCGTGGAGATCTGCGCGATCGCCCGCGAGGCCGGTCACCGCACCAAGATCGCGGTGCGCTCCACCCGCTCGGGCCTGAACCCGAAGGGCGCCTGCATCGGCCCGATGGGCAGCCGCGTGCGCAACGTCATGGCGGAGCTGCACGGCGAGAAGATCGACATCGTCGACTGGTCGGACGACCCCGCGGAGATGGTCGCGAACGCGCTGTCACCCGCCCGGGTGAGCGAGGTCGAGGTCGTCGACTGGGACACCCGCTCCGCCCGGGTCACCGTGCCCGACTACCAGCTGTCGCTGGCCATCGGCAAGGAGGGCCAGAACGCCCGCCTCGCCGCGCGGCTCACCGGCTGGCGCATCGACATCCGCCCCGACACGGAGCAGCCCGCCGAGGACGGGGCGGTCGCCGACCGCTCCGACCGCGGCGAGCGCTCCGACCGGGGCGGCGACCGCGACCAGCGGTCGGACCGTCCGGTCCGTTAAGGGCCGGTCGGGGAATAAACCGGTACCGGTCGGAGGTTCTCGGCCGGTAGACAGGTGATTACACGACGACGTCCGTTCGATTTTTCGCCCGTAGGGGTGAGGTCGGTGCGGGGAGGTAGACTTAAGCGTGTCTGGCCGGACGCATGCCCGCGCATGCCCTGAACGCACCTGTGTGGGGTGCCGGGAGCGAGCGGCCAAGAACGACCTGCTGCGCATCGTGGCGGTGGGGGACGCATGCGTCCCCGATCCTCGCGGTACGCTGCCCGGCCGGGGTGCCTACGTGCACCCCGCCGTGGTCTGCCTCGACCAGGCGGTACGCCGACGCGCGTTCCCCAGGGCCTTCAAGTCCTCGGGACCGTTCGACACGGTGGAGCTGCGCAAGGCCGTAGAAGGGCCGTAGAGGCACAGCGCAAGAATAGAAGTTGCACGGCACGGATAACCGTGCGGTCAGGTACCTCGCGAGTTGGAAGTAGGTCGAGATTGCGATGAGCACTCGATGAGTACGCGATGAGTACGCCCATGAAGTAGCGACGGTCCGGCGTAACCCGGACCTAAAAGGAGCATTAGTGGCTAAGGTCCGGGTATACGAACTCGCCAAGGAGTTCGGTGTAGAGAGCAAGGTCGTCATGGCCAAGCTCCAAGAACTCGGTGAGTTCGTGCGTTCGGCGTCCTCGACGATCGAGGCGCCGGTCGTACGCAAGTTGACTGACGCACTGCAGGGCCCCGGCGGCAACGCCGGCAAGTCCGCTGCGAAGCCCGGCGCGCCCCGCAAGGCCGCGCCCGCCAAGCCCGGGGCTCCCACCCCGGGTGCCGTTGCACGTCCCGCGGCGCCCAAGCCCGGCGCCCCGGCCCCCAAGCCGGTCGTCGCCGAGGCCCCGGCCGCCGCGGCGCCCAGCGCCCCCGCGCCGGTGACTCCGGCCGCCTCCGGCCCGCGTCCCGGCCCGAAGGCCCCGGCCGCCCCGAAGCCCGCCGTCCAGGCGCCCGCTCCGGTCGCGACCGAGTTCACCGCGCCGCCCTCGGCCCCCGCTGCCCCGCAGCGCGCCGAGCGCACCGAGCGTCCCGCCGGTGCGACCCCCGGCCCGCGTCCCGCGCAGCAGCGTCCGGCCGCGGCCCCGGGTCAGACCGGTGCCCGTCCCGGCGCGCCGCGTCCGGCCGGCCAGGAGCGTCCGGCCCAGGGACAGCGTCCCGCCGCCGGCGGTCAGGCCGCCCGTCCGGGTGGTGCCCGTCCCGCGGGTCCCCGTCCCGGCAACAACCCCTTCACCTCCGGTGGCTCCACCGGCATGGCGCGTCCGCAGGCTCCCCGCCCGCAGGGTGCCCCCCGTCCCGGTGCCCCCGGCGCCGGCGGCCAGGGTGCTCCGCGTCCGCAGGGCGGTCCCGGTGGCGCTCCGCGTCCCCAGGGCGGCGCCGGTGCGGGTCGTCCGACCCCGGGCGGCATGCCCCGCCCGCAGGGCGGCGCTCCGCGTCCGGGTGGTGCTCCGGGCGGTAACCGTCCGAACCCCGGCATGATGCCGCAGCGTCCCGCTGCCGGTCCCCGTCCCGGTGGCGGCCCCGGCGGTGCCGGTCGCGGTCCCGGTGCGGGCGGTCGTGGTCCCGGCACCGGTGGTGCCGGTCGTCCCGCCGGTGGCGGCGGCTTCGCCGGCCGTCCGGCCGGTCCCGGCTCGCGTCCCGGTGGCGGCGGCGGCTTCGGCGGCCCCCGTCCCGGTGGTGGCGGCTTCGGCGGCGGTCCTGGTGCGGGTGGCGGTGGCCGTCCCGGCTTCGCCGGCCGTCCCGGTGGCCCCAATGCCCGTGGTGGCACGCAGGGCGCCTTCGGCCGTCCCGGTGGTCCCGCGCGTCGTGGACGCAAGTCCAAGCGCCAGCGTCGCCAGGAGTACGAGGCCATGCAGGCCCCGTCGGTCGGCGGCATCATGCTGCCGCGCGGTCACGGCGAGACCGTTCGCCTGTCGCGCGGTGCGTCCCTCACCGACTTCGCGGAGAAGATCAACGCCAACCCGGCGTCGCTCGTCGCCGTGATGATGAACCTCGGCGAGATGGTCACTGCCACGCAGTCCGTCTCCGACGAGACGCTCGAAATGCTGGCCGGCGAGATGAACTACGTCGTTCAGATCGTCAGCCCGGAGGAAGAAGACCGCGAGCTGCTCGAGGGCTTCGACATCGAGTTCGGCGAGGACGAGGGCGGCGAGGAATACCTCATGCCGCGTCCGCCGGTCGTGACCGTCATGGGTCACGTCGACCACGGTAAGACCCGACTGCTCGACGCCATCCGCAAGACGAACGTCGTTGCGGGCGAGGCCGGTGGCATCACGCAGCACATCGGTGCGTACCAGGTCGGTACCGAGGTCAACGGTGAAGAGCGCAAGATCACCTTCATCGACACCCCCGGTCACGAGGCGTTCACCGCCATGCGTGCCCGTGGTGCCAAGTCGACCGACATCGCGATCCTCGTGGTCGCGGCCAACGACGGCGTCATGCCGCAGACGATCGAGGCGCTCAACCACGCCAAGGCCGCCGGCGTCCCGATCGTCGTCGCGGTCAACAAGATCGACGTCGAGGGTGCCGACCCGGTCAAGGTGCGCGGTCAGCTCACCGAGTTCGGTCTGGTCGCCGAGGAGTACGGCGGCGACACGATGTTCGTCGACATCTCCGCCAAGCAGGGTCTGCACATCGACTCCCTGCTGGAGGCCGTCGTCCTCACCGCCGACGCCTCGCTCGACCTGCGCGCCAACCCGGAGCAGGACGCTCAGGGTATTGCGATCGAGTCCCACCTCGACCGCGGCCGCGGTGCCGTCGCCACCGTCCTCGTCCAGCGCGGTACCCTCCGCGTCGGCGACACGATGGTCGTGGGCGACGCCTACGGCCGTGTGCGCGCCATGCTCGACGACAAGGGCAACAACGTCGAGGAAGCGGGTCCCTCGACCCCCGTCCTGGTCCTGGGTCTCACCAACGTCCCCGGCGCCGGCGACAACTTCCTCGTCGTCGACGAGGACCGCACCGCCCGTCAGATCGCCGAGAAGCGTGCTGCGCGCGAGCGCAACGCCAACTTCGCCAAGCGCGTCCGCCGGGTGTCCCTGGAAGACCTCGACTCGGTCCTCAAGGCCGGTCTGGTCCAGGAACTCAACCTCATCATCAAGGGCGACGCGTCCGGTGCGGTCGAGGCTCTCGAGTCCTCGCTGCTCCAGCTCGACGTCGGTGAAGAGGTCGACATCCGCGTCCTGCACCGCGGTGTGGGTGCGGTCACCGAGTCCGACATCTCGCTGGCGATGGGCTCCGACGCCATCGTCATCGGTTACAACGTCCGTGCGGCCGGCCGTGCCGCGCAGATGGCGGACCGCGAGGGCGTCGACGTCCGCTACTACTCGGTGATCTACCAGGCCATCGAGGAGATCGAGGCGGCCCTGAAGGGTCTCCTCAAGCCGGAGTACGAAGAGGTCGAGCTCGGTACGGCGGAGGTCCGCGAGGTCTTCCGCTCGTCCAAGCTGGGCAACATCGCCGGTGTCCTCATCCGCTCGGGCGAGGTCAAGCGCAACACCAAGGCGCGGCTCCTGCGCGATGGCAAGGTCATCGCCGAGAGCCTCACCATCTCCGGTCTGCGCCGCTTCAAGGACGACGTCACCGAGATCCGCGAAGGGTTCGAGGGCGGTATCAACCTCGGCTCCTACAACGACATCAAGGTCGACGACGTCATCGCGACGTACGAGATGCGCGAGAAGCCGCGCGCGTAAGCGCGGGGCGGTTCGCACCGTGTCGTAACAACGCAGTACCGGGGCCGGTCGGCGGAATATCCGTCGATCGGCCCCGGCCGTTGCGTGTACGGTTCTGGTGTCCCTGCCGAGCGACGGCCCGGCAGGTCGCCTAACCCGAACCGGCGGGACATCCGGCCACCGCATGTACGTGGGGACTCTGTCCTTCGATCTGCTCCTCGGCGATGTTCATTCGCTGAAGGAGAAACGCTCCGTCGTCCGGCCCATCGTCGCCGAGCTCCAGCGCAAGTTCTCTGTGAGCGCGGCCGAAGTGGGCGACCAGGACCTGCACCGCAGGGCCGAGATCGGGGTCGCTCTGGTGAGCGGGGACACGGGCTTTTTGTCGGACGTACTGGACCGCTGTGAGCGGCTGGTCGCGGCACGTCCGGAAGTGGAGCTGCTGTCGGTACGACGGCGGGTCCACGGTGATGACGACTGACTGCAAGAAAAGAAGGAGACGGACCAGTGGCCGACAACGCGCGCGCGAAGAAGCTGGCAGACCTCATCCGGGAGGTGGTCGCCCAGAAGCTCCAGCGTGGAGTCAAGGACCCGCGTCTCGGTACGCACGTGACGATCACCGACACCCGGGTCACCGGTGACCTGCGGGAGGCCACGGTCTTCTACACGGTGTACGGCGACGACGAGGACCGGGCCAGTGCGGCAGCCGGACTGGAGAGCGCCAAGGGCGTTCTGCGCTCGGCGGTCGGCCAGGCGGCCGGCACCAAGTTCACCCCCACGCTGACCTTCGTGGCGGACGCCCTGCCGGAGAACGCCAAGACCATCGAGGACCTCCTCGACAAGGTCCGCGCCTCCGACGCCCAGGTGCGCGAGGCGTCCTCGGGCGCCACGTTCGCGGGCGAGGCCGACCCGTACAAGAAGCCCGGCGAGGACGACGAGGACGCAGCCGCGGAATGAGCACCGACCGCACGCCCCCGCCGGACGGCCTTGTCATCGTCGACAAGCCGTCCGGCTTCACTTCGCACGACGTGGTCGCCAAGATGCGCGGGATCGCCAGGACCCGCCGCGTCGGCCACGCCGGCACGCTCGACCCGATGGCGACGGGCGTCCTCGTCCTGGGCGTCGAGAAGGCCACCAAGCTCCTCGGCCACCTCGCGCTGACCGAGAAGGAGTACCTCGGTACGATCCGCCTCGGCCAGAACACCCTGACCGACGACGCCGAGGGCGACCTCACCTCCTCCACGGACGCCTCCGGGGTCACCCGCGAGGCCGTGGACGAGGGCATCGCCAAGCTGTCCGGCGAGATCATGCAGGTCCCGTCCAAGGTCAGCGCCATCAAGATCAACGGCGTACGGTCCTACAAGCGCGCCCGTGACGGGGAGGACTTCGAGATCCCGGCCCGGCCGGTCACCATCTCCTCCTTCCAGGTCTACGACATGCGCGAGGCCGAGGCCGAGGACGGCACCAAGGTCGTCGACCTCGTCGTCTCCGTCGTCTGCTCCAGCGGCACGTACATCCGCGCCCTCGCGCGCGACCTGGGCGCCGACCTCGGCGTCGGCGGCCACCTCACGGCGCTGCGGCGCACCCGGGTGGGCCCGTACAAGCTGGACCGGGCGCGCACCCTGGACCAGCACCAGGAGGAGCTCACCGTCATGCCGATCGCCGACGCGGCGGCAGCGGCGTTCCCGCGCTGGGACCTCGACGCGCGGCGCGCCTCGCTGCTCGGCAACGGGGTACGGCTGGAGATGCCGGAGGAGTACCCGGTGGGCCGGTCCGTCGCGGTCTTCGGGCCGCAGGGCACGCTCCTCGGGCTGGTGGAGAACAAGAACGGCAAGGCGAAGTCCCTGGCGGTCTTCGTCTGACGCCGTCCGGCGTCGTTCGACGTGGAGCGGTGAGCGCTCAGGAACTGCCGCTCACCGCTCCACGACCCCCCTCGGGTAGGTCTTTATCCACCCGGGCCCCCTTATTCACCCGTCCGGGCAGGCGCTCGGAGTGAAGAGAGGGAGTGAAGGGGGGCGCTTTTGTATCGGGTCTCCGACGCGCTGGGGGCCGGGCCGACGATGAGGTGCCGCGGTGGACTTTGACGTGCCCCTGACCTGAGCAAGATGCCGATGCGGGCCCCGGAGCAGCGGCATGGCAGTCTTAGACCTGCAATCCCTACGGGTACAACACGGGTTCGGGCGAGGAGCGGTCACAGTGCAGCGCTGGCGTGGCTTGGAGGACATCCCCCAGGACTGGGGACGCAGCGTCGTCACCATCGGCTCGTACGACGGTGTGCACCGGGGTCACCAGCTGATCATCGGACGAACGGTGGAGCGGGCGCGCGAACTGGGGGTGCCGGCCGTCGTCGTCACCTTCGACCCGCACCCCAGCGAGGTCGTGCGCCCCGGCAGCCACCCCCCGCTGCTGGCCCCGCACCACCGGCGCGGCGAACTGATGGCCGAGCTGGGCGTCGACGCCCTGCTGGTGCTGCCCTTCACGGCGGAGTTCTCACAGCTGTCCCCGGCCGACTTCATCGTCAAGGTCCTGGTCGACAAGCTGCACGCGCGCGCCGTCATCGAGGGCCCGAACTTCCGCTTCGGCCACCGGGCCGCCGGGAACGTCGCCTTCCTCACCGAGCTGGGCGCGACCTACGACTACGAGGTCGAGGTCATCGACCTCGTCGTGCGCGGCGCGGCGGGCGGCGGCGAGGCCTTCTCCTCCACGCTCGTGCGCCGCCTGGTCGCCGAGGGCGACATGGAGGGCGCGGCCGAGATCCTCGGCCGGCCGCACCGGGTCGAGGGCGTCGTGGTGCGCGGCGCCCAGCGCGGCCGGGAGCTGGGCTATCCGACGGCGAACGTCGAGACCCTGCCGCACACGGCGATCCCGGCCGACGGCGTGTACGCGGGCTGGCTGACGGCCGACGGCGAGCGGATGCCCGCGGCCATCTCGGTGGGCACGAACCTCCAGTTCGACGCGACCGAGCGGACGGTCGAGGCGTACGCCATCGACCGCGTGGGCCTCGACCTCTACGGTCTGCACGTGACCGTCGACTTCCTGGCCTACGTGCGGGGGATGGCGAAGTTCGAGTCGCTGGACGGGCTGCTGGAGGCGATCGCGGACGACGTGAAGCGGGCGCGGGTGCTGACGGACGTGTACGACGCGCAGCGCTGAGCGGAGCGCTCGCCCGAACGGGTGAGGGCCCGTACCGTCCTTGGACGGTACGGGCCCTCACCCGTTCGGGCGTTACCGGCGCGGGTCTTGCGGCGGCGCAGGCGGCGGCTGCTGCGCCGGCGGCTGCTGGGGCCAGCCCTGGCCGGGCTGCGGCTGCTGCGGCGGGTAGGGCTGGCCGTAGGGCTGCGGGGGCTGCTGCTGGGGTTGGTGGGGCTGCTGAGGTTGCGCGGGCTGCTGGGGTGCGTACGGCTGCTGCTGCGGCTGGCCGTACGGGCTGTGCGGCGGGTACGGGTAGGGCTGCTGCGGGGCCTGCGGGGCCTGCGGGGCCGGGGCCGTCTGGGGTCCGCCCTGCCAGTGCGGCTGCGGCTGGGACTGCTGGGCGCGGACGAAGTCCTCGGCGACGAGGGCCGAGAGGTTGAAGTACGCCTCGCGCGTCTTGGGCCGCATCATGTCGAGGTCCACCTCGGCGCCGGCCGACAGGTGCTCGTCGAAGGGCACCACGACCACCCCGCGGCAGCGGGTCTCGAAGTGCTGGACGATGTCCTCGACCTTGATCATCTTGCCGGTCTCGCGGACCCCCGAGATGACGGTGATCGAGCGCGAGACCAGGTCCGCGTAGCCGTGGGCGGAGAGCCAGTCGAGCGTGGTGCTGGCGCTGCTCGCGCCGTCGACGGACGGCGTGGAGATGATGATCAGCTGATCGGCCAGGTCCAGGACCCCGCGCATCGCGGAGTAGAGGAGCCCGGTGCCCGAGTCCGTCAGGATGATCGGGTACTGGCGGCCCAGCGTCTCGATCGCGCGCCGGTAGTCCTCGTCGTTGAAGGTCGTGGACACGGCCGGGTCCACGTCGTTGGCGATGATCTCCAGCCCGGACGGGGCCTGCGAGGTGAACCGCCGGATGTCCATGTAGGAGTTCAGGTACGGGATCGCCTGGACGAGGTCGCGGATCGTCGCCCCCGTCTCGCGCCGCACGCGGCGCCCGAGGGTGCCGGCGTCCGGGTTCGCGTCGATCGCGAGGATCTTGTCCTGGCGCTCGGTGGCCAGGGTCGCGCCGAGGGCGGTGGTGGTCGTGGTCTTTCCCACTCCGCCCTTGAGGCTGATGACGGCGATGCGGTAGCAGGACATGACCGGGGTACGGATCAGCTCCAGCTTGCGCTGCCGCTCCGCCTCCGCCGCCTTGCCGCCGAACCGGAAGAGGGACGAGGCGCCGCCGGAGCCGCCCGAGCGGTTGCTCTTGGGCTTCTGCTTGGTGCGCAGGAGGCGGTCGGAGGACAGCTCCACGGCGGCCGTGTAGCCGAGCGGGGCGCCGCCGCCGGGGGAGGCCGACGCGTAGCGGGGATCCTGCGGGCCGGGCGCGCCGGGGCCACCGGGGCCGGGGCCACCCGGGCCTCCGGGGCCGGGCTGCGGCCACTGCTGGCCGAGCCGGGGGTCGCCCTGCGGGGGCGCCTGCGGGGTGTGCGGGGGCTGGGGTGCCTGCTGCGCCGGGTGCGGGGCCTGCTGCGGGGCCTGCTGACCCCATGGGGCGCCGGGCTGGGGCGGGTTGGGGGCGGCCGGGTAGCCGTAGCCCTGCGGGGCGTTGGGCGCCGGCGTCGGAGCCTGCGGCGCATGCGGTGCGGGGGCCGGGGGATAGCCGTACCCCTCCTGCGGTGCCGGAGCGGGCCGGTCGTCCCCGTATGAGGGGAACGCGGGCGGCAGCGGCGGCAGTTCGCCGGAGGCGGCGGGCGCCATGGGTGCGCCGGACGCGGACCACGGCGGCGCGGGAACGGCGTCCCGCGGCTCGTCGGCGGCCGGGAACGGTGCCCTCCCGTCGCCCGTCGGGGCGTGGCCGGGAGCCGCGGGGTACGGCGTGGGCGCGTCGCCGGTGGGCGCGTAGCCGGACGCGGGAGCGGAGGCCGCTCCGGGCGCGCTCCGGTAGGGGTCGGGGACGGCCTCCGTGGACGCCGGGTGGGCCGCCGGGGCGGCGGCCTCGGCCGCGCCGGGGTCCTCGGACGCGCTCGCGGGGGCGGATCCGGCCGCTCCCGCCGACGCGTCCGGCTCCGGGACGGCCGTCGGGGCCGTGGCGCCGTCGGCCTCCTTGCCCGGGACGGGCGAAGCGGGGGCGGGGTCCGCCGGGTGCGGTGCGTCCGCGCCGGAGGACGGTACGGACACGCCCTCGGCGGGGGTGGCACCGGGACCGCGGCCCGCGCCGGGACCATCCGGGAACGCGCTCGCCGCGTCGCCCGAAGGGGTGAAACCGGGAGCACCGGCGTCGGTGTACGGCGCCGGGGCGTCCGCGGCCGGGGCGGCGTACGGCGCGCCCGCACCGGCACCGGCCTCCTGGCCCGCCGCCGAAGCGGTGGTGGCGGGGAACGGCGTACCGACCCCCTCGGCCGGGGCGGAGCCGCCCGAGCCCGGCGTCGCAGCGGGCGCGCCGGGGTACGGCGCACCGGCGCCCGGGGCCGTACCCGCCGCGCCGGAGAACGGCGTACCCGCGCCCCCCGCACCGGAGGAGCCGCCCGCATCCGCGGACGGAACCGCACCGGCGCCCGCATCAGTACCGGCACCGGCAACCGCGCCGGAGCCACCCGTGCCCGCCCCGCCCGCGGCGTCCGCATCCGCACCGGGAACGCGCGCCGCCGGGAACGGGGAGCCCCCGGGCGGCGTTTCGGCCGGCCCGGAAGAGGCGGGCCGGGACGGGACCGGGGCGATCCGCATCGTCGACGGGGACGTGACATCGCCCGGCCGGTGGGGTTCGAAGCCGCTGCCCGCCGGGAGGTCCGGCGGGGTCGGGCCCGCCGGGGCGTCCTGCGTGTACCAGGCCGGCGGGGTGTAGTCGATGGTGAACTCGCCCGTCACATCGGGCTCCGCGTCGGACTGATCGTCCGTCGGGACGTCCCACGTCCCGCCGCGGCTCTCGTTCCGATCGCCGTTCACTGGTCCTCCTGGTCTGGTCGAGCACTGGTCCGGCGGCCCCCATCGGCACCGCGCCCACCGTCAGCCTAATCGCGCCCGGGACCGGCCCCCCGACCCGGCCCGCCGCTGGTACGGACCCGGTACACAGCCCGACCGCCCCCGGACCCGGCCCGGCCGTCCGACGCGTCCCACCGGCCACACCGCCCGGGAAGGCCGACGGGAGGGCCCGCGCGAACGTCCCGGAAAACACCGCCCCGGACCGCCCCGACCGGCGTGACGAGGAGCGTCCCCCGCACCCGCTCACCCCACGCTTGCCCGCCCCGCACCCGCCGCAAGCCCGCACACCGGCCCGGCCCGCCAACCCGGCCCCGGAGGCCGGCCCCGCACGCCCCGGTTCAGTCGATCCGCCGCGCCGGCCCCAGCAGACCCGTCTCCGCGTCCGTGCCCTGCGTCATGACGAACTGGCGGTCCCGCGGCGTGCACCACAGTGTCACGCCGTCACCCAGCGTCGGCAGCGACTCCACCGCACCCCGCGGCAGGTGCATCAGCCGCCCGATCTGCGCCGCCTCGTCGGGCGACACCCGCTGCACCCCCACCAGCGAGGACTGCTGGAGCAGCCGCGGCGCGGTCGGGCTCAGGTACGGCAGCAGGGTCAGCACCGACTGCCACGGCCCGGCCACCACCCGGCCGCGCGGCGGCCGCATCCCGCAGTCCCGGATCACCAGGACGGGGCTGCCGGCCGACGCCCCCTGCGGGGGCACCCGGCCCACCTCGTGCAGGGTCACGCACTGCTGCCCGCCGCCCGCGGCCTGCGCCAGCCCGGACCAGACCTGCGCGCGCCCGGTCTCCACCGCGACCCGCGCCCCGGTCGCCGCCGCGCGCAGCGCCAGCACCTGGGCCGTCCACAGGCCGCCGATGAGCGTGACCTCGTACGGCGTGGGGCGGTTGACGCCGAGCACCGCCGGACGGTTCTCGGCGTCCACGCCGATGACCACTCCGTCGTCCCCGATCGGCAGGGCGAGTGCGTCGAGGTCCGCGGCGGGCATCGCGTGCCGCTCCCGGCGCGGACCGACCAGCCCGTATCCCACTCTCATCGTGATCCCGTCCTCATCGTGCGCCTCCCAGCGGCAGCGAAGCCAGTACGCCCGGCAGCTGTTCGCGGTCCAGCCGGACCAGGCCGGTGCGCACCCCGCGCGCCGTGGTCTCCAGCGCCCGGCGCGCCGCGACCAGTTCCTCGTCGCTGCGCCCGGTGATCCGGACGTGCCCGGTCAGGGTCACCCCGTGCCGCTCCGCCGGGGCCAGCGTGAGGCTGAAGTTGGTGGCCAGCGCGGGCAGCGAGGTCAGCAGGGCCACGAACTGGGGCAGCGGCGCGGCGCCGCCGCCCAGCTGCGGCCAGCGCGAGATCCAGTACGTCGTGTGCCGCCGGTCGTCGCAGCGCCAGGTCCGCGGGGTCTCCTCGGTGCGCCGCCCGGGCGTGCCCGAGCGGCCGGCGGCGCGGCCCGCCTGGGTGATCGCCATCGGGTTCGCGCAGGAGGAGGTCGCCAGCGCGGCCGTCAGCTCCTGCTCGGTCAGGACCGTGGCCCGGAACCCGGCGCCGGCGAGGCGGCTGGCCAACTGGTCGGCCGCGCGCACCACACAGCGCTGCGCGCCCGCCAGGCCGCCGCCGCGGGCGGCGACCGCCTCCGGGCACAGTTCGGGGTCGAGCTTGAGGGCGATCCAGGTGAGGCGCACGGCCGGCGCACCCGTCAGGGCCTGCAGGGGCGCGTAGTTGCGGGTGGCCATCGACTGGGCGGGCAGGTGCGGCGCGGGCGCGGGCTGGGTGTGCTGCACCAGCTGCGCCGACTCCAGCCGGATGCCGTCCACTTCGAGGATGTCCCGGACGATGCCGAGCGGCAGCGGGCGCGCGGAGCGGTCGGGGCGCAGCGCGGTCGCGTCCGTGTCCACCTGGACGACCGCCGTCAGGAAGGTCCCGTCGCCGATCATGCCGACCGGGCGGCGGTCGCGGTCGCTGAACGTGAGGGTCCGCAGGGCCGGATCGGCCTCGACGAGCGGAGCCAGGCCGGGCTCCGTGCCGGCGGGCACGGAGGAGGAGGCGGCCCGGCGGCGCCGGGCGCGCAGCGCGAGCGCGGTGCCGATCCACTCGGGCAGCGAGCGCTGGTGCCTGCGGACGACGGCCAGCAGGAGGAGTACGGCCGCCACCACGCCGGCGGGCACCAGCAGCAGGGGGTCCACGACCCAGGCGACGAGCAGCACGGCGGCCGCGACCTGGAGCAGGACCAGCTGTTGCAATCGGAACGGTCCGAACCGCCCCGGCGTCGACCGGGTGTGCGGCGTCACGCCCGAAGCGCCGCCGGCACTCCCCGTGTTCTGCCGGGCGGGCGCTGCTGCGGGCGCCGGCGCGGCCCCGGCGGCCCGCCGTCCCCTCGCGGTCGTCCTCACTCGCGGACCTCCCCTTCCCGGGGCCAGACCCCGTGAGTTCCGGCCGCGCGGCACCTGCCCGCGTAGCCCCGGAATCTCCCCTAACCACCCCAACAAGCCCTGATTACCCCGGTACGGAAGGCACGGAGCGGCGTCCTCACCCTACCCGGCCCCTGCGCACCCTCCGTCAACAGGCATAGTAGGTGCCCGGTCCGACAATCGAGGCCCGGGGACCGGACTCACCGACCGGGCCGTGCGGGGAGAAGCAGGCGGTCATGGCATCACGACGCGATGAGCTGAACGCGTACACCTTTGCGAAGCGGCGCACCGTGGCCGCGTTCCTCCAGCCGTCCGCCACCGGCACCGAGGAGGGCGCGCCGCGCCCCCTGCGCGCGGCCGTGCCGGGCCTGGTGGTGGGAGCGCTGATCCTCGCGGCCTTCGGCGCGTGGGGCATGTTCAAGTCCCAGGCCCCCAAGGGATGGGCGGACCCCGGCGCGAACGTCATCGTCGGCAAGGACTCCACGACCCGCTACGTGGTCCTCACCACGAAGAGCGGCGGCACGACGCAGACCCGGCTGCACCCGGTGCTCAACCTCGCCTCGGCCCGCCTGCTCCTGGACCCGGACAAGTTCAAGGTCATCCAGGTCGCCGACAAGCTCCTCGACGGCGGCAAGCCCCCGCGCGGCCCGATCATCGGCATCCCCTACGCCCCGGACCGGCTGCCCGCGCCGGTCGACGCGGGCAAGGCCAAGCGCTGGGCCGTCTGCCAGCAGCCCGGCGGCAACGGGCACGGCGTGCAGACCGCCACCTTCGTCCTCGCCGACCGCGAGGCCTCCCGGCTGGACGACGCCCGCCGGGTCGCGGACGGCCAGGTGCTGTACGTGCAGAGCACCGGCCCGGCCAAGGAGCGCTTCCTGGTCGACGCCGCGGGGACGAAGTACAGGTTCCCCGAGGGCGCGGCCGGCGGCCAGGGCGCCTCCGACGCGCAGAAGCTCACCAACGCCCTGGTCGGCAGCGGCACTCCGCAGCAGGTCACCGACCAGTGGCTGGCGACACTGAAGCCGGGGGAGGACCTCTCCTTCCCGCAGCTGCCCGGCGCGGCGGGCGCGGACGCGGGGGTCCCGGGGCTGAGCACCGCCGACAACCGGGTCGGCATGGTGCTGCGCGCGGTCACCGGCTCCGGCCCGCAGCACTACGTGGTCCTGCCCGGCAAGGTCGCCCCGGTCACCGACTTCGTCGCCTGGCTGCTCATCAACGCGCCCGCCACCGACAAGCTCAACATGACCGGCAAGGCGCGCGAGGTCGACCTGCAGTCCCTCACCCCGGACACCGTCCCCTTCAAGGGCGACGCCCGCTGGCCCGCGAAGAAGTCCGCGCAGATCAACCGGACCCCCGTACCGGGCACCCCCGCCCCCGCCGCCGGTTCCGGGCAGAGCCCCGACCGGGACACCGTCTGCAACGTCCTGCGCTCGGTCGACGGCCAGGGCAACCAGACGATGAGCACCTGGGCGGGCACCGGCTACCCCATCGACATCACCGCGAGCGGCACCAGCGCCTACGTCACCCCCGGTTCGGGACTCCTCTACACCCAGACCCAGGGCAACCAGGGCACCGCCGGCGGCACCCTGTTCCTGGTGACCGACACCGGCCTGCGCTACGCCGTCCAGGCCAACGGGGACAGCGACGCCGAGCACTCGAAGATCGGGGCCGCCGACCCGAAGGCGAAGGGCTCCGACGGCCGCCCCGAAGCCAGCCAGGCGCAGATCCGGCTGGGCTACGGGAACGTCGTACCGTCCCTGGTGCCGATCGCGTGGTCCGAGTTCCTGTCGAAGGGACCCCGCCTGGACACCAACGCCGCCCGCCAGCCCCAGGGTTCGTGAGGACGCCGATGCCGATGCCGAGCCTCACGCAGATGCCGATGCAGATGCCGATGCGCGCCGCGCACACGCCCGCCGCGCGCCCGCAGCCGCGGTACCGCCGGGCCGCGCTCCGCGCCACCGCCCTCGCCCTGACGGGCGCGGCGGCCCTGACCACGGCGGGGGCCGCTGCCGCTCTCGCGGGCCCCGCCGCCACTCCCGCCCCCGCCGTCCGGCTCGCGGGCGCGGGGGAGTGCACCTTCCCCATGAAGAAGCAGATCGCGGACCGGCCGTGGGCGCTCCAGCGCCTGCTGCTCGACGCGCTGTGGGTGAAGACCAAGGGGAAGGGCGTGCGGGTCGCGGTCATCGACACCGGCGTCGACCGGGTCAACCCGCAGCTGGCCTCCGCCGTCGACGTCGGCGCGGGCAAGGACTACATCGACCCCAAGGGCGGCGACGGGACGAACGACACCGTCGGCCACGGCACCAAGGTGGCCGGCCTGATCGCGGCCCGGCCGCAGGAGGGCACCGGCTTCGTCGGCCTCGCCCCCGAGGCCACGATCATCCCGATCCGCCAGAACGACGACAGGGAAACCGGCAAGGCCGACACCCTGGCCGCCGCGATCCGGCACGCGATCGCCCAGAAGGCCCAGGTCATCAACATCTCGCAGGACACCACCGTGCCGGTGGCCGAGGAGTCCGACCTCGGCAAGGCCGTCCGCGAGGCCGTCGCCGCCGACATCGTCGTGGTCGCCTCCGCGGGCAACGACGGCATGGACGGGCAGAAGCGCAAGACCTACCCGGCGGCCTTCCCCGGCGTCCTCGCCGTCGCCTCCGTGGACCGCAACAACGAGCGGGCCGCCTTCTCCCAGCCCGGCGCCTTCGTCGGCGTCGCGGCGCCCGGCGTCGACATGGTCTCCACCGTCCCCGGCTTCGGCCAGTGCGTCGACAACGGCACCAGCTTCTCCGCGCCCTACGTCGCCGGCCTCGCGGCCCTGCTCCGTGCCCAGAACCCCAAGTGGACCGCCCCGCAGGTCATCTGGCAGATCGAGCAGTCCGCCGAGCGCGCCGTCAACGGACGGGACGACTACGTCGGCTGGGGCGTGGTCGACCCGGTCCGCGCCGTCGCGACCGACAGCGCCACCCCGCCCGCGGGGCCCCCGACCGCCGACCCGGGCCCGCCGCCCGCGGCAGCGCCCGAGGCCGCCCCGCTGGTCTTGGCAGAGACTTCCCAGGAGCGCCAGGCGCGGGTCGGGACGTACGCTCTCGGGATCGGGGCCGTCCTCATCGCCGTCATCGCCGGTACGGCGGCGGTGGCCCGGGAGACACGTCGCAGAAGGCGCCAAGCGGGGCCAAGTGCCCTGTCCTAGACCGGAGTACGGCTTTGCACTCCGTGAATCCGGCGGCCCGGCGGACATAGTTGTTGGGCCTGTCGTATGAAGTAGCTACAGTGTCAATGGACTTCACAAGTGTGATGACGGGAGAGAACCGACATGGTGATGAACCTTCAAGTCGATGACGAGAAGAAGGTCAAGCTCGCAGATGAGATCAACACGTTCCACACTGATCTCTCGGGTCGCATCAACCGGCTGAACGATGTCGTCGACCGCATCCAGGCCGGCTGGCAGGGTGCCGCCAGCAAGGAGTACGACGTACTCCAGCGCGGCGTCAACGAGAACATGAACAAGATCAAGCAGCGCCTGATCGAGCTGGAAGACGCCATGCGCATGAGCGTCAAGGGCTTCACCGCCCAGGAGCAGGAGCGCATCGCCGAGATCCGCAAGGTCAACGGCAACACCAGCTCCATCCTCGGCGTCTGACACACGCCCGCACGGCAGCAACGAACCACAACGGGAGGGAAGACAGCGATGTCACTCGCAGTCAATTACGACACCGTCGCGACCGCCGCGTCCGACGTGCGCACCACCAGCTCGCAGCTCAGCCACGGGCTCGAGAACCTCATGGGCAAGGTGAAGGCCGTCGCCGAGAGCTGGCAGGGTGAGGCCAAGACGGCCTACCTGGAGATCCAGCGCGACGTCACCACCAACATGGACCAGATGAACGCGAAGCTGGGCAACATCGCGAACCTGCTCGACAGCTCGCTCGTCGGCTACCAGGACACCGACAAGGGCAACGCGACGCGCTTCCGGATGGTCTGACCGTATCCGGCCCCGGACATGAGGGAGGGGCCCGCGCACTCGGTGCGCGGGCCCCTCCCGTACGTCCGGCCACGGTCCTACCGGAGGTCGAACTCCCCGTCGCGCGCCCCGAGGACGAAGGCAGTCCACTCCGCCTCGGTGTAGCGCAGCACGGTCCCCGGATCGAGCGAGGAGCGCATCGCCACCGCCCCGTCGGGCAGGTGCGCGATCTCGACCCGCTCCTCGTGCTCCTCGGTCCCCGGAGCGCTGATCCACTCGACACCCGAAATGTCCAGGGCGTACAGCGCGTCCTTCTCGTGTGTGTCAGCCATCGGCACGAATTCCCTTCGGCGGTGCGGGTGGTCACTGCGCGGCCACTCCCCGCATCGTACGTGCGCCCCGCCCCACCCGTCAGCGGTACCGCACCACCCGCACCGCCCGCTCCTACCGGTCCGCCAGCCAGCCCGCCTGGATCAGGGGGGTGCCGCGCTTGCGGGAGACGAAGGTGCCGCGGCCCGGGGGCATCGGGCGGGCGCGGACGTTGCCCAGGATGTCGCCCTCGTTGCGGTCGCCGGACAGGATCAGGCCCTGCGCGCCCAGCTCCTTGACCCGCTGCATGAAGGGCTCGTACGCCCCGCGCGAGGCGCCCGCCGAGCTGCGGGCCACGATGAAGCGGATGCCCACGTCCCGCGCGAACGGCAGGTTCTCCACCAGCTGCGCCAGCGGGTTCGACGCGTTCGTCGACACCAGCTCGTAGTCGTCGATGATCACGAAGAGCTCCGGACCGGTCCACCAGCTCCGGTCGCGCAGCTGCTGCGGGGTGATGTCCGGGCCCGGGGCGCGCTTGCCCATGACCGTCGCGATCGCCTCCATGTGCATCTGCATGGCCGAGGCCATCGGCGCGTACTCCAGCAGGTGCGAGGACGGCACCGCCTCCAGCAGGGTGCGCCGGTAGTCGCCGACCACGATCCGCGCCTGCTCCGGCGTGTACCGCTCGCTGATCTGCTTCGCGATCAGCCGCAGCAGCGCCGTCTTGCCCGACTCGCTCTCACCGAAGATCAGGAAGAACGGGTCGGTCTCGAAGTCGATGAAGACCGGTTCCAGGTTCGTCTCGTCGATGCCGATCGCGATGCCGTGCTGCGGGTACTCGAAGCCCTTCGGCAGCCGGTCCGCGGGCAGCTTGCGCGGCAGCAGCCGCACCGCCGGCGCCCCCGGCCCCGACCAGCCGGTGCGTACGGACTCCACGAACGCGGCGGTCGCCTCCGAGAGCTCCTCCGGACCCGCCTGCCCGTCCACCCGCGGCAGCGCCGACATGAAGTGCAGCTTCTCCGGCACCTGGCCCCGGCCCGGCGCGCCCTGCGGCACGTTCGCCGCGACCTTGCGGTCGAACTCCGAGTCCATGACGTCACCGAGGCGCAGCTCCAGGCGCCCCAGGATCTGGTCCTTGAGCGCCGCGCGCACCTCCATGTAGCGGGAGGCGGTCAGCACGACGTGGATGCCGTACCCGAGCCCGCGCGCCGCGATGTCCGCGACCACCGGCTCCAGCTGCTCGTAGTCGTTCTTGAACTGGCCCCAGCCGTCGATCAGCAGGAAGACGTCACCGAACGCCTCGTCCGCCAGATCGCCCGACGCGCGCCGCCGCCGGTAGGTCCCGATCGAGTCGATCGAGTGCGCGCGGAAGAACTCCTCGCGCCGGTTCAGCACGCCCGCGACCTCCGCGACCGTGCGCCGCACCCGCTCCGGGTCCAGCCGCGAGGCGATCCCGCCCACGTGCGGCAGGTCCTGCACCGCGGAGAAACCGCCGCCGCCGAAGTCCAGACCGTACATCTGCACCTCGCGCGGGGTGTGCGTGAGCGCGAACGACGACACCAGCGTGCGCATCAGCGTCGACTTGCCCGACTGCGGGCCGCCGACGATCAGCAGGTGCCCGGCCGCGCCCGAGAAGTCCCGGTACAGCACCTCGCGCCGCTGCTCGAACGGCTTGTCGATGAGGCCGAGCGGGACCACGAGCCCGCCGGGCCGCGTGTACCCCTCCGCGTGCAGCCCGCGCTCCGCCGAGGGCGCCAGCGCCGGCAGCAGCTGGTCCAGCGGCGGCGCCTGGTCCAGCGGCGGCAGCCACACCTGGTGCGCGGGCACGCCCTGGCCCTCCAGCCGCCCCACGATCACGTCGAGCACCGTGTCGGCGAGCGCGTCGTCCTCGCGCGCCGCCTGCGCCGCCAGGTACGCCGGGTCCGGGGCCGCGTAGACCACCGGCACCGGCGTCGCCGTGAACAGCGCGGGCCGCCGCTCCAGCGGGAAGCGGCCCACCGACAGGTCGGGACCGCCCGAGCGGTAGGTGCCCGAGACGTACGCCGCCTTGAAGCGGGTCATCTCGTCGGTACCGAACTTCAGGTAGCCGGAACCGGGCACCGACGGCAGGTGGTAGGCGTCCGGCACGCCGATCGCGGTCCGCGACTCCGCCGCCGAGAAGGTCCGCAGACCGATCCGGTACGACAGGTAGGTGTCCAGCCCGCGCAGCTTGCCCTCCTCCAGGCGCTGCGAGGCCAGCAGCAGGTGCACGCCCAGCGACCGGCCGATCCGGCCGATCTGGATGAACATGTCGATGAAGTCGGGCTTCGCCGTCAGCAGTTCGCTGAACTCGTCGATGACCAGCACCAGCGCGGCCAGCGGCTCCAGCGGGGCGCCCGCCGCCCGCGCCTTCTCGTAGTCGTGCATGTTGGCGTAGTTGCCCGCCGACCGCAGCAGCTCCTGACGGCGCTGCAGCTCACCGCGGATCGAGTCGCCCATGCGGTCCACGAGGGTCAGGTCGTCGGCCAGGTTGGTGATGACCGCCGCCACGTGCGGCATCTGCGACATGCCCGTGAAGGTGGCACCGCCCTTGAAGTCCGCGAGGACGAAGTTCAGCGTCTCCGAGGTGTGCGTGACCGCCAGGCCCAGCACCAGCGTGCGCAGCAGCTCCGACTTGCCCGAACCGGTCGCGCCCACGCACAGGCCGTGCGGCCCCATGCCCTCCTGCGCCGCCTCCTTCAGGTCCAGCATCACCGGGGCGCCGCCCTCGCCGACACCGATCGGCACCCGCAGCCGCTCACCGGCCGAGCGCGGCCGCCAGGTCCGCGCCACGTCGATGGAGGCCGCGTCCCCCAGGTTCAGCAGGTCCGTGAAGTCCAGATTGGCGAGCAGCGGCTCGTCATCGTCCCCGCCGCCCGTGCGCAGCGGCGCCAGCTGGCGTGCCAGCGCCTCCGCCGCGGGCAGCGACAGGACGTCCGGCACGCCCTCGTACGCGACGCCCGCGCCCGACTCCAGCCACAGCCGCCCCGGCCGCACCACGACCGACAGCCCGCCGCGCGGCTCGTCCAGCTCGCCCGCGACCACCTCGACGATGGTGATGCCCTGCAGCCCCTCGGCCGCCGCGAACACCGAATCCGGCGGCACCATCCCGCCGTCCAGCACGACCACGATGTGCGGCTGGTCCAGCACCGGCTGGACGTCCCGGCTGAACCGCGGCCGCCCCTCCAGCCGCGCCGCCAGAAGGTCCTCGATCTCGCCCAGGTCGTCGCCGAACAGCCGCTTCGTGCCGGCCCCGTCCACCTGCCCCGGCACCTGCGTGTGCGGCAGCCACTTGGTCCAGTCCCACACCGGCACGGCGCCCGGCGCGGCCACCACGGCCACCATCAGGTCCTCGGGGGAGTGCAGCGTGGCCAGCTGGGCGACCAGCGCCCGCGCCGTCCCCCGCGCCGCCTCCGGCTCGCCGGAGACCGTCACGTGGTAGAACGCCCGCACCGACACCGCGACCGGCAGCCCGTCCAGCGACGAGTGCACCTTCAGGAACCGCTGCATCGCGCCCGCCGTCAGCGGCTCCAGCTCGTCCACCGGCGCCGTGTCCGGCGCCACCAGCGGCGTCGCCAGCCGCTGCGCGCCCAGCCCCAGCCGGGCCTGCCCGAAGTCCTCGTCGCCGACCCGCCGCTCCCACAGACGCGAGCCCTCGGCCACCACCGACCACAGCTGCTCGGGCGCCGGGTGCAGGTACAGCTGCGCGTCGCGCTGCGCCCGCGCGGTCCGGCGCACCTGGCGCCGGGTCTGCGCGAGGTACTTGAGGTAATCGCGCCGCACATCGGCCATTTGCCCCTGCGTACCGCGCCGGTGCCGCATGATCTGCGCGATCACCATGCCCACCGTCGACACCAGCATCAGCACACCCATGATGCGCATGAACGACGGCACGTTCGGCATGAAGAAGAACACGACGGAGGAGCCCATGCCGAGCATCGGCAGGAGCTGCATCGCCATGCCTTCCTGCTGCCCGCGCGGGAGCTCCGGCGGAGGCTCCAGCCGCAGTTCGTCCGAAGGTACTTCGGGCGGCAGCGACCGTGGCGGGCGTTTGACGACGATCTGGCTCACCGGAGCATCAATCCCTCGAAAACGGACGGGACGTCGATACCGGCGCCCCCAAGTCCCGGGTGCGGAGCGGGTGTCCTCCGCGCGGAGGTGATCCTACTTGCCGACAGTCCGGCTTATGCCCGGTAGGGTGGCCGCGCGCAGCATGCGCATCCGCGAATCCGCACCGCGGAAGCCGTGCGGCGCGGGCGCGGCACACGCCGCGGCCGCGTCGGACGAGTCCGCCAACCAGGGGGTCACACAGGTGAGTACGGCCGCAACGACGGGTTTCTGCAGGGTCACCGTCGTGGCCCCCGACAGCCGCATCGACGTCGCCCTCCCCGAGGACATCGCCGTCGCCGACGTCTACCCGGAGCTGCTCCGCCTCACCGGCCAGACCCAGCCCGTCGGCGCCCCCACCGGCTACCACCTGGTCCGCCGCGACGGCACCGTCCTGGACGGCGCCCGCACCCTGGCCGGCCAGCAGGTCCTGGACGGCGAAGTGCTGAGCCTGCGCCCCTTCGCCGAATCGCTGCCGCCCGCCGTCTTCGACGACGTCTCCGACGCCGTCGCCTCCGCCGTGGTCCGCGACCGGCACCGCTGGAGCGACGACATGCTGCGCGGCGCGGGCCTCGCCGGAGCCGTCCTGCTGCTCGTCCTGATGGGCTTCGTCCTCTGGTACGCCGACCCCGTCCGCCACGACATGCACGGCCTGCCCGGCATCATCGCCGGCACCGTCGGCCTCCTGCTCACCGCCGCCGCGGGCATCCGCGCCCGGGTCTACCGTGACCGCGGCTCCGCCGTCGCCCTCGGCCTCGGCGCCCTCCCGCTCCTGCTGATCGCCGGCTCCGGGATCATCGGGCCCGACGCGGGCCAGGGGCCGGGCCGGCTCCAGTTCCTGCTGGGCTGCGTCGTCGTCCTGGTCGCCTCCGTGGCCCTGGCCGCCCTCACCCCCAGCGGCGACGCCCCCTTCGTCGCGGCCACCTTCCTCGCCGCCACCGGCACCGTCGCCACCTTCGCCGCGATCCTCACCGACGCCTCCGCGACCGCCACCGCCTCCGTCTGCGCGCCCACCGCCATCGCGCTGGTCGCCTTCCTCCCCGGCCTCTCCGCCCGCTTCGCCCGGCTGCCCATCGGCTACGCCGCCCCGCAGAGCTCCACCGACGAGTACACCGAGTACGCGGCGAGCCCGGACCGCCACGAGAACGAGGCGTACGGCGATCCCTCCTCCGACACCCCCGAGGCCGGCGCCCCCCTGGACGCCGAGCTGATCGCCGCCCAGGCCCGGCGCGGCCACGAGATGCTCCTCGGCCTGGTCGGCGGCTGCGCCGCGGTCGTCGTCGGCTCCGCCGCCGTCCTCGGCTTCTCCCACAACCTCTGGGGCCAGCTCCTCGCCTTGGGCGCCGGACTCGCCATGCTGCTGCGCGCCCGCCTCTTCCGCTACACCTCGCAGGTGGTCTGCACGCTGGCCGCCGGCCTCGCCGCCATCGCCCTGCTCGTCCTCGGCCTGGCCCTGAACCCGCCGGTCGCCATGCTGCGCGACCTCCTCCAGTACGGGGACCACGGCAGCCTGGACATCCGTACGATCTGGCTCTCGGCCGCCGTCGCCGCGGGCGCCGCCCTGCTCGCCATGATCGCGCTCGTCATCCCGAGCAAGGGTCTGTCACCCTTCTGGGGACGACTGCTCGACCTCACCGAGGCCGCCGTGCTGCTCAGCCTGGTCCCGCTGTGCCTGGCCGTCCTCGACGTGTACGCCTCGGCCCGCGCGCTCACCAGCTGAGACGGGCCGCTCCGCAGGCCTGGTAGTCTGGGTGACGGCCGTTTGTGTACGCGTTCCCGGAGCCTTCTGCGAAGCCTCTGAGAACTGCGCCCAGCGGACCCGCCTCCCGAGTTACGGAAGCTCCCCAGAGAATTCGACCTGGGGCACTCGGTGGCTACGAAGACCTATCACGAGGAGTACGCGTGCCGCTCGATGCCGCTACGAAGAAGCAGATCTTTACCGAGTTCGGCACCAAGGAGGGCGACACCGGCTCCCCCGAGGTGCAGGTCGCGATGCTCTCCCGCCGTATCTCGGACCTGACCGAGCACCTCAAGACCCACAAGCACGACCACCACTCGCGCCGTGGCCTGCTGATCCTGGTCGGCCAGCGCCGCCGCCTGCTGCAGTACCTGGCCAAGAAGGACATCGCGCGCTTCCGCATCCTGGTCGAGCGCCTCGGCATCCGCCGCGGTGCCGCGGGCGCCAAGTAAGAACGCCGTGAAGGGAGCGGTTCCCGCGAGAAGGGGACCGCTCCCTTTGCTGTACGTGCGGGACGTACCGGACGCTTTGTAGTCTGGTTCCGCAGCACAACAGAAGAGGAGGAGCGCCCTCCCTACGCCGCCGGTCCTCGGTAGTGGCACCCGGAAGGTCCGTACGCCGGGCCCCGCACCGGATGCTTCGATCGAAGACCGGCCCGCACGCCAGGAGCGCTTCTCCGAAAACCGGCCCCCGCCACACGGGCGGAGGATCGGGAGACGACGAAAATGGAGAAAACGCTAGTGGAGAACGAGACCCACTACGCCGAGGCCGTCATTGACAACGGTTCCTTCGGCACCCGCACCATCCGCTTCGAGACGGGCCGTCTGGCCCGCCAGGCCGCCGGCTCCGCCGTTGCCTACCTGGACGACGACACGATGGTGCTGTCCGCCACCACCGCGTCGAAGAAGCCCAAGGACCAGCTCGACTTCTTCCCCCTGACGGTGGACGTCGAGGAGCGGCAGTACGCGGCCGGCAAGATCCCCGGCTCCTTCTTCCGTCGCGAGGGCCGGCCCTCCGAGGACGCGATCCTCACCTGCCGCCTGATCGACCGCCCGCTGCGCCCGTCCTTCAAGAAGGGCCTGCGCAACGAGATCCAGGTCGTCGCCACGATCATGGCGCTCAACCCGGACCACCTGTACGACGTCATCGCGATCAACGCCGCGTCCGCGTCCACGCAGCTCGCCGGCCTGCCCTTCTCCGGCCCGATCGGCGGCGTCCGCGTCGCGCTGATCCGCGGCCAGTGGGTGGCCTTCCCGACGCACACCGAGCTGGAGGACGCCGTCTTCGACATGGTCGTCGCCGGCCGTGTGCTCGACGACGGCGACGTCGCGATCATGATGGTCGAGGCCGAGGCCACCGAGAAGACCATCGCCCTGGTCAAGGGCGGAGCCGAGGCCCCCACCGAGGAGATCGTCGCCTCCGGTCTGGACGCCGCGAAGCCCTTCATCAAGGTCCTCTGCAAGGCGCAGGCCGACCTCGCGTCGAAGGCCGCCAAGCCCACCGGCGACTTCCCGGTCTTCCTGGACTACCAGGACGACGTCTACGAGGCCCTCTCGGCCGCGGTCAAGGGCGACCTCGCCCAGGCGCTGACCATCGCGGGCAAGCAGGACCGCGAGGCCGAGCTGGACCGCGTCAAGGAGATCGCCGCCGCGAAGCTCCTCCCGGCCTTCGAAGGCCGCGAGAAGGAGATCTCCGCCGCGTACCGCAGCCTGACCAAGGCCCTGGTCCGCGAGCGCGTCATCAAGGACAAGGTCCGCATCGACGGCCGCGGGCTCACGGACATCCGTACCCTCGCCGCCGAGGTCGAGGCCATCCCGCGCGTGCACGGCTCGGCGCTGTTCGAGCGTGGCGAGACCCAGATCCTGGGCGTCACCACCCTCAACATGCTCCGCATGGAGCAGCAGCTGGACACCCTCTCCCCGGTGACCCGCAAGCGCTACATGCACAACTACAACTTCCCGCCGTACTCGGTCGGCGAGACCGGCCGCGTCGGTTCGCCGAAGCGCCGCGAGATCGGCCACGGCGCGCTCGCCGAGCGCGCGATCGTGCCGGTCCTGCCGACGCGCGAGGAGTTCCCCTACGCGATCCGTCAGGTGTCCGAGGCCCTCGGCTCCAACGGCTCGACCTCCATGGGCTCGGTCTGCGCCTCCACCATGTCGCTGCTGAACGCCGGTGTGCCGCTGAAGGCCCCCGTCGCCGGCATCGCCATGGGCCTGATCTCCCAGGAGATCGACGGCAAGACGCACTACGTCGCCCTCACCGACATCCTCGGTGCGGAGGACGCCTTCGGCGACATGGACTTCAAGGTCGCCGGCACCAAGGAGTTCGTGACCGCCCTCCAGCTGGACACCAAGCTGGACGGCATCCCGGCCTCCGTCCTGGCCGCGGCCCTCACCCAGGCCCGCGACGCCCGCCTCCACATCCTCGACGTGATGATGGAAGCGATCGACACGCCGGACGAGATGTCCCCCAACGCCCCGCGGATCATCACGGTCAAGATCCCCGTGGACAAGATCGGTGAGGTCATCGGCCCCAAGGGCAAGATGATCAACCAGATCCAGGAGGACACCGGCGCCGAGATCACGATCGAGGACGACGGCACCATCTACATCGGTGCCGCCGACGGTCCGGCCGCCGAGGCCGCCCGCGCCACGATCAACCAGATCGCCAACCCGACCATGCCGGAGGTCGGCGAGCGCTACCTGGGTACGGTCGTCAAGACCACCACCTTCGGTGCCTTCGTTTCCCTCATGCCGGGCAAGGACGGCCTCCTGCACATCTCGCAGATCCGCAAGCTCGCTGGTGGCAAGCGCGTGGAGAACGTCGAGGACGTGCTCGCGGTCGGCACCAAGGTCCAGGTCGAGATCGCCGAGATCGACTCCCGCGGCAAGCTCTCGCTGATCCCCGTGATCGACGGCGAGGCCGCCGACGCCGACGCTGACAAGGACGACTCCGACAAGTGATGTCGCGTAGTTCCCGAGTGACGGCCCGCACCTCTTCCGAGGTGCGGGCCGTCGCCCGTACCCAAACCCTGCTCCCGGGCGAGAACGGGATCGGCACGGTCCGCCGTACCACCCTGCCCAACGGCCTGCGCATCGTCACCGAGACGCTGCCGTCGGTGCGCTCGGCGACCTTCGGCATCTGGGCCCACGTCGGATCCCGCGACGAGACCCCCACGCTGAACGGCGCCACGCACTACCTCGAGCACCTCCTCTTCAAGGGCACCGCCAAGCGCAGCGCCCTCGACATCTCCTCCGCGATCGACGCGGTCGGCGGAGAGATGAACGCCTTCACGGCGAAGGAGTACACCTGCTACTACGCGCGGGTGCTCGACACGGACCTGCCGCTGGCCATCGACACGGTGTGCGACATGCTCACCGGCTCGCTGATCCGCGAGGAGGACGTCGACGCCGAGCGCGGCGTCATCCTCGAAGAGATCGCGATGACCGAGGACGACCCGGGCGACTGCGTGCACGACCTGTTCGCGCACACGATGCTGGGCGACACCCCGCTGGGCCGCCCCGTCCTCGGCACCGTCGACACGATCAACGCGCTGACCGCCGACCGGATCCGCCGCTTCTACAAGAAGCACTACGACCCCACGCACCTGGTCGTGGCCGCCGCGGGCAACGTCGACCACGCCAAGGTCGTCCGCCAGGTCCGCACCGCCTTCGAGCGCGCCGGCTTCGACGGCACCGGCCAGGAGCCCGTCGGCCCGCGCACCGGCACCCGCCGGATCCGCGTCGCGGGCCAGGTCGAGCTGGTCAACCGGAAGACCGAGCAGGCCCACGTGGTCCTCGGGATGCCCGGACTGGCCCGCACGGACGAGCGCCGCTGGGCGCTCGGGGTGCTGAACACCGCCCTGGGCGGCGGGATGTCCTCCCGCCTCTTCCAGGAGGTCCGCGAGAAGCGCGGCCTGGCCTACAGCGTGTACTCGTACACCTCCGGCTTCGCCGACACCGGCCTCTTCGGGGTCTACGCGGGCTGCCGCCCCAGCCAGGTCCACGACGTCCTGCGGATCTGCCGGGACGAACTGGACAAGGCCGCCACCGACGGGCTCACCGACGACGAGATCCGCCGCGCCATCGGGCAGCTCTCCGGCTCCACGGTCCTCGGCCTGGAGGACACCGGCGCCCTGATGAACCGCATCGGCAAGAGCGAGCTGTGCTGGGGCAGCCAGATGTCGGTCAGCGACATGCTGGCCCGCATCGGCGAGGTCACTCCGGACGAGGTCCGCGCCGTCGCGCAGGATGTACTGGCGCAGCGGCCCTCGCTGTCGGTGATCGGCCCGCTGAAGGAGAAGCAGGCCGCCCGCCTCGACGAAGCGGTCGCGTAGCACGGAAGCCGTCACGGACGTACGGACGTAAGGAAGCGAAAGACATGAGCAAGCTGCGCGTGGCCGTCCTCGGGGCCAAGGGCCGGATCGGCTCCGAGGCCGTCCGGGCCGTCGAGGCCGCCGAGGACATGGAACTGGTCGCCGCCCTCTCCCGCGGGGACAAGCTGGAGACGCTGGCCGAGGCCGGCGCCGAGGTCGTGGTCGAGCTGACCACCCCCGCGTCGGTCATGGGCAACCTCGACTTCTGCGTGCGCCACGGCATGCACGCCGTGGTCGGGACGACCGGCTGGACCGAGGACCGCCTCGCGCAGCTGACCACCTGGCTCTCCGGTTCGCCGCAGACCGGTGTGCTCATCGCACCGAACTTCTCCATCGGCGCCGTGCTCACCATGAAGTTCGCGGCCCAGGCGGCCCGCTACTTCGAGTCCGTCGAGGTCATCGAGCTGCACCACCCGAACAAGGTCGACGCCCCCTCCGGTACGGCGACCCGCACGGCGCAGCTCATCGCGGCGGCCCGCGCCGAGGCGGGCTGCGCCCCGCAGCCGGACGCCACGGTCACCGCCCTGGACGGCGCCCGCGGCGCCGACGTGGACGGCGTCCGGGTGCACGCCATCCGCCTGGCGGGCCTCCTCGCCCACCAGGAGGTGCTCCTCGGCGGCCAGGGCGAGACCCTGACCCTGCGTCACGACTCCCTGCACCACAGCAGCTTCATGCCGGGCATCCTGCTCGGCGCGCGGCGCGTGACGCAGACCCCGGGCCTCACCTTCGGCCTGGAACACTTCCTCGACCTCGGCTGAGCAGGCAGTAGTACTCCTTATGCGCGCGAAGATCATCTACTTCATCACGGCCGCCGTCCTGGTCTTCTACTTCGTCCTGGCCGGCCGCCAGGGCGTGACCCTGATCGGCATGGGCACCTGGATCACCGTCCCGCTCGGGCTGTCGGTCCTGGTCCTGCCCGTCGTCGGCGTGTGGTTCCTGTGGAAGAACACCCGGTTCGTCACCCGGGCCAACCAGCTCTCCACCGAGCTGGAGGCCGAGGGCGGACTGCCCGTGGACGAGCTGGAGCGGGACGCGTACGGACGGATCCTGCGGGACTCCGCCGACGAGGTCTTCGCGCGCCGCAAGGCCGAGACCGAGGACGCGCCGGGGGACTGGCGCAACTGGTTCCGCCTCGCCGTCGCCTACCACGACGCCCGCGACACCCCGCGGGCCCGCAAGGCCATGCAGCGGGCGATCGCCCTGCACGACGGAAAGGCCGTACAGGTCTGATCCCTGTACGGCCTCCCGGGCATCCCGGTATCGCGGTGTCCGCCTCAGCGGCTCAGCCCACCGGGACGGCCCGGTACTCCTCGGCCCAGGCCTCGACCACGCCCGCGGCCCGGTCGAAGGCCTCGGTGCGGGCGAGGAAGTCCGCGCTGTGGTCGGTGAGCAGCACAGGGACCGGAGCCGCGGCCCCGTCCCGCGACGCCATGGTCAGCGCCTGGCCCTGCACCGTGCGGGGCAGGCCGAGCCAGCGCACGGGCTGCTGCACCGTACGGACCTCGCCGACCTGGGACCAGGGGACGGACCGGGTCGAGAAGAACGACACCCGGCGCAGCCCCGTACGGCTCACCCAGACGCCCGCGCGCAGCAGGCGCAGCGAGGTCCCGACGACCGCGAGCGCGGCGACGGCGCAGACGGCCGCCCCGCCCCACGCGCCCGCGAACGCGATGATCATCGTCGCGAGCAGCATGAACGAGGACACCAGGAGCAGTACGGCGGCGATGGCGACCCGCCAGGGGCCGGGCCGGTAGGGCCGGCGCCAGCGGTCGGGATCGTCGTGGGGGAGCGCCGCGTCGGCATCGTCCTCGCCGTCGAGGTGCTCGGCCGTCAGGAAGGGCAGGGGCACGGCTGATCCTCACTCACATGCACATTCGGTAGGGCAGTGCCGGTGAGGCTACCCAGTCCGGTCACGGCCGACCACCTCAGGGGGGCCGGACGGGTCAGGGCTCAATGCCCCTCGGCGGCCTCGGACTGCTGGGTCTTCTCGGGTGCCTTGTACGGCTGCAGCGCGGGCATGCCGAAGAGCAGCGAGCCGACGAGCCCCGCCACCACGGTCAGTCCGACCAGACTACGGGCGGCGATCTGCCCGTAGCCGAGACGCTCGCGCGGCGGCGGGGTGACATTGCTGCGGAAACGGTCGGCCTCGGCGACGAAGGCGAACGGGACGGGTTCGCGCCGGCGGAACATGGACGTCACTCCTCACGATCGGGCCCCTGTACGGGGAGCGGCGACCCTGGTGGTCAACCCCTGCCTGTAAGGACGCGCGGCGGGTCCGATCGGTGCCGGATTTCGGCAACTTAGCCGAACCTTACGGCCGGACACCGGGCGCGGGGCGGTCCGGAGGCCCGGCGCGGGCGCCGTAGAGTGGTCGCGCCCCAAGCGATGCCCTTTGGAAGGACCCCGGTGAGCGAGACCGCCGCTTCAGACCCGAAACCCAGCTTCCGCAGCGACGTCACGGTGGAGTTGGTGAAGCACTCCGCCGCCGACTCCGACGTGCTCTGGGCGGCCCGGGTCTCCACGGCCGGGGAGCAGTCCCTGGAGGAGCTCCAGAAGGACCCCGAGCGCTCCAAGGGCCTGATCAACTACCTGATGCGGGACCGCCACGGCAGCCCCTTCGAGCACAACTCGATGACGTTCTTCATCAGCGCCCCGATCTTCGTCTTCCGCGAGTTCATGCGCCACCGCGTGGGCTGGTCCTACAACGAGGAATCGGGCCGCTACAGGGAGCTGGAACCGGTCTTCTACGTCCCGGACGCCGAGCGCAAGCTCGTCCAGGAGGGACGCCCGGGCAAGTACGTCTTCGTCGACGGCACCGCGGAGCAGCACGAGCTGACCGGCCGCGTCATGGAGGATTCGTACCGTCAGGCGTACGAGGCGTACCAGGAGATGCTCGCGGCGGGCGTGGCGCGCGAAGTGGCGCGCGCCGTGCTCCCGGTGGGGCTCTTCTCCTCGATGTACGCGACGTGCAACGCGCGCTCGCTCATGCACTTCCTCGGCCTGCGCACCCAGCACGAGCTGGCGGCGGTCCCGTCCTTCCCGCAGCGGGAGATCGAGATGGTCGGCGAGAAGATGGAGCGGCACTGGGCCTCGCTGATGCCCTTGACCCACGCGGCCTTCAACACCAACGGCCGTGTGGCTCCGTAACCCGCGCATCCCGTGCACCGCCCGGCACGTACGGATGTACGGAGGTTTGCGGGAAGTGTCCGTATTGCGACGTTTCGCAAAGTTCATCTAGGCTGATCAAACGGACCCGGCACTGCTTGAACCCCCGAGCAGGCAGTGCCGGGCTCCAACACCATCCGGCCTTCCGGGGTCGGCACCACCCTGTTGACGTGCCCCGAGGGGACACCGCGAGCGTGGCAGCGAGTAGCGTGTTACCCATGGCTCCGATCTCGACTCCGCAGACCCCCTTCGGGCGGGTCCTCACCGCCATGATCACGCCGTTCACGGCGGATGGCGCACTCGACCTCGACGGCGCGCAGCGGCTCGCCGTCCACTTGGTGGACGCAGGCAACGACGGCCTGATCATCAACGGGACCACCGGTGAGTCCCCGACCACCACCGACGCGGAGAAAGACGCCCTCGTACGAGCCGTGCTCGAAGCCGTCGGAGACCGCGCCCACGTGGTCGCCGGCATCGGCACCAACGACACCGCGCACACCCTGGAGCTGGCCCGCCAGGCCGAGCGCACCGGCGCACACGGCCTGCTCGCGGTCACGCCGTACTACAGCAAGCCGCCGCAGGAAGGCCTCTACCGGCACTTCACGGCGATCGCGGACGCGACCGGGCTGCCGGTCATGCTCTACGACATCCCCGGCCGCAGTGGTGTCCCGATCAACACCGAAACCCTCGTGCGGCTCGGGGAGCACCCGCGTATCGTCGCGAACAAGGACGCCAAGGGCGACCTGGGCCGTGCCAGCTGGGCCATCGCACAGAGCGGCCTGGCCTGGTACTCCGGCGACGACATGCTGAACCTGCCCCTGCTGTCCGTGGGCGCGGCCGGCTTCGTCTCCGTCGTGAGCCACGTGGTCACCCCCGAGCTGCGCTCCATGCTGGAGGCCTACCTCGGCGGAGACGTGCAGAAGGCGGCCGAGATCCACCAGAAGCTGCTCCCGGTCTTCACGGGTATGTTCCGCACGCAGGGCGTCATCACCACCAAGGGCGCGCTGCACCTCCAGGGCCTGCCCGCGGGCCCGCTGCGACTGCCCCTGATCGAGCTGAGCGCCGAAGAGACGGCTCAGCTCAAGATCGATCTTGCTGCCGGCGGGGTACAGGTCTGACACCGGACCCCCTGCCGGACACCCCAGACTTCACAACTGAACAAGCAGCACCAGCACCACCCACAAGACACACAGCAAGTGCACCAGTGCACGAATGACATGCCCGCCACGTGCCTTCGCAGGTACGTGGCGAGTGTGGTTGAGGAGATACTTTTGAGCCATCCGCATCCTGAACTCGGTCCCCCGCCGAAGCTCGCGAAGGGCGGCCTCCGGGTCACCCCGCTGGGCGGTCTCGGTGAGATCGGCCGCAACATGACCGTCTTCGAGTTCGACGGCCGCCTGCTCATCGTCGACTGCGGCGTCCTCTTCCCCGAAGAGGAGCAGCCCGGCATCGACCTGATCCTTCCGGACTTCTCGTCCATCCGGGACCGGCTGGACGACATCGAGGGCATCGTCCTCACGCACGGCCACGAGGACCACATCGGCGCCGTCCCCTACCTCCTCCGGGAGAAGCCGGACATCCCGCTGATCGGCTCCAAGCTGACGCTGGCCCTCATCGAGGCGAAGCTCCAGGAGCACCGCATCCGCCCGTACACCCTTGAGGTGAAGGAAGGCGAGCGCGAGAACCTCGGCCCCTTCGACTGCGAATTCATCGCGGTCAACCACTCCATCCCGGACGCCCTGGCCGTGGCCATCCGCACCGGCGCCGGCATGGTCGTGTGCACCGGCGACTTCAAGATGGACCAGCTCCCGCTGGACAACCGCCTCACCGACCTGCACGCCTTCGCGCGTCTGAGCGAAGAGGGCATCGACCTCCTCCTCTCGGACTCGACGAACGCCGAGGTCCCCGGCTTCGTGCCGCCCGAGCGCGAGATCTCGGGCGTCCTGCGCACGGTTTTCGCGAACGCCAACAACCGGATCATCGTGGCGAGCTTCGCCAGCCACGTGCACCGCATCCAGCAGATCCTCGACGCCGCCCACGAATACGGCCGCCGCGTCGCCTTCGTCGGCCGCTCGATGGTCCGCAACATGGGCATCGCGCGCGACCTCGGCTACCTGCGGGTCCCGGCCGGGCTCGTCGTGGACGTCAAGACCCTCGACGACCTGCCGGCCCACGAGGTCGTCCTGGTCTGCACGGGTTCGCAGGGCGAGCCGATGGCCGCGCTGTCCCGCATGGCCAACCGCGACCACCAGATCCGGATCGTCCCGGGCGACACCGTGATCCTCGCGTCGTCCCTGATCCCGGGCAACGAGAACGCGGTCTACCGCGTGATCAACGGCCTGACCCGCTGGGGCGCCAACGTCGTCCACAAGGGCAACGCCAAGGTGCACGTCTCGGGCCACGCTTCGGCCGGCGAGCTGCTGTACTTCTACAACATCTGCAAGCCGCGCAACCTCATGCCGGTCCACGGCGAATGGCGCCACCTGCGCGCCAACGCCGAGCTCGGCGCGCTGACGGGTGTCCCGAAGGACCGCATCGTCATCGCCGAGGACGGCGTGGTCGTCGACCTCATCGACGGCAAGGCCAAGATCACCGGCAAGGTGCAGGCCGGTTACGTGTACGTCGACGGCCTCTCGGTCGGCGACGTCACGGAGGCCTCCCTCAAGGACCGCCGCATCCTCGGTGACGAGGGCATCATCTCGGTCTACGTCGTGGTGGACAGCACCACCGGCAAGATCGTGAGCGGCCCGAACATCCAGGCCAGGGGCTCCGGCATCGAGGACTCGGCCTTCACCGCGGTCCTGCCGAAGATCGAGGAGTCCATCGCCCGCGCGGCGGCGGACGGCGTCGCGGAGCCGCACCAGATCCAGCAGCTCATCCGCCGCACCATGGGCAAGTGGGTCTCGGACGGCTACCGCCGCCGCCCGATGATCCTGCCCGTCGTGGTCGAGGTCTGAGGCTCTCCGTAGCCACCTCGTAGCGTCCTCACAGGAGCGGGGCAACCGGATTTGCATCCGGGGGCCCCGCTCCAGTACGTTTACGTCTCCCGCCTCAAGGAACCCCCCGAGCACGCACGTGCCCGGGCGCACCCGCGAGCGGGCGGTAAATCGGCCCGGGGAAACCTGATACGGTCTGAACCGCCCGAAAGGGAAAGGCCCCCAACGGCCACCGAATTCAAATCCAACTCCGGTAAACGGAGCGGGAAGAGAATCTGGTAGAGTTGGAATCGCCGGAAAGGGAAACGCGAAAGCGCGACCTGGAAAGCGAAAAGCAGGATCCCGCTTCGACCGGGAATCGGACACGAGAGAGTCTGATAGAGTCGGAAACGAAGAACGAAGCCCGGAGGAAAGCCCCAGTAGTGATACTGCGGTGAGTACAAAGGAAGCGTCCGTTCCTTGAGAACTCAACAGCGTGCCAAAAATCAACGCCAGAAGTTGATACCCCGTCCACTTCGGTGGATGAGGTTCCTTTGA
>NZ_JBEXPB010000010.1:0-151549 GCF_040611795.1 Streptomyces sp. NPDC006529 | reverse complement strand
CAGCGCGCCTCCAGCATCGCGTCCCGGAACTTCTTCGACCCGTTCGCGTTCGTCCGCTCACCGATCGCCATGAACGCCAGATCCTGCCGGAACGCAACCGTCTGGTAGAGGGACGAGGCACCGGGCTCGGGGGCCGGCTCCCGCACCGTCACCGCCGCGCCGCGGACGCGCTCGACCACCTGGCGCAGGTGCTCGGGCGTCGTGCCGCAGCAGCCGCCCACGAGCGACAGACCGTACTCGCGGACGAACGACTCCTGCGCGTCCGCGAGTTCTTCGGGGGACAGCGGGTAGTGGGCGCCGTCCTTGGTCAGGACGGGCAGGCCGGCGTTGGGCATGCAGGACAGGGGGATACGGGCGTTGCGGGCGAGGTAGCGCAGGTGCTCGCTCATCTCCGCCGGGCCCGTCGCACAGTTCAGCCCGATCATGTCGATACCCAGCGGCTCCAGCGCGGTCAGCGCCGCACCGATCTCCGAGCCCAGCAGCATCGTCCCGGTCGTCTCCACCGTCACCGAGCAGATCAGCGGAACCGACACGCCCAGCGCGTCCATCGCCCGCCGCGCACCGATGACCGACGCCTTCGTCTGGAGCAGGTCCTGCGTCGTCTCCACCAGCAGCGCGTCCGCGCCGCCCGTCAGCAGACCCTCCGCGTTGATCTGGTAGGCGTCGCGGATGGTGGAGTAACGGATGTGGCCGAGGGTCGGCAGCTTGGTGCCGGGGCCCATGGAGCCCAGCACCCAGCGCTGCTGACCGGTCGCGGCCGTGAACTCGTCGGCGACCTCGCGCGCGATCCGCGCACCCGACTCCGACAGCTCGAAATTGCGGTCGAGGATCTCGTACTCGGCGAGCGCGGCGTAGTTGGCCCCGAAGGTGTTGGTCTCGACGCAGTCCACACCCACCGAGAAGTACGCCTCGTGCACCGAACGCACGATGTCGGGGCGGGTCGCGTTGAGGACCTCGTTGCAGCCCTCCAGCTGCTGGAAGTCCTCCATGGTCGGGTCCTGCTCCTGGAGCATCGTGCCCATCGCGCCGTCCGCGACCACCACCCGGGTGGCCAGCGCCCGGCGCAGCGCGTCCGCGCGCTCCTGTGCGTTCGTGGTCATGACAGCCGTCCCAGTTGCGGTGCGAGCAGGTCGGCGGTGCGCTCGCCGTACACCGCGCGGACGGTGTCGAGGAGGGCCGCGGGGCGGACCTCGTACGACTGGGAGCCCACGGCGGCGAGGACGAGGGCGGACATCGCGCAGCCCAGCTGCGCCGCGGTCTCCAGCGGCAGGTGCCAGCTGACGGCGGCGAGGAAGCCGGAGCGGAAGGCGTCGCCGACGCCGGTCGGGTCCTCGGGGGTGATGCCGGGGACGGCGCGCACGGTGATCGTCGGATCGCCCTTGCGGTCGATCCGGACGCCTTGGGCGCCGAGGGTGGTGACCCAGGTGCCGACCCGGTCGAGGACGTCGGTGTGGCTCCACTCGGCGCGTTCGCGCAGCAGGGCGGACTCGTACTCGTTGGTGAACAGCCAGGCCGCGCCGTCGACCAGGGTGCGCACGTGAGGGCCGGAGAGCCGGGCGAGCTGCTGGGAGGGGTCGGCGGCGAAGGGGATGCCCAGGGTGCGGGCCTGGTCGGTGTGGTGGACCATCGCGGCCGGGTCGTTCGGGGAGACGAGGACCAGGTCGAGGGGGTCGCTCGCGTGCAGGGCGCGCAGGTCGATCCGGTCGGCCTCGGCCATGGCGCCCGCGTAGAACGAGGCGATCTGGTTCGAGTCCTGGTCGGTCATGCACATGAAGCGGGCGGTCTGGCGGTCGTCGGAGACGTGGACCGCGCTGGTGTCGACACCGTGCTCCTTGAGCCAGACCTCGTATTCGGCGAAGTCGGCGCCGACGGCGCCCGCGAGGAGCGGGGCGAGGCCCAGCCCGCCGAGCCCGTAGGCGATGTTGGCCGCCACTCCGCCCCGCCGGACCTCCAGCGTGTCGACGAGGAAGGACAACGAGACGTGTTCCAGCTGGTCGGGGAGCAGCTGGTCGACGAACCGGCCCGGGAAGGCCATGAGGTGATCTGTGGCGATGGATCCGGTCACCGCGATACGCACGTGGACTCCTGTGAGCTGATCTCGATGTCGGCGGGGCAAAGGGGTGGGTGGAGCGGGGGCCAAGCGGGGTGGGGCGGCGGCCGGGGCTCAGAGGCCGGCGGCGGCCTTGAGGGCCTCGGCCCGGTCGGTGCGCTCCCAGGTGAAGTCGGGGAGTTCGCGGCCGAAGTGGCCGTAGGCGGCGGTCTGCGCGTAGATCGGGCGCAGCAGGTCGAGGTCGCGGATGATCGCGGCGGGGCGCAGGTCGAAGACCTGGGCGATGGCTTCCTCGATCCGGTCGGTGGGCACGGTGTGCGTGCCGAAGGTCTCGACGAAGAGGCCGACGGGCTCGGCCTTGCCGATCGCGTAGGCAACCTGTACCTCGCAGCGGGTCGCGAGACCGGCGGCGACGACGTTCTTGGCGACCCAGCGCATCGCGTAGGCGGCGCTGCGGTCGACCTTGGACGGGTCCTTGCCGGAGAAGGCGCCGCCGCCGTGGCGGGCCATGCCGCCGTAGGTGTCGATGATGATCTTGCGGCCGGTCAGGCCGGCGTCGCCCATCGGGCCGCCGATCTCGAAGCGCCCGGTCGGGTTCACGAGCAGCCGGTAGCCCTCGGTGTCGAGCTTGATGCCGTCCTCGGCCAGCTGCGCGAGGACGTGCTCGACGACGGACGCGCGGATGTCGGGGGTCAGCAGCGCGTCGAGGTCGATGTCGGCGGCGTGCTGGGTGGAGACGACGACGGTGTCGAGGCGGACGGCCTTGTCGCCGTCGTACTCGATGGTGACCTGCGTCTTCCCGTCCGGGCGCAGGTAGGGGATCGTGCCGTTCTTGCGGACCTCGGACAGGCGGCGGGACAGCTTGTGGGCGAGGTGGATCGGGAGCGGCATCAGCTCCGGGGTCTCGTCGCACGCGTAGCCGAACATCAGGCCCTGGTCGCCGGCGCCCTGCTTGTCCAGCTCGTCACCCTCTTCACCTGTGGCGGCACCCTCGACCCGGCTCTCGTACGCCGTGTCCACGCCCTGGGCGATGTCCGGCGACTGGGCGCCGATCGACACCGACACCCCGCACGAAGCACCGTCGAAGCCCTTGGTGGAGGAGTCGTAGCCGATCTCCAGGATCTTCTCGCGGACGATGGCCGCGATCGGCGCGTACGCCTGGGTCGTCACTTCACCGGCTATGTGGACCAGGCCCGTGGTGATCAGCGTCTCGACGGCCACCCGGGAGGCGGGGTCCTCCCGCAGGAGGGCGTCGAGGATGGCGTCGCTGATCTGGTCGGCGATCTTGTCGGGGTGGCCCTCGGTGACGGACTCCGAGGTGAACAGGCGGCGGGACATGTCACTCCTGATGGCTGGTGGATACGGACGGTCGGGTGCGGGTGCGGGTGCGGGTGCGGGTGCGGGTGCGGGTGCGGGTGCGCGGGTGCGACGGCGGACGCAGAAGCGGTGCGGTCGGTGGGTCGGTCGGTCGGTCGGCGGACGGGTCGGGCGGCGGGCGGGCGGTGGCGCGGTCGGAGGTGGTCGGCAGAGGTGTCCCCCATCGATCTTGTGCCAGGGGGAAGGGGGAGGCGAGCCGTGCCCGGATACCCCCGACACGTTCGTGACCTCGATATCTGACGGGGCGTCAGTTCGGTGGTGGCCCTCAGAGGCTGCGGATCGCGGACTCGGCATGCTGCTTCGCCCGTTCGAGGACGGCCGCGCTCTCCCGGCCGAGCGTCGCGCGCACATGTGCGCGCGCCCGGGACACGTCGGCCCCCGGCCCCAGGACCCGCTCGGCGTCCGCCGCGCGCAGCAGCACGCTGTGCTGGGCGATCACCGTCACGCCCGTCTCGTCGGGCAGCACCGACCACTCCCCGGTGTGCGCCTCGATCAACGGCGGTGTCCTCGTCTGCTTGTGGACGATCCGGGCGGTGTGCGGGAAGCAGATCCGTACGGACTCGGTGACCTGCGGCGGGCCACCGTCCTCCGGCCGGGTCTCCATGCGGACACACTGCACCCCCGGGACGTCCTCGCGGACCTCGGCGCGGGTGACGTGCGGAACCCGGCCGGGCCAGTCGGCCACCCCGTACAGGAAGTCGTAGACCAGCTCGGCCGGGCCGCGCACTCGGACGCAGTCCTCGAAGCCGAGCAGCAGCCCGTCGATTTCCCGCCACCGCTCCGCGTTCTCCTTGAGCCGCTCCAGCTCGGCCCGGCTGTTGCTGTCGGTCGCGAGCAGCAGCCACGCGACGTCCCCGGGCGGGCCGGTGGCCACGGTGAACTCGTGCTCCAGGCGCAGCCTGCTGCGCCCGGCGCCGTAGGGTTCGACCGTCCAGGTCCCGGCCATGGCGACGGCGGGCGCGGCGGGGAGTTCCTGGCGGAACTCGATCCGCGTCCGCGCGCTGTCCAGGGTGCGGTGCGACAGGGCGGACCTGACGCCGCCGTTGGCGGTGAACCACATCCGGAACCGGTCGCGGACCCCGTCGAATTCGAGCCGCTCGACATGGACGCTCGACGCCGCGAACAGCGGCCACTGCGTGGTGTCCGCGATCAGCCCGTAGACCACTCCGGCCGGCGCGGTCACGTCGATCTCGTACGACGCGCGGTGCACTCGCTCACCCGACATCGGCTCCGCCTTCCTGACCTGTGCCCCGACCCTCCTCCCCGCCGCCGGAGGGCTGCCGGAAGTCCGCTTGAGGACGGCTCCGGACGGGCCGCGACGGCTCCGGGCGCGGATGGCCGGTTCTCGACGGTGCCGGGAACCCTGGCGGCGCCCTTGGTCCCGGCCCCGGTCACTGGCCCTGCTCGATCCGGGCCGACACGGCCTCGGCCAGGGCCAGGGCCGTGGGGGTCTCGTAGATCTGGCGCAGCCTGAGCTCGACGCCGTAGGTGCGGGAGAGCTGGAGGAGCATGTGGTGGGCCGCCAGGGAGTCTCCGCCCAGCTCGAAGAAGCTGGCCTCCAGCGGCGGGTCGGTGATCTTGAGGAGGGTGGCCCAGACCGCGCGTACCTCGTCCAGGACCGTGCGTGCGTCGTGGGGTGTGAGGAACGTGAGCGAGGTGGTCATTTTCGATCTCCTTGCGGAACGTACGGACACATGTGGAGTCATGGGGGACACGGCTGGACATGGTCTGTGCCCGTCACTCTCCCGGCCCGCGCTCGTCCGGCCCTTGAGGGCACGTCGAGCCGGGCTGCGGCGGCGCGGCCCCCGCGGCGGGGGCCCGAGGCGGGGGGCGGTCAGCGGACGCGGAAGTTCGCCATCATGCCCATGGCCGAGTGGTCCAGCAGGTGGCAGTGGTAGACGTACGTCCCGCGGTACGAGGCGAAGGTGGCGTGCAGCTTCACCGTCTCCCCCGGGAAGAGCCGGACGGTGTCCTTCAGTCCGGCCTCCGCCGGTCCGGCCGGGGCCCCGTTGCGCTCCAGGACCCGGAACTGGACCAGGTGCATGTGGAAGTTGTGCGGGACCAGCTTGTTGGCGTTGGTGACCGTCCAGACCTCCGAGGTGCCGTGGGCGACGGTCTGGTCGATGCGGTCCGGGTCGTAGGCCTGGCCGTCCATGAACCCCCGCGGTTCCTGGCGCCCGTCCTCGTCCATGCTGAGCACGATGGAGCGCTGCACCGCAGGCTTCGGGAGCGCCGCCAGGGCCGGCAGCGTGCGCAGGGTGTCCGGGACCCGGCTCGGGTCGGCCGCCGTCCGGACGACGTCGAAGCGCAGCACCTTGCCGACCTGGTCGGGGGTGCCGGGGCCGAGGGTGTTCTCCAGGACGATCTGCGTGCCGACCGGGTAGCGGGAGAAGTCGATGACGACGTCGGCGCGCTCCGCCGGGGAGAGACCGATGGTGTCGGTCGGGAAGGGGTGTTCGAGCAGCCCGCCGTCCGAGCCGATCTGGACCATCTGCCCGCCGTCCGACAGCTTCAGCTGGAAGAAGCGCATGTTGGAGGAGTTCAGCAGCCGGAAGCGGTACTTGCGGGCGGCGACCTCGACGTACGGGCTCGGGCGGCCGTTGGCGAGGATGGTGGTGCGGCCGAAGGCGTCGTCCATGACGTAGACGAGCTGGCCGTAGGCGTCGAAGTGCGCGTCCCGCAGCGCGATGGGTATCTCGTACTGCCCGGCGGGCAGCGGCAGCGCGCGTTCCGTGTCGTCCGAGAGCAGGTAGGAAGCGGACAGGCCGCGGTAGACGTGCTCCGACTCCATGTGGTGGGCGTGGTCGTGGAACCAGAGCGGGGCGCCCGGCTGCTGGTTCGGGTAGGTGTAGGTGCGCGAGGTGCCCGGCCCGAAGGTGTCCATCGGGGAGCCGTCGTTGTCCTGGGTGACCGAGCCGCCGTGCAGGTGGACGGCGACCGGCATGGAGAGCGTGTTGCGGTGGCGCACCACCACCTTGCGGCCGCTGCGGGCGCGCAGGACCGGGCCGGGGAAGCAGCCGTCGTACGTCAGGACCTTGGCCATGCCGCCGGGCAGGATCTCCCGTGACACCTCCTTGATGGTGACGGCGTAGGTGTCCTGGCCGCCGGCGGTCGACACCGGGGTCAGCACGGGCAGGACCGGCATCCGCACCGAGAACGGCGGCGGTACCGGTACGGCGACCGGTCTCGGCTGGACGGCGCCGGCCGCGCCCGCGGCGTCGGTGGGGGCGGCGGCCTGCGCGGAACCGGCGTCGAGCACCGGCGTCAGAGCGCCGGTGGTGATCAGTCCGGCGCCGGCCGCGGCCAGGGCGCCGCCGAGCACGCTGCGTCTGGTGACCATGCGATGTCCTCCTGGAGGGGGTGGGTTCGGGGAGTGGATTCGGGGGCGGGCACGGATGCCGCGCGGCGAGTGCACCAGACGTCCCTCGTCCATCACTGGAGCCCAGGTGGGGTGCGGCCGTCCGGCGTTGCGCGGGGCTTGCGAGGGCTCCGTATATCTGCTCGTGCGTACGTGGGACCGCGTACGCACGACGCGTGCCGCAGAGCGCGGCCACCCGGGGGAGGCCCACCGTGGACCTGAACGATCTGCACGATCTGCGCGACTGGCTGCCGCGCGCCCTCGGGGTCGCCGAACGGTGGGGCGGCCAGTTCGGCCCGTACGAGACGCACGGCGCCCACCGCGTCGGCCCCGATGCCTTCGACGAGGCCTTCGAGCGCCTCGCCAAGCGGATGGACCACAACTATCCGTTCTTCCACCCGCGTTACGCCGGACAGATGGTCAAGCCCCCGCACCCGGCGGCCGTCGTCGGCTATCTGACCGCGATGCTGTTCAACCCCAACAACCACGCCGCCGAGGGCGGGCCCGCGACGACGGAGATGGAGCGCGAGGCCGTCGCCTCGCTGGCCGCCATGTTCGGCTTCGACGCGCACGTCGGGCACCTGACCACCAGCGGCACCATGGCCAACCTCGAAGCGCTGTACGTGGCACGGCAGTTGCACCCGGACAAGGGGATCGCGTACAGCTCCGAATGCCACTACACGCACGAGCGGATGTGCCACGTCCTGGGCGTCGAGGGCCACCGGATCCCGGCCGACGGGCACGGGCGCATCGACCTCGGCGCGCTGGAGGACGCCCTGCGCACCGGGCGGATCGGGACGGTCGTCGTCACCACCGGGACCACCGGGCTGGGGACCGTCGACCCGGTCCACGAGGTGGTCGCGCTCGCCCGCCGGTACGGGGCCCGCGTGCACGTGGACGCGGCGTACGGCGGCTTCTACGCCATCCTCGGGCGGGCCGGGGCGGAGGGCTTCGACCCGCGGCCGTGGCGGGCCATCGCGGAGTGCGACTCGGTGGTCGTGGACCCGCACAAGCACGGCCTCCAGCCCTACGGCTGCGGGGCGGTGCTCTTCCCCGACCCGCGCGCCGGACGGCACTTCGCCCACGACTCGCCGTACACCTACTTCACCGACGCCGACCTGCACCTCGGCGAGATCAGCCTGGAGTGCTCGCGGGCGGGGGCCGCGGCCTCGGCGCTGTGGCTGACCCTGGAGCTGCTCCCGCTCACCCCGGACGGCTTCGGTTCGATCCTGGCCGCGAACCGGCGGGCCGCGCTGCGCTGGGCCGATCTGATCACCGACTCGGCCGAGCTGGAGCTGTACCAGCGGCCCGACCTCGACATCGTCACCTACTTCCCGGCGACGGCGGACGGATCGCTGTCCGCGATCGACGCCGCCTCGGACCGGCTGCTGCGCGACGGCATGACGGCGGAGGCCGACCCGGTCTTCCTCAGCGTGCTGCGCGCGGACGCCGATGCCTTCGTACGGCGCCACCCGGCCGTGGTCCGCGACGCGGACGCGGCGCGCATCGTGCGCAGCGTCCTGATCAAGCCCGAGTCGGAGCACTACCTCCCGACCCTGCACGCCCGCGTGTCGGCGCTCGCCGCGCACGGCCGCGTGCCGGCCCCGGCCGTTCGCGGCCGTGCCACCCGCACCCTCTGACCGGAGGACCACCCATGTCCCTGTCACCGTCACCGTTACCCTCTGCCCCGTTGACCGGGTCGACGTCGACCCGCACGACCGCGACCGCATCGACGTCGATCCCACGGGCGTTGACCCTGTCGACGTTGACCCCGTCGACGGTCACCGACCTGTCCTCGCTGCTCGCCGCCGCGTTCCACGGGGACGCCCTGACCCGGTGGATGATCGCCGACGAGCGGGAGCGCGCCGAGCGGCTGCCCGGCTTCTTCCGCGCGTTCGTCGGCCTGTGCGCCGCGCACGGCGGGGTGCTCACCAGCCCGGACGGCGACGCCGTCCTCCTCTTCCTGCCGCCGGGCGCCGCGCCGGACGAGGCGCGGCTGGGGGAGGCCGCCGCAGCCCTCGGCCCGCACGCCCCGGCCCTGCACACCATCGCGGCGCTCCAGGACGAGCGCCATCCGCACGGACCGCCGCACTACTACATCGCCTTCGCGGCGGCCCGCGCGCACAGACAGCGGGACGGCCTGGTATCCGCACTGGTGGGCCGGCTCGCGGCGCGCGCGGACGCCGAGGGCGTCGGCGTGTACACGGAGGCCAGCTCCCCCGGCGGCGAGGCGGCGAGCCGGCGCGCCGGATTCGAGCGGATGGGCCCGGAGATCGTCCTGCCGGAGGGCGGACCCGCCCTCCGGCCGATGTGGAGGGATGCCCGATGAGGGGCGACGACCTGATCATGTCG
Source organism: Streptomyces sp. NPDC006529 (assembly GCF_040611795.1). Lineage (NCBI taxonomy): Bacteria > Bacillati > Actinomycetota > Actinomycetes > Kitasatosporales > Streptomycetaceae > Streptomyces > Streptomyces sp. NPDC006529. Next base: position 142,412 of record NZ_JBEXPB010000010.1, on the reverse strand, counting down.
TGGACCTCGGGCGAGGTCGCCCGGGGCGAGGTCCCGGCGGAGCACCTGGGTCCGCTGATGCAAGTGCTCGGGTGGAGCCGGGAGTTCCTGGTCTCCAGCCACCCCGAGCTGGGCCGCACCGGCCCCGTGTGTCCGTACACCCAGCCCGCGCTGCGCAAGGACCTCTTCCATCTGGCGCTCCCGTCGGCGGACTGCGACGACCTCGCCTCGGCGGTCGACTCCCTGCGCACGCGGCACGCGGCGCTCTCGGAGCCGCTGTCCCCCGAGGACCGCGAACTGCTCACGATCCTCCTCGTCCTGCCGGGCTTCGACCCGACGGACTCGGTGGAGCTGGACGAGCTGCAGCGCAAGGCGAAGGACGAGTTCGTCGCGGAGGGCCTGATGATCGGCCAGTTCCACCCGGTGTGCGAGGAGCCCGGCCTCTACAACGAGTCGTTCCGCCCCCTGCGTTCCCCGCTCCCCCTCCTGGCGGTCCGCAAGCTCCTGGTCTTCGACCTCCCGTTCCTGGTCGGCGACGACCTCCACATGGACCACTACCTCCAGCGCTTCGCCCCGGCCATCCCGTCCCGCGTCCGCGACCAACTGGTCAGCCGGGTGGTAGCGGCCTGAGGGGTCCCTGCCAACGTCCTCTGGCGCCTCCTCCCCCTTGTCGGCGGGAGGAGGCGCCGGGGCGGGGTCGGCCGTTCGAGCTGGGCTGCGTCACGGGGTCCGGGAACCTCGATCTGCCCAAGTCCCAGAACTGGTACGTGCCCGACATCGCGGTGGTGCCGGTCGAACTGGCCCGGGGCGGCGGGGCCCTCGTACCCGACCAGACGCTGCTCGTCGTCGAGGTGACCTCCGAGTCGAACGCCGAGACGGACCGGGTCGTCAAGCGCAGGCGGTACGCCGAGTACGGGGCGCCGCTGTACCTGCTCGTCGACCGCGTCGAGCGGAGCGTGAGCCTGTTCTCCGAGCCGGGGCCGCTCGGTTACACCCGCGCGGACGGGCCGCACCCCTTCGGGGTCGGGGTGCGGCTGCCGGAGCCGTTCGGGATCGTGCTCGACACGTCGGGTCTCTAGGGCGCTGGATCGGGCAAGGGAGGCGGGCCCGCGGCTCAGCGTCTCGGCATGCCTCCGTGCGGGCTGTTGACCACCAGCGACAGGGATCCTTCCGCGACGTAGTCGTGTTCGGGGTAGAGCTCGATGTGGAGGTGGCCTCCGTCTTCGGCGAGGGCCATGTCGCGCAGCTCGCCCGCGAGTGCCTCACGCGCTTCGGCGTCGCCGCTGATGACGAGGATCCGGCGTTCGGCGTCGTGCTGGACGAGCACGCCGGGGCCCGGGCCGGGCCTGACCTCGACCCCGGCCAGGGTGTTGCGGCCCGGCGCGGACGCGCAGTCGAGGAGCCCCTGGCCCGCGGCCACGGCATCGGCCAGGCTGGTCAGTTCCTCCGCCGAGCCCGCGATGTCCACCATGTCGAAGAGGGGGTCAAAACCGAGTATCACGGGCGGTGCTCCTTGGGGCGGGGGTCCGGGGGCCCATGATGCCGGAGGGCCGGTCGGCCGCCCGTGGGGGGCCGGACTTACGCGGTGGGGAACGGCGTTGCCCCGTGGCCCGTTGATCATTAGAGTCGGCCGGGTGACTGCCGGGTCGGCCTTGGGCCATGTACGAGTGGGGCTCCCGGCCTCGGGGTGATCCCGGGGCGGGCCAGGGCCCCGCCTCCCCTTTCCGTGTCTTCCTGACCGGCGCCGTTGCGCGGCGCCCCGCCCAGTGATGTCAAGACCAGACCGGAGAGACCCGTACCCATGTCCCGGCCCACGCCCACGCCCACGCACGCGAGCGCCATCCGCCTCGACCACACCGTCGTCCACGCCCGGGACCGGCAGCTGTCGGCCGAGTTCCTCACCGCGGTCCTCGGCCTGACGGTGGGCGCGCCCTTCGGGCCGTTCCTGCCCGTCGACCTCGGCAACGGCGTGACGCTCGACTACTACGAGAAGCGCGACGAACCGATTCAGCCGCAGCACTACGCGTTCCTCGTTCCGGAGGAGCGGTTCGACGGCATGATCGCGCGCCTCCAGGCGGTCGGCGTGACCTACTACGCCGACCCGCACCACACCGAACCGGGCCGGTTCAACCGGCTGTTCGGCGGCCGCGGCGCGTACTTCGCCGACCCGGACGGCCACAACATGGAGATCATGACCCGGCCGTACGTGCGCCCGTAGGGGCGGGGCCGGGGGCCGGGGGTCCGGCCCCACCCCCGGCCCCGGCCCCGGCCCAGCGCAAGGTCACCCGATCTGCTCGGCCGCCCACGCCGCCCACTCGCGGCGCATCGCGTTGAAGCGCAGGCCGTACTCCAGCGCGATCCTGCCGTTCACCGACAGCGGGTCGTCGCCCCAGTCGATGGAGCCGGCCAGGCGGCGCAGGGCCTCGTGCTCCTGTTCCGACAGCTCCATCAGCTCGGTGAGGTAGCCGCGCGCCTGGTCCGGCGTGATCACGTTGAGGAAGAAGACCCGCAGCAGGATGTCGCTGCGGGTGTTGCGCGTGGGCTTGATCTCCGTCAGCCAGTGGCGCAGCTCCGCCAGGCCCTCGGCGGTGAGGGTGTACTCCTTGCGGCCGCGCGGGCCCTGGGCCGAGACGCTGATCAGCCCGTTGTCGGCGAGCTTGGAAAGCTCTGTGTACATCTGGCTCTGCGTGGCGGGCCACACGTTGGCCAGGGAGGTCTCGAAGCGCTTCAGCAGGTCGTAACCGCTGGCGGGGCGCTCTGACAGGAGGCCGAGGAGGGCGTGTCGAAGGCTCATGCCACCATCTTACCTTCCACTCTTGACATGTCGAGGGTGGATCTTCTAGTTTCGACATGTCAGAACAGGAACGTTGGAACGTCAGCAGCCGGGGGCCTTCGATGTCGTACGTACGCACCTTCCTTCCGTGGATCGTCTTCGCACTGGTCCCGTCCGCCCAGTGGCAGTGGGGCGCGCTCGCCGGCCTGCTGGTGGCGGTGGCCGTGATCGCCCAGCAGCGGCGGACGGGCGCCGGCTACGACGCGCTGATCATGGAGGCCGGATCGGCCGTCTTCTTCGCGGTCCTGGCCGCCGTCGCCTTCGCGGATCCCCACTCCGCGGTCCACGCCTACTCGGCGGCGCTCTCCTCGGCCACGCTGGCGCTCATCGCCGGAGTCTCGCTGCTGGTGGGCAAGCCGTTCACGCTCGGCATCGCCAAGCGCACCACCCCGCCCGAGGTCTGGAACCTCAAGCCCTTCGTCCGCATCAACGTGGTCATCACCACCGTCTGGACCGCCGCCTTCGCCGCGACGGCCGGCGCCCTCGCGGCCTTCGCCCACGCCGGCCAGGGCCACTCCACTGCGGCGACGCTCGTCCAGGCCGCCGGGTTCGTGGTCCCCATGCTCTTCACGGTGCGCTACGTCGCCACGGCGCAGGCCAAGGCCCGCGGCTGAGCCGGGAGTTGAGCCCGGGGCGCAGCCCCGGGCCGGCCCGTAAGCACCAGCACCGTCCCCTCGACCCGCCCACCGGCCGCCCCGCACCAGGAAGACCGGCCGGGGCGGCGAGCCGAGGCCGAAGCACCGCCGCCCCGGCATAGCGCGTACCGCACGCCGAAACGTTCCCGCAGACCCCACACGCCAGCACCTCGTGACGAGGCCGCTCCCCGGTCGGTCGACGCCCGCGCAGTCGGAGCACCGCGCGACCAGACCGCCGCGCCACCACACCGCCGCGCCACCAGCTTGCCGCGCCACCAGCTCGTCGCGCCACCAGCTCGTCGCGCCGCCCCCCCTTCGTCGCGCCACCCGTTCGCCGTCTCCGCGAGGCGTGGCAGCGATCCCGCTCACCCTCTTCACCGCGCAGCTCAGCCGCTCAGCCGCTGGTTCTCCGGCCCGGAGAACCCCCAGGCTCCCACCTCACCAGGAGAATGTCATGAACATGATCACCCGCCTCACCCTGTCCATCACCGTCGTCGGCGCGGTCACCGCCGCGACGCTGGGTCAGGCCGCCGCCGACACCCCGGCGCCGTCCACCGACGCGACCACGGCAACCACCGCCCGCCCGGCGAACCCCGGCTTCCTCACCCCCTTCACCCCCACCGTCCCCAACCCGACGACCGCCTCGGCGGCGCAGCTGGCCGCGGCTCCCCGCCCGGTCGGTGCCTTCGCCACGCCGGCCGCGGATTCCTCGGCAGGGGGCAGCATCGGCAGAGCCGAGGTCATCGCCCGGGCCCAGTCGTGGGTCGACGCGGGCGTGCCGTACAGCATGACCAGCTACCGCACCGACGCCAACGGCAAGTACCGCACCGACTGCTCCGGCTTCGTCTCCATGGCCTGGCACCTGAGCTCGTCCAGCGCGAACAACTACGGCGAGACCACCGGCACTCTGCTGAACTACACCTCCTCCATAGCCAAGGAGTCCCTGCGCCCCGGCGACATCCTCCTCAACCCCGACTCGGGCGCCAGCGGCCACGTGGTCCTCTTCAACGGCTGGACCAGCTCCGACCACTCCACGTACGACGCGCTGGAGGAGTCCGGCAGCAGCGGCGCCGTCCACCACAGCATTCCGTACCCCTACTACAGCGGCCACGGCACCTTCAGCCCCCGGCGCTACGACAACATCCAGGACGCCGACCGCGGCGCGGACGTCACGGGTGACGGCAAGGCCGACCTGATGGTGCTCAGCACGGACGGGACGATCGGGCTCCGGCCCGGCTCGGGGACGAGCTTCGGCGCCAGCACCACTGTCAGCGCCGGCTGGCAGAACTTCCTCGGCCAGCCCGGTCAGGGCCGCCTCTCCTACGCCGACATCAACGGCGACGGCAAGAAGGACCTCGTCATCCAGGGCGCCGACGGCACCATCGGCGCCCACCTCAACAACGGCTCCGGCACCAGCTTCGGCGCCAACATCCCCCTGTCCTCCGGCTGGCAGAACTACCTCAGCCAGCCCGGCCAAGGCCGCCTCACCTTCCCCGACATCAACGGAGACGGCAAAGCCGACCTCGTCATCCAAGGCACCGACGGCACCATCGCCACCCACCTCGGATCCGGCACCAGCTTCGGCGCAAACCTCCCGCTCTCCTCCGGCTGGCAGAACTACCTCAGCCAGCCCGGCCAAGGCCGCCTCACCTTCCCCGACATCAACGGAGACGGCAAAGCCGACCTCGTCATCCAAGGCACCGACGGCACCATCGCCACCCACCTCGGATCCGGCACCAGCTTCGGCGCAAACCTCCCGCTCTCCTCCGGCTGGCAGAACTACCTCAGCCAGCCCGGCCAAGGGCGCCTGACCTTCCCGGACATCAACGGCGACGGCAAGGCCGACCTCGTCATCCAGGGCACGGACGGAACGGTCGCCACGCACCTCGGATCCGGCACCAGCTTCGGCGCAAACCTCCCCCTGTCCTCCGGCTGGCAGAACTACCTCAGCCAGCCCGGCCAGGGCACCCTCTCCTTCGAGTGACCCGGTGAGGTGACCACCCGGACGGCGCCGCGCGGCGCCGTCCGGGTCTTCCGCGTCCCGCGCCGAGCAGGGCCTCGCGGCTCAACCCGCCCCCGGCACCGCCCGGGCCGGCTTGCAGGCCGGGTCGAGGATGTCGTGGGCCCAGTCGGAGGGCCGGGCGCCCGAGGCGGAGTGCCGGATGAACTCCTGGCCACCGGCCCGGATCGGCCGGTCGCACACCGCGCAGATCCGCCCCTCCAGGGCGCTCACAACCCCTCCAGCGTGCCGGGCGCCGCCGTGAACTCCAGCCCGGCCGCGTCCCGTACGTACGCGGTGCACGCGTACCGCGCCACCCCGCCGACCGACCCCAGCGGCTCCCGGACCACGGCCATCAGCTCCCCCTCCCGCAGCGACCCCGGATCCCGCACCCGCCGCCGCAACAACGGGTGGTCGAGGTGTTCGAACGCTTCCGGCGTGTCCTTCACGATGGGCTCCCTACCGCTACGCTGAGTTGCCTGGTAACCGATGCGTCGAGCGTAGATATCCGGCCGCGCCACTCGAAGTGACCCCCAGTACGGGTACTTTCGTGGCGTCCCGCAGGCGAAGGGGCACCATGACCAGCAATCGGCCGTCCTCCCTGACCAGCAGTCGGGGAATGCCGTCGCGCGGTCGGAGCGGCATGGTGTCCGGCTACGTCTTCCGCGTCATCCGAGAGCAGCTCGGCCACACCCAAGAGAGCTTCGCGGAGGCCTTCCACGTGTCCACGGACACGGTCGCGGGGTGGGAGTCGGGTCGGCGGCCACTGACCTCGCTGGCCGTGGGCCAGATGCTGGCCCACCGGCACCGACTCCTCAGGATGGGCGCCAGCCCGCCACTGCTCCTCGCATGGGATAAAGCCCTCGAAGCCGATGTCCTCCTGGCGAGCGTGCTCCACGACGACGCCCCGGCGAACGGGAGCCCGCTGGGGACGTGGGTCCTCCAGCGCGACCTGGTCGAGGTTCTGGTCTGGCCCCTGAACGGGGTGACGCCGGAGCCGCTGCGCGCCCTCCGGGCTCCCTCCCGCCCGCGCCGCGGTCCGGCGCCGAGCGGTCCGGAGCTGACGGTCGGCGACCGGCGCCGGTTCTTCCGTCGCATGAGGCAGACCGCCGAGGAAGCGCGCGGTGGCGAGTTCCTCCTTCATCGGCAAGCCCTCTACCTCGCCGGATACGACGATGCGGCGGACACCTCCGACTGGCTCGCCCAGCAGCAGAAGGCGGAGCGGCCGGACGACTGGCTCACCCGGTGGCTGGGCGCCCGCTCCGCCGCGGCCGTCGCCGCCCGCCAAGGAGACCGCGACCGGATGGGCTACTTCATCGCCTCCAGCCTGGCGGACAACGAACCCGGCGAGGTCGCGAACCTGAACTACTGGGCGTACTGGATCGGTGAGTCGTCCCACCTCCAGCTCTCCGACCACTTCATCGGCGACCCGATCGCCCCCGCCTGGCCCGGCCACAGGCTGTTCCGGCACCTCGTGGTCGGACTCGCTCCGGAGCAGGGCTTCTTCGACCTGAACGTCCACACGCTCTGGGCGCTCCTGGCAGCCCGGCCCCACCTCCTGCACACGACGGCCGGAGCGGGACGTGCCCTCCGCGAGACGTTGCCCGTGCTGTTGGATGACACACGGCCCTCGACGCGCGCGCGTCGGGAGCTGGAGGGGATCCGGTACGCGATCCGCCTCGCCGAGGCGTGAGAAGGAGAAACAGACGTGGCTGACGACCTGTCCGCGGTGGCGCGCTTCCTCTACGAGGCGGGCACGCTGAAGAACACGGCCCGTACGGGCTGGTGGATGGCGGGTGTCAAGCAGCCCGAGAGCGTCGCGGAGCACTCGTGGCGGACCTCGCTCATCGCGTCGGTGATCGCAAAGCTGGAGGGCGCCGACCCCGCGCGGGCGGCGTTCCTCGCCGTCTGGCACGACACCCAGGAGACCCGCACCGGGGACGTGAACCACCTCGGGAAGAAGTACGCGACGGGTGCGGACCCGGTGGCCGTGACGGCCGACCAGACAGCGGGGATGCCCGAGTTGCTCGCGTCGGCGATCCAGGACCTGGTGGCCGAGTACGAGGCCAAGGACTCCCCGGAGGCGGTCTGTGCGCGGGACGCCGACAAGCTGGAGTGCATGCTCCAGGGCATCGAGTACCGGGCGCAGGGCTACGCGGCCGCCCAGAGGTGGATCGACAACAGCCGGGGCCGGCTGACGACGGAGACCGGGCGGCTGCTGGCCGACGAACTCCTGGGCCAGGGCACCCTCGACTGGCTGCGGGAAGCCCTCGGCGAGAAGGCCTGACCCCCGCACCCGCGTCCCCGCCCGCTCAGCGGGTCAGGAGGCATTCCTCCAGGAAGGCCAGGACGCGCAGGTGGTAGGCGGTGGCGGTGTGGCCCAGGCTGATGTTGTGGCCCGCGGCGCGGAGGTGGTCCAGGGTGACCGCGGGGGACGCCGTCAGGCGGGCGGTCATGGCGGTCAGGGTGGCCGGGGAGAGGTCCCACCAGGCCTCGTGCTGCGCGAAGGTGAGGCGGACGGGGATGCGGACCTCCGGGGCCAGGGTCTCGAACTGGCGCGGCCACCACATCGTCTCCGCCGACTCCCGCGGCGGGGTCGGGGCGAGGAGGGCGCGGCTGGCCTGGAAGGTGCCGCGCGGGTAGAGGCCGAGCGGGCCCCAGTTGAGCTTGGTGGCGCCGCCGCCCAGGGTGGACGGGAAGTGCAGGGCCCCGGGGTCGTAGTGGTAGCCGACGCCGGAGGCGTCCAGGCCGAGCAGGGGCGGGGTGTCCGCGTCCCCGGCGGCCGTGTGCAGGGCGACCTTGCCGCCGTCGGAGTGGCCGAGCAGGAAGACCCCGGCGCCGACGTCGTGCGTGCGGGCGTGCTCCTTGAGGGCGGCCCGGAGGGTCTCGGCCTGGTCGGCCAGGTTCTGGCCCTCGGGGAGGTAGCGCGCGGAGCCGCCGTAGCCGGGGCGGTCCACCGCCAGGACGGCGTGGCCGAGGCGGGTGGCCAGCGGGGTGAAGGCGTCCCAGTACCCGGCGCTCATGCCCCGCCCGTGGATGGCCAGGACGGTGGAGCGCGGCGCGCCGTCCGGCGGGAGGGTGAAGTGGGCGGAGAGCGGGATCCCGGCCCCGGTGAGGGTGTGCGCCGTGGCCGTGTTCATCGGAGCGCCAGGCCGGTGCGGGCGCCGGTCACCGCGTCCATCCACCCGATCGGGGAGCGGGTGCGCAGGAGCGAGGTGCCGACGAGGAGGCCCGCGAAGCCCGCGTCGAGGAGGCTCGCGGCGGTGGCGGGGCCGTTGATGCCGCTGGCGCTGACCGGCGCGGGGGTGCCGCTCGCGCGGACCGCCGGGAGCAGGTCCAGGCTGCGGTGCGGGTCGCCGGCGCCGCGCTCGCGGGTCTTGATGTCCTTGTTGTTGACCGCGATCACGCATTCCTCGGGGTGGTGGACCCCGTCGAGTTCGGCCTCGGTGGTGATCTCGACGAAGGGGGTGAGTCCGGCCAGCAGGCACTCGGTGACCAGGGTGCGCATGCTGGACGCGGGCAGCAGGGCCGCCGTGAGCAGGACCGCGGAGGCGCCCAGTTCCTTCGCCGTGCGGATCTGGTCCTTGCGGGTGATGAAGTCCTTCTGGAGCAGCGGCAGGTCGGTCATCGCGGCGACGTCGCGGAGCAGGGCGGGCGAGCCGCCGAACCAGCGGCCGGTGACCACCGAGATGCAGGGGGCGCCCGCGCTCTCGTACGCGCCGACGATCGCGGCCGGGGTGCGGCCGCCGAGGAGGTCGTAGCCGTGCGCGTCGCGCCGCTTGACCTCCATCACCACGGGGGTCGGTGAAGCCAGGAGGGCCTCGAGAAAAGGGAAGCCGGTCCGGTTCTGCTTCGTCATCGCGACAGCTCCATGTCAAGAGGAGGCGGGAAGGAGGGGGCCCGTGCGCCAGGCGCGGGCCAGGGCGGCGATCTCCGGGGTGCCGAAGGCGCCGGTGGCGCGGTCGCGGGCCGCGGTGTCCACGTCGATCCCCCGGAAGCCGGGGTGGCGCACGACCTCGCCGTAGGCGGGCCGGTTGGCCGCGTCCAGGCCGCCGGCCAGCAGGAAGGGGCGGTTCAGGCGGGGCAGCAGGGCCAGGACGTCAGCGGGGTCGAGGGTGCGGCCGGTGGAGCCGATCCGGCCGTCCGCGGTGGCGGTGTCGAGGAGGAAGAGGTCCGTCCCGGCGCGCTCGTAGGCCCCGATGAGCGGGCGCTCGACGCAGCCGCCCCCGCCCGGGGCCACGTGCAGCACCTTGACGATCCCGACCTCGGCCGGGAGGGCCGCGCGCAGCGCCCGTACGACGGCGGGCGGCTGGTAGGCGTGGAGCTGGATCCAGCCGACCCCCGTACGGCGGGCCAGCTCCGTCAGTTCCCCGGCGTCGGCCAGGAAGGTGACCAGGACCGGCAGCAGGCCGGCCGAGCGGGTGGCCGCCGCGAGGGCGGCCAGCGCGTTACGGTCCAGTTCGCGGGGGCCGCCGGGTACGCCGTGCCAGAGCCCGACGCAGTCCGCCCCGGCGGCCGCCGCGGCCTCGACGTCGCTCGCCGCCGTGGCGCCGCAGACCTTGAGCAGGGTCCCGGCCAGCGGGACGGGGGCGGGGGCGGATACGGGGGCCTCGGTGGTCATTTGCCGAGGCCCAGCATGGAGGCGATGCGGTTGTACTGGATCTCGTTCGTGCCGGAGTAGATCGTGCCGCCCACGGCGTTGCGGACGTCGACCTCCAGCCCGTACTCGGCCATGTAGCCGTGGCCGCCGAAGATCTGCACGGCGGTGAGGCTGGTGGCGAGGTTGCTCTCGCTCGTGACGAGTTTGGAGATGGCGAGGTCGACGGTGATGTTCTCGCCCGCCTCCAGCTTCTCGCCCGTGTCGTAGAGCCACTTGCGGGCGGTTTCCAGCTGGATCTTCGTGTCGACGATCTTGTTGGCGATGGACTGGTACGAGCCGATCGACTTGCCGAAGGACCTGCGCGTCTTCGCGTACTCGACGCACCGGTCGAGGCGGTGCTGCATCTCGCCGACGTTGACGATGAAGGAGTAGAGGATCTCCCGTTTCATCACGTGGTCCAGGACCATGAAGCCGCCGCCGACCCGGCCGAGGACCGCCGTCTTCGGGACGCGCACGTCGTCGAAGAACAGCTCGCAGAGCGGGGAGGTGCGCAGCCCCATCTTCTTCAGCGGCTTGCCGGCGGTGATGCCGGGGGTGTCCCGGTCCACCAGGAACGCGGTGGTGCCCAGCGGTCCGCCGTCGGGGTGGGTGCGGGCGTAGACCACGATGACGTCCGCGACGGGCCCGTTGCTGACGAAGACCTTGCTGCCGTTGATGACGAAGTCGTCGCCGTCGCGGACCGCCCGGGTCGTCATCGCCATGGCGTCCGATCCGCCCTCGGCCTCGGTGATGGCGTGGGCGCCGATCGCCTCGCCGGAGGCGATCAGGGGCAGGTAGCGCTCCTTCTGGTCGGGGGTGCCGAACTGCTGGACGGGGATTCCGGTCGAGCAGATCGAGGTGGTCACGGAGAAGCTGAGGCCGGAGTCCCGGTTGTACTCGCCGAGCCCTTCCAGCACGTACATGGTGGTCAGGACGGACTGGCCGAGGCCGCCGTAGCGCTCCTCGAAGGGCAGGGAGAGGATTCCGGTCTTCTGGACGAGCTTCCACTTGTCCTCGGAGAAGGCGGACTTCTCGTCGAGTTCGAGGTGGTCTGCGCTGAGGGCGTCCCCCCACCGCTCCAGGCCCTCGCGCAGATCTGCCTGGTCGGAGTTCCAACGGATCACGACGGACCCCTTTTGAATAGTGGTGTGGCTTGCAGTGGCCGGGCCGCCCGCGGGCCGGGGTACGGGCGCGGGCGGCGCCGGGGGATTCAGTACGCCGAGGAGCTGTGGGCGTCGAGGTTGTGCACTTCGTTGCCGCGCAGGGCGGGCGAGAAGACGCAGACCAGGCGCAGGTCCTCGTCGGGGCTCGCGACCAGGAAGTGGGCGTCGTGCTGGTCGAGGGCGTACATCCGGCCGGGGACGATCTCGTGCGAGGTGCCGTCGAGTTCGATGACCTCGCCGGAGCCGGCGATGCAGTAGCAGGCTTCCAGGTGGTTGACGTACTCCAGGCGGGACTTGGTGCCGGCCAGCACGACCGTGTCGGTCAGCGTGTAGCCGAGGCCGTCCTCGGCGAGGAGGAAGCGGCGGCTCAGGCCGTTGCCCCACTCGACGGTCTTCACGGACTCGATGTCACGAACGATCATGGCGAACTCCCGATGTGTGAGGGCGAGCGGAGGGTGGGGACGGGGGTGGTGCGGGTGGTGTGGCGGTCAGGCGGGTACGGCCGCCGGCAGGACCGAGCGGACGAAGGCGCGGAAGGCTTCGGGCACGTCGCGCCCGTCCCGCTGGGCGGCTTCCACGGCGGCCACCGCGGCGGAGCCGATGATCGCGGCGTCGGCGCCACTGGCCCCGACGGCTTCCACGTCCTGGCGGGTGCTGACCCCGAAGCCGACGGCGATCGGGGAGTCGGTGTGCGCCCGCAGGCCGGTGACGGTCTCGGCGAGCGCGGCGTGGCCGGTGGCGGGCGCGGTGCCGCTGCGGCCGTAGTGGGCGACGAGGTACAGGTAGGCCGAGGCGGCGGCGGCCGCCTGCGCCCGGGTCGCGTCGGGGCTGCTGGTGTAGCAGGTGGTGACCACCGGGAGGCCGGCCGCCGCTGCCGACTCCAGGTGCTCCGCGCGCAGCCGGGGCGGCAGGGCGTGGACGAGGAGTCCGTCGGCGCCACTGGCGGCGATCTCGCGGGTGACGGCGCCGAGGTCGCGGTCCGCCAGGGAGTACCGCCAGTCGGCGAGCAGGGCGATCCGGGTGTGGCGCAGGTGCGGCCGTACGTCCGCCACGAAGGCGAGTACGTCGTCCAGCGCGGCCCCGCCCGCCTCCAGCGCCCGGCGCGCCGAGCGCCGGATGACGGGGCCGTCGGTGACCGAGTCCGGGAAGGGCACGGCCAGTTCGAGGCAGTCCACGCCCTCCTCGTCCAGCATCAGGACGAGGTCGCGCAGGACCGGGAGCGGGGGGTCGCCCGCGTTGAGGAAGAGGGCGAGCCCGGGGGCCCCGCCGGGTGTCCGGCGCCCCGGGAAGAAGGGCGCGGGGCCGGTGGCGGGCGCGGCGGCCGCCGGGGGCGCCGCGAACTCCGTGGGCGCCGCGAACTCCGCGGGCGTCGCGTACTTCATGGGCTCAGGCACGGGACACCACCGGGGTGCGCCGCGCCGGGCCGGGCTTGGGGGCGGCGGCCAGGCGCTCGGCCAGGTCCCGCGCGACGCCGGAGAGGATCGCGCCCTGGGCCAGGGCGACCGCGGAGGGCCAGTCCCGGCGGGTGCCCTCGGCCACCAGCAGGGCCGCGGCCCCGAGGGCGACCGTACGACTGGCCACCGCCCCCGCCGTGCCGGAGAGCACGGACAGGAAGTGCGAGACGGCGTCGGCCGGGTCGGCCGCGGGCCTCAGGTCCCCGAAGGAACCTTCGCCCGGGGTGAGTTCGCCGGGCCTGATGATCCGGGTCATGGCACGCTCCCCGTAGACGGTGTTGGTGGCGAAGGGCAGCAGTTCGTCCGCACCGGTGTCGTTGGCGGTGAGCCGGATCCGCCGGGTGAGGGTGGAGGCGGCCAGCTGCCGCAGGGTCTCCAGCGGCGCCGCGGACGAGACCCCGGTGATCTGGGCGGCGACCGGCAGGTCGGCGAGGAAGGGCCCGAGCGCGTTCAGGAAGCGGCCGAAGGGCTTCATGCTCAGCGGGGCCACGGTCCGCGCCAGCCGGGTCAGCTGCGCCGGGTAGACGAAGGGCCCGGCGAAGGCGATCCCGTACCGGGCGAGGGTGTCCTCGGTCTCGGCGTAGGAGGAGGTGAGGCGGACCCCGAGCCGTTCCAGCAGGTCGACGGAGCCGAGCGAGCTGGTGTAGGCGCGGGAGCCGGTCTTGACGACCTTCACCCCGGCGGCCGCGGCGACGAACGCCGAGGCGGTGGAGATGTTGAAGGTGCGCGGGCCGCCGCCGGTGCCGACGACGTTGACGGTGCCCTCCCAGGGGCCCGTCACCGTCGTGGGCGGGCGGCGCTCGGCGAGCGAGTCGAGCAGGTGGCGCAGGGTGTCGTGGTCGGGGAGCCGGCTGGTCAGCGAGGCCAGCAGGCCGACGACCTGGGCGCTGTCGAGGCCGCCGTCGCCCAGCAGGTCCCACCAGGAACCCCAGGTGTCGCGCCCGATCGGGGCCCGCTGTTCCAGCAGGCCGGTGAGTGCCTCGTGCACGTCGCTCCCCCTCCCTCGTCCCTCTCGGTGGTTGGCTCAGGCCGCCGCGCGGGCGTCGGCGATGAAGTGGTCGATCGCCTCCACGCTGCGGAAGTTGTTCGGGTCGAGGTCGGCGTCGCCGACGGCCAGCTCGAAGCGGTCCTCGACCCAGGCGATCAGCTTGAGGACGCCGAGGCTGTCGATGACCCCGTCGTTGAGGAGGTCGTGGTCGACGGGCAGTTCGGTGGGGGCGGTGCCCGGGAGGAACTCGCTGATGACGAAGTGCTTGATGGTGTCGACGTTGCTCATGACGGGATTCCTTCGGCGAGAGGTGCGGGAACGGGGTCGGACGCGGCGGCGGGTGCGGTGAGCGGAGCGGCCGCGGTGATCGGGGTCAGGTGGTCGAGCGCCTTGCGGTCGACCTTTCCGGTGGCCGTCCTGGGCAGCGGCTCGTCGGTGAGCGTGAGCTGCGTGGGGACGGCGTTGCGGGGCAGGTGCCGGGCGCAGTGCGCCCGCAGGGCGAGGACGGTGAGGGTGGAGCCGGGGGCCCGCTGGACGCCGGCGACGAGCTTCTTGCCGGCGATCGGGTCGGGCCGGGCGCTGACGCCCGCCTCCAGGACCTCGGGGTGCTCCTGGAGGACCCGTTCGATCTCGGCGGTGTTGACGGCGACCCCGCGCACCTTGACCTGGAAGTCGGTGCGGCCGGTGAGGTGCAGGGTGCCGTCGGCGTCGCGCCGTACGAGGTCCCCGCTGCGGAACCAGCGGCGGTCGTCCAGGCCGAGCGGGTGCCCGGTGAACTTGTCGGCGTGCCGGGTCCGGTCGAGGTAGCCGCGGGTCTGGAAGGGGGTGGAGACGTACAGCTCCCCGCTTCCGGCGCCTTCGACGACCGCGCCGGTGTCCGGGTCCAGGACCAGGGCGTGCACCCCGGGGAGGGGGCGGCCGATGGGGACGGGCGGGAAGGACGTGGCGGAGGTGTCGACCTCGTGGACGAAGCTGTCGTTGGTCTCGGTGCAGCCGTAGATGTTGTGGATGCGGGCCTTGGGGAAGAGCGTCGGCAGGGCGGCGAAGGTGCGGTCGGCGATGGCGTCGCCCGTGAACATCACGTGTTCGACGGTCTCGAAGGTGAAGCCGGTTTTCGCGGCCGCGTCCTGGAGCAGTCCGAAGGCCATCGGGACGGCCTGGACGACGTGCACCTCGTGCCGGTCGACCAGGTCGAGCAGGTGCCGGCCGTGGGCGGCCAGCGCCGGGTCGACGAGGACGGTCCGGCCGCCGCGCGCCAGCGTCGTCCACACGTCCAGCAGGCAGAGGTCGAAGTTGAGGGGCGCGTAGTTCAGGACGGTCCGGTCGGGGCCGATCTCGAAGGCGGCGCCCGCCCAGCCGATGAAGCGG
Source organism: Streptomyces sp. NPDC006529 (assembly GCF_040611795.1). Taxonomy (NCBI): domain Bacteria; kingdom Bacillati; phylum Actinomycetota; class Actinomycetes; order Kitasatosporales; family Streptomycetaceae; genus Streptomyces; species Streptomyces sp. NPDC006529. Next base: position 127,354 of record NZ_JBEXPB010000010.1, on the reverse strand, counting down.
TCGACCTCGTCCCGGCCCAGCGGGACGATCTTCGGCAGGCTGGTCGAGCCGGAGGTGGTGAGCATGAAGGCCACCTCGGCGGCCTCCTCGGCGGGCAGCGGCTGGGCCGCCACGTCCGGGCCGGGCGCGACCCGGGCGCTCTGCCCGCCCGGGGCCAGTACGTGCGTACACCCGGCCTGGGCGAAGAGGTCGGCGAGCAGGCCGTCCGCGAGCGCGGGGGACGGCAGCATCACCGGTCGGCGGGCGAGCAGGCAGGCCAGTACGAGGGCCACGGCCGCCGGGGACTTGTCGGCGAGGACGCCGACGGGCTCCCCGGGGGCGAGGGCGAGGTGGGCCAGGCGGTCGCGTTCGCGGCCGGCGAGGTCGTACAGCTCGCGGTAGGTGGTCTCGGCCCCGTTGAAGACGAGGGCGGTGGCGTGCGGCCGGTCGTGGACCTGGGTCAGGAATCCGGCGACGAGGCCGGGTGCGGGGCTGCTCTGTGCGTTCACGGCAGGTCACCTCCTTCGGGGGACGGGGCCGGGGCCGGTCCCGCGAACTCGATCCAGCCGCTCTTGACGGCCGCGCCCTGGGGCGTCTTGCAGGTGAAGCGGACGACCCGGGCCTCGGCGTCGGGCTGCAGGACGATGTCCAGCGGGACGCCGGGCGGTACGGGGGCCGAGAAGCGGCAGCCGAGGCCGCGCACCCGGGCGGCGTCGCCGCCGGCGAAGCGGTCCACGGCTTCCTCGACGGCGAGGGCGACCACGCTCATGCCGTGCGCGATGACCCCGTCGAAACCGGCCGCGCGGGCGGCCTCCGGGTCGAGGTGGATGGGGTTGAGGTCGCCGGAGGCGTGGGCGTACCCGCGGATCCGCTCGGCGGTCAGCTCGTGCGTCACGGTCTGCGGCGGGCCCGCGCCGAGCGGGGCGGGGGCGGCGGATCCGCCGGCGATGTCACCGAAGGGCTCCAGCAGGGTGGCGCCCACCAGCAGGGCGGAGATGACCAGTTCCGCGAAGGGCTCGGGCCCGCTCGTCCCCGCGCCGCGGCCGGTCAGCCGCACCTTCAGCGCGATCCGGGCGCCGCGCGCCTCCTTGCGCACCCCGAGGACCTCCAGGCGTACGGTCACCTCCTCGCCGGGGCGGACCGGGCGCAGCACGCGGATGTCCTGGCCGAGGTGGACCACGGAGACCGGGCCGGGCTCGGCGGCGGTCAGCTCGGCCACCGTCCGCTCGGCGACGGTGTGGGCGAGGACGAAGGGGTGGACGGGCGAGGCCTGGCCGGGGGCCGCGGGGGCCAGGCCGGGCCGGGCGGCGGCCCGGTAGCCGGTGACGTCGGCCTCGGTGACGGTCAGGGTGCGGACGGGGGCGGGCAGGGCGAGGAGCGTCATACCGGCATCACCACCACGGAGGAGTTGTGGCCGCCGAACCCGAAGGAGTTCGTGAGCGCGGGCCCCGGCCGGACGGCGCGCGGCGCGCCGTGGACGACGTCGATGTCCATTCCTGGCTCCAGCTGTTCGAGATTGGCGGTGGGCGGCACCTCGCAGTGCCGCATGGCCTGCACGGTGGCGATGAGCTCGACGGCGCCGGCGGCGCCGATGAGGTGGCCGATGACGGACTTGGGAGCGGTGACGGGGGGCTGCGCGGTGCCGAACACCTTGGTGAGGGCGGCGGCCTCGGAGCGGTCGTTGTACGGGGTGGAGGTGCCGTGCGCGTTGACGTGCACGATGTCGGCGGCGTCCAGACCCGCGTCCGCGATGGCCCCGGCCATGGCGGCGGCGGCTCCGGCGCCGTCGGGCAGCGGCATCGCCAGGTGGTGGGCGTCGGCGGTGGCGGCGTACCCGGCGACCAGTCCGTAGGTCTTCGCGCCGCGGGCCCGGGCGTCGTCGAGGCGCTCCAGGACGACGAAACCGGCGCCCTCCCCCATCACGAAGCCGTCGCGGTCCACGTCGAAGGGGCGCGAGGCGTGCTCGGGGTCGTCGTTGCGCAGCGAGACGGCGTTGAGGTTGCCGAACCCGGCCAGGGTGACCGGGGTGAGCGTGTGCTCGCAGCCCCCGGCGAGGACGAGGTCGGCGCGGCCGGTCTGGAGCAGCATCAGGGCATGACCGATGGCGTCGGCGCCGCTGGCGCAGGTGTTGGCGACGGTGAGGGCGGGTCCGGTCCAGCCGAGCCGGATGGCGATGTGGGCGGCGGCCGCGTTGGGCATGGTCATCAGCGGCATGAGCGGGTTGACCCGGGCCGGTCCGGACTCCGTGTAGTGGGCGGACTCCCGGTCGCTGGTGGCGCGGCCGCCGACGGCGTTGCCGACGACGATGGCGGTGCGGCCGGCCTCGGCGGTGGGTGAACCGGCGTCGCGGTGGGCGGCGAGGGCGGCGGCCGTGCCGTAGTGGGCGAAGGGGTCCATCCGGCGGGCCTCCTTGGCGGGGACCAGGCCGGCCAGTTCCTCCAGGCCGCGGACGCGGCAGCCGATGCGGACCCGGTGACGGCCGAGGTCGAGGTGGGTCAGCTCGGCCGCGGTGGACCGGCCGGCCCGCAGCGTGCTCCACAGCTCGTCCGGGGTGCACCCGCCGGGGGTGACCACGCCCATGCCGGTGATGGCGACGGGCGGCTGCGCCGAACTGCCCCTGGACGGTCCAGGCATGTCTCTCCTCGGTGGCGGGTGTGCGGAAGGCGGGTGAGCGGAAAGCGGGTGAGCCGAAGGCGGTAGCGGCCGGGGCGAGAGCGGGCTCAGATGATCCGGCACTCGCGGGCGGAGGCGATGAAGGCCTCGGCGGCGAAGTCGATGTCCGCCTTGGTGTGGGCGGCCGTGATGGCGATCCGCAGCCGTGCCAGGTCGTTGGGGACGGCCGGGGTGACCACCGGGAGGCCGATGACCCCGTTCTTGCGGCAGACGGTCGCGTAGTCGTAGGCGGCCTCGTCGGACCCGGCGATGATCGGGACGACGGCGGTCTCGCTGTCCACCGTGCTCATCCCGGCGTCGTGGAGCATGCCGCGGAAGCGGGCCGACTCCTGCTGGATGAACTCCACCCGCTCCGGCTCGCGCTGCAGGATCCGCAGGGACTCCAGGGCGGCCGCGGCCTGGGCCGGGCCGAGGGCGGCGGAGAAGAGGAAGGGGCGGGCGGCGTACTTCAGGTGGTGGACCAGCTCGGCGGAGCCGGCGACCCAACCGCCCATGGAGGGGATGGCCTTGGAGAGGGTGCCGAGCTTGATGTCGACCTTCACCTCGTGGTCGAAGTGCTCCTCGATGCCCTTGCCGGTGGCGCCGATGACACCGAGCGCGTGGGCCTCGTCGACCATCAGGAGCGCGTTGTGGGCGTCGCAGACCTTGCGCAGCTCCACCAGGGGGGCGATGTCGCCGTCCATGGAGTAGACGCTGTCGACGATGACGAGGCGGACCCCGGTGTCGGGGGCGGCGGCCAGCCGGCGCTCCAGGTGCGCCACGTCGTTGTGGCGGAAACGGGTGACGGTGGCGCCGGAGAGCTTGCAGCCGTCGACGATGCTGGCGTGGTCGTACTTGTCGATGAAGACGGTGTCACCGGGGCCGACGATGGCGCCGACGGTGCCCACGTTCGCCGCGTAGCCGGAGCCGAAGACGAGGGCCTTCTCGCGGCCCGCGAACCGGGCGACCTCCGCCTCCAGTTCCTCGTGCAGCGGGGTCGAGCCGGCCAGCGCGCGGACCCCGTGGTTGCCGGTGCCGTAGCGGTCCACGGCGGCCTTGGCGGCCGAAACCACCCGTTCGTCGCCGGCGAGCCCGAGGTAGCTGTAGCCGGACATCATCAGCAGCCGCCGGCCGTCCTGGTCGGCGTAGGCCGAGTCCCGCTCCACCGTGTATGCGACGAAGCTGTTCTTGCGGTCGGGCTCGTACTCCAGGGACCGTACGCGGTCCCGGAAGTACGCCAGCTTCGGCTCCAGGCGCTCCCAGGCGGCGGATGCGTTCACGTGCTTCTCCTCGTCGTGACGTCCGGCGGACCCGGAACTCCATCGACGCCCCGCCGTCGTTCCGGCCGGGCTCTAGTGGAATTCCATTAAGGCGTCCGGGCGCAATGGCGACGCAACAGCGGAAGTCGAGCGCGGCGATATCGGGGCGCGAGCGGCGCTCCAGTCGCGCACCGGCCGTTCACGAGCGGACCGCCACCGGTCCGCCAGTGGGGCTCGAATTCTGGAAAGCCGGTCCTCGACCCCGCTTCGACCTGGCATTTCATTCGCGAAGGAATGTTTTCGGGGCTCTGTTGACACGTGGAGAAGGCCCGAAGGTATCTTCGAACCGCACGCGAACCTGGGGGACACGGCCGGAAGTCGACCGTTTCGGAGAGTGCATAGTGCTGATCAGACTCGTAGGCCTTGTCACGATCGAACCGGACGGAGCCCCGCCACAGCACCTCTCCAGCGCTCAGGCGCAAGTGGCGTTCGCCCGTCTCCTCCTCGAACGCAGCGGAGGCACGGAGCGTGACCAGTTGGCTGAAACCGTATGGCCCGAGGGGCTGCCCGACACCTGGGCCTCGGCGCTGCGCAGCGTCGTGAGCCGCGTGCGGACCTTCGTCACCACCCCGCAGGACCAGCCCGGCGTGACGCCCCTGGTCGCGCAGGGCGGCCGGTACGTCCTGCGGCTCCCCGAGGACGCCGCCGTGGACGTGGAGTGCGCGGAGACGGCGGTGGCGGAGGCGGCCGAGGCGTACGCGGAGGGGGCGTACGCGGTGGCGCAGCAGCTGGCCGCGGGCGCGGTCTCGAACCTGCGCGGGTCGTTCCTGCCCTCGCACGAGGGGGACTGGGTCAACGCGGTGCGCGAGCAGCTGGAGGAGCTGCGCCTCAAAGCGCTGGAGACGGCGAGCCTGTCCTCCTCGGCGCTGGGCGACCAGCACCACGCCCTGCGCTACGCCGAGGAGGCGGTGCGGCGGGCTCCGTTCCGCGAGAGCGCGTACCGCTGCCGGATGGCGGCGCACACCCGGGCCGGCAACCGCGCGGAGGCGCTGCGCAGCTACCAGCAGCTGCGCGAGGTGCTGGCGGAGGAGCTGGGGATAGACCCGGCGCCGGAGACGGAGGCGGCGTACCTGGAGCTGCTGCGCACGCCGGAGCCGCGGCGCACCGTGCGGCCGTTCGCGGTCCTGGACCCGTTCCTCATGGGCATGTTCGAGGTGGACCGGGCGGCGGCGCCGCAGCCGTGCTCCCTGTCGGACCACGGCTGCGTGACGCACCCGACGGCGGCCCGCCCGGCCGCCTCGCACCCGGCCGATTCACACCCGGCGGCGGCCCGCCCGGCCGCCTCGCACCCGGCGGCGTAGGGACGTCCCTCCCCCGCGCGGGGCCCGTACGCGCGGCGGCCCCGGCCCCCCTGGGAAGGGGGGCCGGGGCCGTCTTGCCGCACGGGCCGGGTCAGGTGATCGACACGCCGCTGTCGATGCTGATGACCTGGCCGGTCATGCAGTCCTGGTCCAGGAAGAGGCCCGCACTGCGCGCGACCTCCTCGACCGTCACGAACCGCGGGATCGGGGCCTTGTCCTCCATGCCCTCGATCACCCGGTCCGGGAGGTCCTTCGTCATCCCCGTGATCATGAACCCCGGGGACAGCGCGTTCACCGTGACGCCGCGCCGGCCGCACTCCGACGCGAGCGTGCGGGTGAACCCGATCAGGCCCGCCTTGGACGCCGAGTACGCCGTCTGCCCGGCCGTCGCGATGATGCCCGACGGGGAGACGATGTTGATCACCCGGCCCCAGCGCTGCCTCAGCATGGCCGGGACCGAGGCCCGGGCCGTGTGGAAGGAACCGATCAGGTTGGTCTGGATGACCTGCGCCCAGTCCGCCGGGTTCTGCATCGCCATGAGGCCGTCCTTGCGGATGGCCCCGTTGTTGACGAGTACGTCGACGGGCCCGAGCCCGGCGGAGATCTCGGCGTAGATCCCCTGGACCGCCTCCCACGAGCCGACGTCGCCCGTGACCAGGACGGACGGGTTGGTCAGCTTCTCCTGGACCGCGACCGCCGCGTCGCGCGAGCTGTTGTAGTGCACCGCGACCCGGCAGCCCAGGGCGTCCAGCTCCAGGGCCAGCGCCTGGCCGAGGCCGCCGGAGGCGCCGGTGACGAGCGCGACCGGGGATTCGGGCCGCTGGCCCGCACTCTTGTTGCTCATGCTGCCGCACCGCCCCATTCCATCAGGATCGAACCCCATGTCATGCCGGCGCCGAACCCGGCCAGCAGGACCTTGTCACCGGCCTTGATCCGGCCCTCGTCGAGGGCCTCGGCCAGCGCGATCGGGATGGAACCCGACGCCGTGTTGCCGTACTTCTGGAGGTTGGTGATCAGCGCCTCCTGGCGCAGCCCGGTGTGGGACATGATCGAGTTGATGATCCGGATGTTCGCCTGGTGGGGCACCACGTGGTCCACGTCGGCCGCGTCCACCTTGGCGCTCTCCAGCGTCTCGCGGACCGTACGGACGGTGTAGCGGACGGCGTTGAGGTAGATCTCGTTGCCGTTGATCTGCGCGTAGTGCAGGCCCGCGTCCAGCGTCTCCTGGGTGGTCGGCATCCGGCTGCCGCCCGCGAGCACCTTGAGGGATCCGGTGCAGGAGCCGTCGGCGCCCAGGTTCCAGGCCTTGACCCGGTTCTCCGGGCCTGCCTGGAGGACGACCGCGCCGGCGCCGTCGCCGACCAGGATGGACAGGTCCCGGTCGGCCGGGTTGGCCGTCAGGGTGTGGGTGTCGGAGCCGATCAGCAGGATCGGCCGCGGGTCGATCGCGATGAGGGCCATCGCGGAGACGAGCCCGTAGACGAAGCCGGCGCACTCCGAGTTGACGTCGTGCGCGCTCCCGGCGATGCCGAGTTCGTGGTGGACGAACGCGGAGGTCGCCGGGGACGGCTGTTCCGGTGTCGCCGTGGCGACGATGAGGTGGGCGATGTCGGCGCCGGTGAGGCCCGCCTTGTCCAGGGCGCGCCGGCCGGCCTCGACGGCCAGGGAGACGGTCGTCTGCCCCGGGTCCACCGCCCGCCGCTCACGGATCCCGCAGCGGCTGACGACCCAGTGCTCGTCCACGCCGAAGCGCTCCGCGAGTTCCGCACTGGTGACGACGCGCTCGGGTACGGACATGCCCCACCCGGTGATGTCGAAGCCGGTCACGTGGTTCCCCTCGTCCCTCGTCCCTCGTTACGCCTGCGCCGGGACGAGGTCGACGATCTTCGCGTAGACGTCACGCAGGGTCGTCGTGTCGTCGAGGTCCGCGAAGAGCGACTCGTCGGCCGGAATGTGCGGGTAGGTGGTCTGGAATCCGTACAGCCACTCCATCAGGTCCAGCGAGTCGACGTCCGCGATGTGCTGGAGCGGGGCGTCGGGGCTGACCTCCGCGGCACCCGAAACGGCCTCGAGCTGGCTCGCCAGTTCTTCGATGGTGGGCAGCGACATGGGGTCGGTCCTCTCTCGGCAGTGCAACTCGGCAATGCGTCTTGGTTTTCGAGAGCGATGAAAACCCCGGGCCCGCAAGGAAGGCGCAACACGGCCCGCCGCGGTCCTCGCCGCACCCCTTTCTTCCAGCGGATTCGGACCGTGTTGCGCCTGCCTTGCGGGTCATCGGGTTTTCTCGGACGCGAATTCAGATCGGACGGCCCCGCCGGACAGCCAGGGCCCCGCCGGACAGCCCAGGACAGCCAGGAATGAGGATCAGATGACAACGGTCGCCCCCAAGTCGGTGGACCCCGAGGTCGATGCGATCAGGCACCACTACGAGGTCAGCAACGATTTCTACCGGCTGCTGCTGGGCCCCACGATGATGTACTCCGGCGGCTACTGGGAGGACGGCGAGGACCTCGTCGCCACCCTGGACGAGGCGCAGGAGCGCAAGCTCGACAAGTTCGCGGAGCTGGCGGGCGTCCGTGCCGGCGGCGCCCAGCGCGTCCTGGACATCGGCTGCGGCTGGGGCACCATGCTCAACCGCCTCACCACCGTCCACGGCGCCGAGCAGGCGGTCGGCCTGACCCTCTCGCGCACCCAGGAAGCCTTCATCGACGGGCTGAAGAACCCGAAGATCACCACGCTGGTCGAGAGCTGGGCCGACTACAAGGTCGCCGACGACAGCGAGAAGTACGACGCGGCGTTCTGCATCAACGCGCTGGAGCACTTCGTCTCCTCGGCCCTGCCGCCGAAGGAGCGCACCCGGCGCTACCGGTACTTCTTCCAGCAGGTCGCGAACACGCTCAAGCCGGGCGCGAAGTTCGTGCTGCACACCATGACCGCCGAGGCGCTGCCGATGAACCGGGCGCTCCTCGACGACCTGAAGTTCCTCCAGCGGTCCGAGTTCAAGGACTGCCACATCCCGCACCTGCACGAGCTGACCGCGGGCGCCGAGGGCCTCTTCGAGATCGACGAGATCGTGAACGAGCGCGAGTCCTTCGCGATGGCCTGCCGGGCCTGGCTGGTGCTGCTCGCCGAGCGCCGGGACGAGGCCGTCGCCCTGGAGGGCGAGGAGGTCGTGGCCCGCTTCGAGCGCTACCTCGACATCTTCGCGTACACCCTCGAGGACAAGTTCTTCAACAACTTCCGCGTGACCATCACGCGCCGCTAGGAGGCCGTCGTGACGAGCATTCTCGAACCGGCCAGGGACGGCGGAGCCCGCCCGACGACCGAGGCGGCCGCCAAGGGCCGTGGGCCGACCCGCCATCTGCGGGTGGCCGTCATCGGTACCGGGTTCTCGGGCCTGGGTACCGCCATCCGGCTGCTGCAGTCGGGCATCGACGACTTCCTGGTGTTCGAACGGGCCGACGAGGTCGGCGGCACCTGGCGCGACAACAGCTATCCGGGGTGTGCGTGCGACGTCATGTCCCACCTGTACTCCTTCTCGTTCGCCCGCAACCCGGAGTGGAAGTCGACGTTCGCCTCCCGCGACGAGCTGTACGCCTACCTGCGGAACACGGCCGACCGTTTCGGCGTGCGCCCGCACATCCGGTTCCAGCACGAGCTGGTCTCCGCCCGCTGGGACGAGGGCGAGCGGCACTGGAAGATCGAGACCTCCCAGGGCGACTACACCGCGCAGTTCCTGGTGACCGGCACCGGCTACCTCAGCGAGGCGGCCGTGCCGGACATCAAGGGACTGGCGGAGTTCGAGGGCAAGGTCTTCCACTCCTCCGACTGGGACCACGAGCACGAGCTGGCCGGCCGCCGCGTCGCCGTCATCGGTACGGGTGCCTCGGCGATCCAGTTCGTCCCGAAGATCCAGCCCGAGGTCGGGCACCTGGACCTCTACCAGCGCACGCCCGCGTGGATCGGCCCCAAGCCCGACAAGGCCAACAGCGAGCTCCACACCAAGATGCTGCGCTCGCTGCCCGGCTACCAGCAGTTCCGCCGGGGCTTCAACATGTGGGGCCGGGAGATCCTGGCGTTCTTCTGGAAGCGTCCCAAGCTCGCCGAGAAGGTCCAGAAGATGGCGAGCGACCACCTGGAGAAGTCGGTGAAGGACGAGGCGCTGCGCAAGCGGCTGACCCCGGACTACCTGGTGGCCTGCAAGCGGCTGCTGTTCTCGAACACCTGGTACCCGGCGATCCAGCAGCCCAACGTGGAGATCGTCACCGACGGCATCGCGGAGGTCCGGCCCACCTCGATCGTCGGTACGGACGGGGTCGAGCGCGAGGTCGACACCATCATCCTGGGCACCGGTTTCCAGGCCACCGACCGTCCGGTCGCGCGCCGGATCTGGGGCCGGGACGGCGTGCAGCTGCGCGAGGCGTGGAAGGACGGCATGGCCGCGCACCGCGGCACCACCATCGCGGGCTTCCCGAACCTCTTCATGCTGCTGGGTCCGAACACGGCGCTGGGCCACTCCTCGCAGACCGTGATGATCGAGGCGCAGGTCGAGTACGTCGTGGACTCCTTGAAGCAGGTCGAGAAGCGGGGCCTGTCGAGCATCGAGGTCCGCCAGGAGGCGCAGGACGCCTACAACCGCAAGCTCGACAAGCACCTGGAGGGCACGGTGTGGATGTCGGGCGGGTGCAAGAGCTGGTACCTGGACGACAACGGCCGCAACACCTCCATCTTCCCGACGTACACCTGGCGCTTCCGCCGGGGCACCAAGCGCCTCGACCTGAGCGAGTACCAGCTCGCCTCCCAGGTACGCACCACCTCCCCGGTACCTCACCAGTAGGAGACGTACGCAGATGAGCAGCACCCACAGAAGCGCCGCGGGCACCGCCGCCGCCCCCTCCCGTCGCCGGGTACTCGGCGGGATCGCGACCACGGCGGTCGCGGTCGTCGGCTGGAACGCGGTGTCCCAGACCTGGGCGACGGCCGCCGAGGCCGCGGGGAAGTCCGGGGTCGTCCCGGTGCCGGACCTGGTCGGCACGCTGGAGACGGGGCCGGCCACGGTCGACGCCTTCGCCAACGACTTCGGGCACCTCTTCGACGGCGCGGCGAGCAAGCCCTGGGCCGTGCTGCGGCCGGGTGGCGTCGGTGACATCGTCAAGATCGTCGACTACGCCCGCGCCAACGGGATCAAGGTCGCGGTCAACGGCCAGGGCGGCACCGGCAACGACATCGAGTCGCACTCGGTGTACGGCCAGGCGCGGGTCCCGGGCGGCATCTCCATCGACGCCAAGGGGATGTCGAAGATCCTGTCGATCGGCGCCGACCACGCGGTGGTCGAGGCCGGTGTGACCTGGGGCCAGCTGACCGACGCGACGCTCAAGGTGGGCAAGACCCCGCCGGCGCTGCCCGACTACCTGTACATCTCGGTCGGCGGCACCATCAGCATCGGCGGGATCGGCGGCACCGTGCAGCGGTACGGCCTGCTGTGCGACACCGTGCAGTCCATCGACATCATCACGGGCGACGGCAAGCTGGTCACCGCGACGGCGCAGCAGCGTCCGGAGCTGTTCAACGCGGCGCTCTCGGGCGGCGGCCAGGTCGGCATCATCGTCCGGGTGACCGTCAAGCTGATACCGGCGCCGAAGCGTTCGGTCATCTTCAGCCTGTTCTACTCCGACGTCGAGACGTACCTCGCGGACTCGGAGAAGGTGCTGGCCGACGGCCGCTTCCAGGTCCACGCGGGCGAGATGCTCCAGAAGCCGGACGGCTCGGGGTGGCGCTACAAGCTGGAGGTCGGCGCCACCTACAACACGACCCCGCCGGACCGCGCGAAGCTGCTGTGCGACCTGAAGGACGTACGGGCGGACGCGCTCATCGAGGACGTGGCGTTCCGGGACTACATGTTCCGCCTCGACGCGTACGAGGCGGTGCTGAAGGAGGGCGGCCACTGGTACACGCCCAAGCCGTGGCTGAGCATGTTCCTGCCCGCGTCGAAGACCCGGCAGTTCATGAAGCTGGTGGAGCAGGAGCTGGACGCGAACTCGCTCGGCGGCGGGTTCCTGCTCTTCTACCCGTTCTTCACCTCGAAGATCAAGCGGCCGCTGGCGATGATGCCCAACGAATCCGTGGTCTACCTGTTCGACCTGCTGCGCTTCCCCAACCCGGGCGAGCCCAACATCCAGGGCATGATCGACCAGAACCGCCGCCTGTACGACATCGCGGTGAGCCTCGGCGCCAAGCGCTACCTGGTGGGCTCCATCCCGATGTCGGGCGCGGACTGGAAGAAGCACTTCGGCAACCGCTGGACCGGCTTCGTGAACGCCAAGAAGAGGTTCGACCCCAACAACACCTTCACCCCGGGCCAGGGCTTCTTCGCCTGACGGCGGCAGCCTGACCGGTCGTGAAGTGCCGGCGGCGGGACGGGGAGAGGAACCCCCGCCCCGCCGCTCCCTTTTCCCCGTATGCACTGGACGTATGCACTGGAGGTTCGCCATGACGACCTATGACCTGATCGACGAGGCGGTGATCGACGCCCCGGCGAGCGCCGTCTGGGAGGCGCTCATCGCGGAGCTGCACGGCGCCCGGAAGTGGTGGGTGCCGTCCAATACCTTCGACGTCGTCTCCGGGTCCGCCGACCAGGTCGGCGGCCGGATCGCGGTCACCGTCCACACCAAGGGCTCCGACAAGGGCGGCCTCAAGCTCCGCTTCACCTCGCGCACGGTGGCCGTGGAACCCGGCCGGCGCCTGGAGGTCGAGTACGTCGACGGGGTGTTCCGGGGGCGCAGCGTCTTCCGCCTGGAGCCGCTGGCCGAGGACCGGACCCGGATCTCGATGCACTTCGTGGGCACCCCGAGCGGTTTCCTGAAGATCCTGTCCAAGGTCGCGGACCTGGGCGCCGAGCACTCCAAGGGGGCCCTGTCGGCCTTCGAGTCGCTGGGCCGCCGGCTGGCGCCCGCGGGTGCGGGGGCGCGGGGATGAGCGAGGCCATGGAGCTGTCCCTGGCCCGCGAGCTGAGCCGGGAGCTGAGTGTCCGCACGGACGACGGCGCGGATCTCGCGGTCACCGTACTGGCCCCGCTGGCGGGCACGGCCGCCGCCGTGGACGTGGTCCTGGTGCACGGCTGGGCGCACACCCGGCGGGTCTGGGGCACGGTCGCGGACCGGCTGATCCGGGCCGGGCACCGGGTGGTGCTGTACGACCAGCGCGGGCACGGCGCCTCGACCGCCGGCCGGACCCCGGTCTCGGTGGAGCGGCTCGGCGCGGACCTGGCGGCCGTACTGGGGGAGACGGACGCGCGCGGGGCGGTCGTGGTCGGCCACTCGGGCGGCGGGTTCGCGGCGCTGTCGTACGCCGCCCTGGACCCCGCGGCCGGGCGGCTGCACGGGCTGGTGTTGCTCGGGACGGCCGCGCACGGCCAGGACACCCCGGACAGCGAGGTCAAGATGATGGGCAGCGCGCTGTTCTCGTGGGCGCTGCGCCGGTCCTGGCTGGGCGGCAAGCTGCTGTCCTCGACCATGGCCAAGGGGGTGGACCCGGTCGCGCTGGAGGTGAACCGGCAGCTGTTCGCGGCGACCGCCCCGCACATCCGGGCCGAGTTCTTCCGCTGCACGCGGGGCTGGGACGTGCGCGAGGCGCTGGCGTCGGTGACCGTGCCCGCGGTGGTGCTGCACGGGGAGGGCGACAAGGTCATCGCGCCCGCACTGGCCGAGATCCTGGCCGAGACCCTGCCGGGCGCCCGCTTCGAACCGGTGCCGGGCGCGGGCCACATGCTGCCGCTGGAGCGTCCGCTACTGGCGGTGTCGGCGGTGGCGGAACTGACCTCGCGCGCGGCCCGGTGACCGTGGGCCGATGATCGAATCCATCCTGCCGCCGGGCGTCGCGTCCTCGGAAGCCTTCGACGACGCGGCGCCCGCGCCGCTGTTCCCGAGCGAGGCGGCGCTGATGGCGAGCCGCCGGGCGCGCAGGCGCCGCCAGTTCGCGACGGCCCGCACCTGCGCCCGCCGCTGCCTGGCGGACCTCGGCCACGCCCCCGCCCCGCTGCTCCCGGGCCCGGGCGGCGCCCCAGCCTGGCCGTCGGGGGTGGTCGGCAGCATCACCCACTGCGACGGCTACCGCGGGGCGGTGGCGGACCACCGCGCGCGCACCTCGGCGCTGGGCATCGACGCGGAACCGGCGGGCCCCCTCCCTACGGGCGTCCTCGGCCTGATCACCTCCCCGGCGGAACGCGCCCACCTGGCCGCCCTGGCGGAGGCCGACCCCGCGACCCCGTGGGAGCGCCTCTTCTTCTCGGCGAAGGAAGCGGTGTACAAGGCCTGGTACCCGGCCACGGGCACCTGGCTCGGCTTCCGCCAGGCCACCGTGACCCTCTCCCCCGCGGGCACCTTCACGTGCGTCCTGCACCCCCCGCCCACCGCCGCCCCGGCGAACCCCCACTACGAGGGCCGCTGGCTGTCGACCCCGACCCTGGTCCTGACGGCGGTCCACCGGGAGGGCGGGTGAGGGGGCCTACAGCACCGGGACGGGCAGCGGCGCGGTGTTGAGGGTGGGGACGGTCCAGCGCTGGGCGTCGGTGGTGTTGCAGTCCCAGAGCTGGAGCTGCGTGCCGTCGGTGGTGTTCATGTGGTCGAGATCGAGGCAGCGGCCGGAGACCGGGTTGTAGACGGAGTTGTCGGCCCGGGGCATGAACTGCTGCGCCGGGTTGCCGTGGCAGACCATCAGCTGGATGGGAGTGCCGTTGGCGGTACCCCCGTTGACGGCGTCCAGGCACTTGCCCTGGATGCGCAGGGTGCCGTCGGTGCGGATCTCGAACTTCTGGGCCACGCCTCCTGCCTGGTCGTTGCAGCGCCAGATCTGGATCTTGTTGCCGTCAGCGGTGCCGCCGGCGTTGTTGTCGAGGCAGTGGGTACCCGTACTGGTCAGCGTGATCGGGCTGACGGCGTCGGGGGTGGTGGGCGCGGCGGCGTACGGGTAGACGGCGAGGTTGCTGACGCCGCCCGTGAATCCGGCGAAGGGGTCGGGCTGCCCGTTGACCTTGTACCGGCCCAGGACGAGCGGACCGGCGGGCACGGGGCCGTCGGCCGCCTTGTGCTGCCCGCTGGCGCCGAGGATCCCGTTGACGTAGAGGCTCATCCGGCCGGTTCCCGCGTCGTAGACGGCGGTCAGCCGGGTCCACGCGCCCGGCACCACCCGTGCCGCCTCGTTCTCGGCCACGTCGGACCAGTCGAAGTTCCAGCCGGAGCTGTCGCCCCTGGCAAGCGCGAAGCGCCACTTCTTGGACGGGTCGGCGTACAGCATGAACGAGCTGCTGGTCGTGCCGTCCTGGCTGAGGACGAGGCCCGTGCCCGCCCCGGTGACCTTGGTGGTCATCCAAGAGATTCCGTACGTCGTGGACCTGCGCTACGACCCCTACGGCCGCGCGGTCCGCACGACGGTCGGCGCGACCAGCAAGCAAGTCGTCTCCACCCTCGACTACGACGCGGGCACCGGCAGGCCGATCCGCTCCACCCTCGACAAGCAGACGGCGGCCACCGCGAGCGTCGACGTCGTCGACTACACCTACAACCAGGTCGGCCAGCTGACCTCGATCGGGAACACGCAGGACGGCGCGACCCGCGACCTGCAGTGCTTCACCCACGACTACCTCGGCCGACTCACCCAGGCCTGGACCGACACCGGCGCCCAGACCACCGCCCCGCAGCCCAGCGTGCGCGGCATCGGCGGCTGCGCCAACGCGGGCGGTCCGGCGGTCGACGGTGCGGGCAAGCCCAGCGTGGGCGGTCCCGCGCCGTACTGGCAGCAGTACGAGTACGACAAGCTCGGCAACCGCACCAAGCTGGTGAAGAAGGACGTCACCGGAGCCACGGCCAAGGACACGACGGTCACCCAGACCTTCGGCACCGGCCCCAACACCCCGTCCACCGACCCCAAGACGGGCGGCGGCACGGGCGGCCCGCACGCGCTGATGACCTCCACCGAGACCGGCCAGGCCGGCACGAAGGTCACCAGCTACACCTACGACGCGGCCGGAAACACCGCGGGCATCACCAGCACCCCCGGTACCAAGACCCTCACCTGGGACGGCCTGGGCAAGCTGGACAAGGTCGTCGGCACCGGCGAGAGCGCCGGCACCAGCTACCTCTACGACACCGGCGGCAACCAGCTCATCCGCCGCGACCCCACCAGCACCACTCTCAACCTCGGCAGCGACCAGATCACCCTGGACACCGCCAGCAAGAAGGTCACCAACGTCCGCACCTACGGGGCGCCCGGCGGCCTGGCCATCACCCGCACCACCACCGGCGGCACCTCGGCGCTGGCCTACCAAGCCTCGGACCACCACGGGACCAACGGCGTCCAGTTCAACGCCACCGACCTCACCCAGACCCGCCGCCCGGCCGACCCCTTCGGCAACGAGCGCGGCGCCCAGCCGAGCGCGGGCACCTGGGCGGGCGACAAGGGCTTCGTCGGCGGCACCAAGGAGAAGACCACTGGCTTCACCCTTCTCGGCGCCCGCGAATACGACCCCACCACGGGCCGCTTCATCAGCCCGGACCCGGTCATCGATCCCGGCGACCCCCAGCAGTGGAACGCGTACGCCTACGCCAACAACAGCCCCTTCAACAGCTCCGACGCGAGCGGGCTGAAGTACCTGGGTGACACCCAGGAGGACACGGTCTACGCCCTCCAGCACACGGACCACGGAAGCGGGGTGCAGCAGCACGATGAGGAAGAGGAAGCTCAGACCGACCTGGACAACGCGAACAACGAGGTCAGGAAGACCAAGGCCAAGCGCGACCACCTCATCCACGAGGTCGTCGACATCATCGGTGACCTGATCGGCTACAACGACGCCCGCGACTGCTTCACCAAGGGCGACGTGATGGCCTGCATCAACACCGCCCTCAACGCGGTTCCGTGGGGCAAGCTCTTCAAGGCGATCAAGGTCGGCATCAAGGCCTTCAAGGTCTACAAAGAGCTCAACAAGACGTACGACGCCATCCACGCGGCGGAACGCGGCGCCTCCCGCGCCGCCGAAGCCATGACCAGAGCCAAAAAGGCCGTCTCGGAAGCACGGGCAGCCGAAGCCAAGGCCGCGAAGTCGGCATCTGAAAAGGCCGGCAAGGAATCAGCCGGCGACGCCGCATCGACAGAGTCCAAGGCCTCGAAGAGCGCGGACGACGCCGAGTCGAACGCGGGCAGCGCTGAGTCACGGAGCAGCGGGTCGGCGGCGGAATCGGAATCCGCCCCTGTCAGCTGCAACAGCTTCCCTGCCGGTGTCCGGGTCCTGATGTCGGACGGCACGTCCAAGCCCATCGAGGAAGTGCAAAGCGGCGAGTCCGTCGCTGCCACCGACCCCCAGACCGGCGCGACCGGCCCCGAAACCGTCACTGCCACCATCACCACGCCCGACGACAAGGAGTTCACCGACCTCACCCTCACCGACGACGCAAGCCCCCGCGGCCCGCCCGCCACCCTCACCTCCACCTACCACCACCCCTACTGGAGCGAGACCCGCCACCAGTGGGTGGACGCCGGCGAACTCACGCCGGGCGAACACCTCCGCCGTCCGGACGGCTCCCTCCTGACCGTCCAAACCACCCGCACCTACCCCTACGCCGTCACCACGCACAACCTCACCGTGGACAACGTCCACACGTACTATGTGCTGGCGGGCGCTACGCCGGTCCTGGTTCATAACTGCGGGGGAATGAAAGCCTCCGACCAAGTGCGCGACTTGGCGGCCCGAGGTAAGACGAGGGAAGCCGCCGATGTGCACTATGAAGACATGGTGAGGGCGCGCACGGGTGGTACGTCGCAGATGATTAACGGGCGTGAGGTGGACGTCGTTACCAGCGACGCTCTAATTCAGGTGAAGCGGACGATGACAGCCGTCAACCGGCCCAAGAACTTCCTGAGCAAGTCGACGAGGAATCAGATCAAGGCCACTCTCTCAAGTGCAGACGAAATGGGTGTGCGGGCCGAATTCTGGTTCAAGTACGGCGTCCATCGAGATGTCCGCAGCTACATCGAGGGTAAGGGCGGGATTGTCGTCACCGGATTTGGGGACTGATCGCCAGTGTCGAAGTACTTCAATCTACGAGGGTTCCTGGACTGTGATTACAGCGATCTGGATGTGATCCGGGACGTCGTAGTGCAGGACAGGAGCAGGGCGACGCGGTTCGGCCTGACCGAGGAAGCTGCCGCCCTGTATCTGGATGGGTGGCTGTACCAGAAGAGGGAGATTAACTGGATCGCCCACGCGTTCTTCGGCGCGTCCATGAAGAGCGGGGGTGTGGACCTTATCTTTGATCAGCTGGAGAGAATCGCGAAGTTGATTCCGGAGCTGGAGGGAGTGTTCTTCGTGGATGACGACGAGGGCGGCCCTTCTCGTCGATGGGATGTGGCGAATGGGCGCGTGTCCATCCGCTAAGGATCTCGCGATTAGCATCGCTGCCCGGCTTCAATCTTCGGGCAACACGCCCCCCCCCCCCCCCGTGACGATTCATGCAACTTCGATGGAACGGTCCCGCTTGACGGGGGAAATTGGCATCGAAGAGGTCGCGCTTTAGAGGACTCATCGCGATGGCCCTGGATTGCCGGAGTCCAATAGTTAACCGGGCTCGCGGGAAGCCCCGCCGGAGTGCATCCGGCGGGGCTTCTGCGGTGTTTGACGGCAGTAGTTGACGGCAACGTCAGCGGACAGGCCTTGCGCAAGGCACCGGGTCGTCACCGTCGTCGGGCTGGTTGGCGGTCGCGGTCGGGTAGTGAAGCGTGTGGCCGAGAAGGTCGATGGCGTCGCATTGGAGGCGGAGTCGGACGTGGGCGTAGACGGTGGCTGTGACGCCGATGTGGGCGTGGCCGAGGAGTTCTTTGATCACGATAAGCTCGACGCCTTGCTCCAGGAGGAGGGTGGCGGTGGAGTGCCGTAGGTCGTGGAAGCGGATGCGGCGGAGCCCGGCCCGATCGAGGAGGGCGCGGTAGCTGCGATTGAGTTTCGCGGGATCGATCGGCCCCCCCGTCGGCGTTGTAAAGACGAGGCCGTTGTCCTTCCAGCCTTCCGCTGCCGCCTCACGTTCTGCTTCCTGAGCTTCACGGTGTTCTTTCAATGAGTGGATGCACTCGTTAGGGAGGGCGATGCGCCGTTCAGATGCGCGGGTCTTGGTGGGCAGGGTGGTCAGTCCGCCGGTCTGGGTGCGCTGGAGGGTGCGGCGGATGCTGGCGGTGCCGGCACTGAGGTCGACGTCTTCCCAATGAAGACTGAGAAGTTCGCCCTTGCGGAGGCCAGTGCGGAGGGCGAGTTCGTACAGCGCGTGCAGGCGGTTGCTTCGGCCGGAGGTGAGGAACTGGCGGGCGGCGATCTCACGGCGCAGGTAGATCGTGAAACGCGCCCACAGCGCGGAGGCGTGGGCATTGAACAGGACCGCGCCGGCGTAGTCGTACGTCTTCGGGTCTGCGCGGAGCCGAACATCCTGAGCGCAACCGGGTGGGCAGCGAGCGATGTGATCTTCACCCGAGCCGTGAGGCGGGAGGATGTCGGTGACGGCCTGGGGAAGATCCTGCAAGAAAAGGAAATATGCACTTCCTGTCAGGGGAATTACGGACCTGACAATTTCGTCCCGGGGGTTCTTTACGACCCCGCTGGATCCTGGATGTTGGGAGCAGGGTGAAGGCCTCTCATATCGAGCTGCAACGTCATGACTGGGCGTCACTTAGGTGTGGATGTGGGCAATCGGGAGCTCACATCCCATCATCATTCACCGCCCCCCTCTCGGCGCGCACCCTGGAGGAGACCATGGGGCATACACTCAATGGCCATGTGGAACGAGAAGCCATGCTGTTCCAAGTGGCACCGCACGCAACCTCCGTGATTCTCGCTGCTCTGACCGAAGACCTGCCGTCGTTCACCAGGTCCCATTTACTGAACATTCTTTGGTACCTGGTGACCGGAGAGTCTCACGAAACTGAAGGGACAGCTGGCCTTCTGAGTCTTGAAGTAGAATGCCGATCTGTGGCGGGTGAGGGTATCTGGTCGATCTACAAAGAGGCGACGTCGGGGGCGGCGAGACAGCTATGGATATCCTTGAATTCGTGGATCCAGATTCCCTGCGATTTGAGCATTTCCGCTCGGCCCTCTCCGGAAGCTAAAGGGACGACTCAAGAGGCTCCGCCGGAATACCGGTCCGGCGGAGCCTCTTGAGTGGATCCATTCGCCGGGGCGGTGACGCATGGGTCGAGGACCGGCCCTTCTCCAGGAATCCGGTCTCGGCGATGATCAGCAGGACGCCTCTCTCACCACAGACGGACTTCGTCGCGGAGCTCTCGCTCCAGGTGAGGTCCTTCGGTCCACCGGGTGGCGTGAGGTGAGGGCCCTCACCCCGCCAGGATCACCGTGCGCGGGGGCGTCGGGGCTTCGCTGGGGGTGTTCGGGGTGGTGCCCGCGCGGAATTCCTGGGGGCTGACGCCGCGGACGCGTTTGAAGGCCGTCGAGAGGGCGAAGGCGCTGCTGTAGCCGACGCGGCGGGCGACCGTGGCGACGGTGGCCTCCGGTTCGCGCAGCAGGTCGGCGGCCAGGGCCAGGCGCCAGCCGGTGAGGTAGGCGACCGGGGGTTCGCCGACGACCTCGGCGAAGCGGCGGGCCAGTGAGGCGCGCGAGACCCCGACCTTGAGGGCGAGTTCCTCCACGGTCCAGCCGTACGCCGGGTTCTCGTGCAGGAGACCCAGCGCGGGGCCGACCACCGGGTCGCTCTGGGCCCGGTACCAGGCGGGCGCGCCGCTGCCCGGGTCGGCGAGCCAGGTGCGCAGGATGCCGATGAGGAGCAGGTCCAGGAGCCGGTCGAGGACGATCTCCTGGCCCGGTTCGTCCTTGCCGATCTCCATCGCGAGCAGCCGTACGAGGGTGTCGTCCCCGGCGGTGGCCGGGCGGACCAGGACCGTGGGCAACGCGTTCAGCAGCCGTCGGCCGATCTCGCTGGGCGCCTGGTAGGTGCCGCTCAGCATGACCGCGGACCCGTCGTCCTGGAAGGCCTCGCCCCAGGAGCGCACGCCCAGCGCCATGGTGTCGGTGACGTCCTCCCCGGCCTCGGTGTTGCACCGCTGCTCCGGACCCACCGTGATCTGGACCGGGGTGTCCGGGTGGTCGGCGACCGTGTAGGGCTCGGGGCCGCGTACGACGGCCAGGTCGCCGGGGCGGATCAGCAGGGGCGCGCCCCGGTCCGGGACCAGCCACGCCTCGCCGCGCACCATCGTGACGACGGAGAGCGGGGCGCGGTCCTCGACGCGCAGCGACCAGGGCGGGTTGAAGACGGATTTGAGGAGGAAGGCGCCCCGGGCCTTGGGGCCTTCCAGCAGACCGGTCAGAGTGTCCATCCCAGGTGCCTTCCGAGAGTGTCCGTCCCGGGCGCACGCACCACGGAGCGACGGTGAAGCGCCCGCTCTCCCGCGGGGGACGGAATTGAGAGCGGGCGCCGTTCAACGGGGTGGTGCTATGCCGCCGAGCCGCGGCCGTGCAGGGTCAGCGCCCGGCCCAGGGCGGCGAGGGCCGCCGTGCAGGCCACGGTGCGCACGATGTTGCCGCCGGTCCAGCGGGCCCCGAAGCGGGACCGGGCCGCGCCGAAGTCGGCTCCGGCGCGAGCCAGTTGGGTGTTCAGCGGAATGTTGACCGCCGCGGTCACCACCAGGGACAGCGCGTAGAGGGCGAAGGCCGTCCAGCCCCAGCGCGCCGCGTCCGGGCGGCCGCCGCGTTGCTGCTGCACCGCCGCGACGCCCGTGGCGAGGAACGCCCCGAGGAAGAGCAGGCCGAACAGCCCGTTGTCGATGGCGTCGTTGATGTTGCGCATTGCGGTCACGTACGTCTGGTCGTCGCCGCGCCCGAGGCCCGGCATCACCGAGATGTCGAAGGCGAAATAGAGGCCGGCCATCAGCCCCGTGCCCACCGTCGCCGCCACCAGGGTGGCCGATTGGGTCGTCGTGCTCGTCACGTCTGGAGTCCCTTCAGGGTGCGCTCGTACCGCCTGCGCAACAGCGTCGCACCGATCAGCCGGACCGGCGGTGGAATGGTGGAGGAGACGTGTGCGACGGACTCCCGGCTCGCGCCGTCGAACATCCACGGCTGGAGGTACGTCATGACGCGCATCGGCGCGCTGGAGACCACCTTGCGCTCCTCGGCCAGGTAGGCCCGCTCCCCCAGCCGGTCGAAGACCGGGAAGACCACGCGTTCCTCGTCGCGCAGGTGGCCGCGCAGGATGTCCTCGAAAGCCTTGGCGGCGGCCACGAGGCCGTCGCCGCCGCGCCCCACGGCGGTGGACACCGCCGCCATGGCGGCGTCCAGCTCCTCGTGGTCGTCGTGGAGTTCACGGGCCTGCGCGTCGAAGTCGGCGTCGCGCCGGCGCAGGCCCGGCCACAGCACGTCGTCCTCGCTGGTGTGGTGCCATTCGATGACCTCGCGCAGCCGCTGCCACCACTCGGCGCCGCCGCCCCGCCAGGCGGGCGCCGCCGCGCGCAGCCGCGCCGCGTCGCGCCGCATGGCGATGTGCATCAGGGCGAAGCCGTGGAAGTGGGGCGGCAGGGCGGCCAGTCCGTTCTCGCTGGAGAAGGAAGGCTGGGACGTGCTGGTCATCGGGGTCTCCTCCCGGTGGGGGCGACGTGGGACGGGCTCAGACGTTCCAGACCCCGCTGGCCGCCGCCTCGCGGGCGAAGTCGGCGAAGTCCTTGGGCTTGCGGCCCAGGGCCTCCTCGACCCCGTGCACCAGGTGCGCGTTGCGGCCGTCCAGGATCATGGTGAACAGCTCGGCGAACTCCTCCGGGAGGTCGTTCTCCCGCAGGACGGCGCGGTACTCCTCGTTGGTGACCGAGAGGTACGTGATCTCCCGGCCGGTGGCCTTGGTCAGTTCCGCGGCGACGTCGCTGAAGCTGAGCAGCCGCGGTCCGGACAGCTCGTAGGTCTTGCCGATGTGCCGGTCGTCGGTCAGGGCGGCCACCACGACGTCGGCGATGTCGTCGACGTCGACGAAGGCCTCCACCGCGTCCCCGGTCGGCAGGGCGATCTCGCCGGCCAGGACGGGCTCCAGGAAGAAGCTCTCGTTGAAGTTCTGGTTGAACCAGCTGGCGCGCACCACGGTCCAGTCGGCTCCGGAGGCCTTGAGGTTCTCCTCGCTGACCTCCGCGGCCTCCTCACCGCGGCCCGAGAGCAGCACCAGGCGGCGTGCGCCGCTCGCCACGGCCGCCTTGGAGAACGCGCCGACCTGCTCGGCGGCGCCCGGGAAGGCTAAGTCCGGGTAGTAGGTCACGTACACCCGGTCGACGCCCTCCAGGGCCGCGGCCCAGGTCTCGGGCTGGTTCCAGTCAAAGGCCGGTTCACCATGGCGCGATCCGACCCGTACGGGAAGACCCTTGGCGGCGATTTTTTCGGCGACGCGGCGGCCGCTCTTGCCGGTGCCTCCGATGACGAGGGTGGTCCGGCCGTTCTGCGTGTTCTGCGTGGTCTGAGTCATGAGTACAGTCAAGTCCAGTCTCGCGAGACGGGCCATAGCCACAAAGCTCTCCTCCATACGCGTGCGTCTACGGCCGGTGCCCGGGCAGGCGGGCGTGGAGGCTGTGGCGGCGGCGGGAACCCCCGAATCGTAGGCACGCCTTACCCGGACCGGCCACAGCGTCCCGAGCCCTCCTCGACCCGGTCCCCAGCCTTCCGCGAGCGGTTCCCGAGCGGCTCCGGACGGGCCCCCGAGCGGCTCTCCGGTGCGCCCCGGCCGCGGCTCCGGCCGGTCCCCGGCGCGCGTGCGGCGGGCCTCCGCCCGGCCTGGACGCGTTCTGTACGGCGGGACTTGAGCGATCCTCCGGTCCGCGCCGACACCATCGGGCCGTGGAAGACCGCAGCGAGGTCCGGGAGGCCGCATGAACCCCACTCCGGAGCATCCGGAGCTCGACCAGTTGTCCGCCGACCTGGGCGGTCTGCTCGGCCGGATCGGGCTCGACCCGGCCGGAGAACCGCCCGTGCGCCGGGACCGCATCGACATCCGCTTCGCGGCCGCGGCCGCCCGCCACCCCGTCAGGATCGCCGCGCGCGACGCGGAGGAGCAGGCGACGTACCTCGAACTGGACTGGCTCGCGGACGAGATCGCGCGCAAGCTGTCGGGGCGTACGGGCCCGGGGCTCGCGGTCGCCGTGCGCGCCCGGCGCTCGTGCATGTCCGCGGGCGCCGTCGTGGGCGCGCTGCGCTCGGGAGCGGCCGTACTTCCGCTGGAGCCCGGGCACAACGCGGGGCTCCAGGAGTTCCTGATGCGGGACGCCGGGGCCTCGCTCGTCCTTTCGGACAGCGGGCTGCTGCGCGACGAGATCCCGCTGGCCAAGGCCGGTCCGTTCGTCATCGCGGCCCGTCCGCAGAGCACCGCGGTACGCCGTGAACTGCCGCAGGAGGCCGCCTTCCTGGCGCTCCCCTCGGGCGGGCACCCCGGCCGGGCGCTGTCCGTGGCGCCGGTCACGCACGGGGAGGTGCTGTCCTGGGTGGACAGCATCGTCCCGCTGCTGGAGGCGGGGCCGCAGGAGGTGTGGACCGCCTTCCACTCGCTGAGCCTGGACCTGGGCATGCGGGAGATCTGGGGGCCGCTGCTCTCGGGCGGGCTCGCGGTGGTCGTCGACCGGGACACCGGTGCGGACGCGCGCGAGTTCGCCGAACTGCTGGAGGACGAGCAGGTGACGGTGCTGACGCAGCTGCCGTCGGGGCTGGCGCGGCTCACCGGAGCCGCCGCCCGCGGCACGACGCTGCCCGCGCTGCGGCACGTCCTGCTGGCGGACGAACCGGTGGAGGAGCGGGTGCCGGCGGCGTGGAAGGCCTCGGGGATCGCGCCGTGGGCCGTCGTGTGGGAGGTGTCGGGCTCGCCCACCGTGCTGTGAGGCGCGTGCTGTGAGGCGCGACGGACCCGGACGCGCCGAGGCGTCCGGCGGGGATTCCCGCCGGACGCCTCACGCGCACGCAACCGGACCTGCGGGCGGTTCAGACGTTCCCCAGCCCGCCGCACACGTTGAGCGCCTGCGCCGTGATCGACGCGGCGAGGTCGGTGGTCAGGTACCCGACGAGCCCGGCCACTTCCTCGGGCGTGGAGTAGCGCCCCAGCGGTATCCGCGCCTCGAACTGCTCCTGAACGTACTCCTCGGTGGTGTCCCACACCTGCGCGTACCCGCTGCGCACCAGGGCCGCGGTGGGCGTCTCGACGTAGCCGGGGCAGACCGCGTTGACGGTGACGCCCTGCGGGGCCAGCTCCTTGCCCAGCGCCTTCGTGAAGCCGACGACGGCGTGCTTGGCGGCGGAGTAAGGGGCGCCGAGCAGCACGCCCTGCTTGCCCGCGGTGGAGGCGATGTTGATGATCCGGCCCCAGTGGGCGGCGCCGAGCCCGCCCGGGCCGAGCACCTCGCGGGTGACCAGGAAGACGCTGTTGAGGTTGGTGTCGATGACCTCGTGCCACAGCTCGTCGGTGAGGTCGGCGGTCGCGCCGCCGCCGCTGCGGCCCACGTTGTTGACGAGGACGGAGACCGGCGCGTCGAAGGCGCGGCCCGCCGACGCGACCAGGGCCGCCACCGACGCGCGGTCGCGCACGTCGGCCGCCGCGCCCTCCACCTCCAGACCCTCGGCCCGCAGGTCCTGGACGGTCTGCTTGACGGCCGTCTCCGTGCGCGCGCAGAGGAACACCCGGTGGCCGCGGGCGCCCAGGTCGCGTGCGATGGCCAGGCCGATCCCGCTGGTCGCCCCGGTGACCAGGGCCACGGGCCGCTCGGGGGCTCTGTTCGTCGCCGTCGGCTGTGCCTTCATCGGGCGCCCTCCCATGCTCGTGCTGACGTCATGACGTTCGCGGAGGTCACTCGGGGCGCACCGGAAGAAGGATGGAGGAATCGGGCGGGGTCAGGCCCCGGGCGAAGGGTGCGCCCGGTCCGGTTCCGGGCAGGCCCGCAGCAGCCCGCGGGCCTCGGCGTGCAGCCGCTCGGCGTCCAGCTCCTCGCAGTCCACCGACATGCCGAGCCCGGTGGCCGCGCCGGTCTCGTAGAACGACTGGTACTGGATGTACGGCTGGAACCCGTCGGACGCCTCCCGCCCGATCAGCAGCGTCGCGAGGTGGGTGCGGCCCGCGTCGTCCGTGCGGGAGAGCTCCAGCTCGTACTCGTACGGCTCCGCCCGCGGCGGCAGGTCGAGCACCGCCCGCGCGAAGCCCCGCACCTGCTCCGCACCGTCGAAGCGGATGGTCTCCGTACCGAACGGCGACTCGGCGCGCAGCAGCCACGCCTCGCCCGCGCCCTCGACCGTCAGCGCGCTGCGCCCGTGCGGGCCTTCGTGGCGGCAGACGAACGCCGCGTCCTCGTGGTCCATCGGAACAGCATGCCAAGGAGGTGCCGGGCCCCGTGGTCCGGGGGCACGCCCTCTCGACGGGCGGCGGCCGCTGCGCGATCCTTGGCATCCGGTCCGGTGACGGGGGGTCACGTGGCGGGTCAGGCGACGCATCGGACCGCGGGGTGGCCGGCGTGAGGGCGTTCGACGTGGTGGAGCCCGTGCTGGTGGCCGCCTTCCTCGGGCTGGCGTACCGGACGGTGCGCACCACCGGGGTCGGGCTGCGGGTGGCCGTGCTGGTCATGGCCGTGTTCAACGCGGGGCTGCTCTGGACGCTGGCCGAGACCGGGCCGTCCTGGTCGGTGCCGGTGGTGGGCGCGTTCTCGCTGGTGTGCGCGGTGTTCAGCGCGCTGGCCGCGGCGCGGGCCCTGCTCGGGCGGATCGCCTTCATCGACGACGCCCGCTACGCGGAGATCGTGGACCAGGTGGGGAGCGCCCGGGAGCCGCAGGTGCTGGGGCTGTGCGTGCTCTACAACGGCACCCTCGCCGTGACGGCCTTCAGCGACGACGCCAGGCCGGAGGGCAGGCTGCACCACCTGCGGACCCCGGACCGCTGCGGCTTCTGCCTGGTGGAGGACCGGATGCGGGACTTGCTGGGCGAGCCGGAGGCGCTGGTCGAGGAGTACCGCACCCACCTGCGGGCGGGCCGGAGCCGGCACTTCCTGGTCAGGCGGCGCTCGCCGGAGGAGCCGTGGACGGGCCGGTTGCGGGACCGGATCGCCTACCGGCTGCCGAAGGTGCGGCCCCCGTGCGACGTCCACGACCCGCTGCTCGCGGGACGCGGCTGACCGTTGACGGCGTTAACGCCGTTAACGCTCCCCGCCCGCGCGGCGGTTCAGCGCTCCTCCGGGGAGAGCAGCAGCCGCTTCTGGGGTTTGCCCATGGCGTTGCGCGGCAGCGATGCCACGAACCGCACCTCGCGCGGGCGTTTGTGCACCGAGAGGTGGGTGGCGACGAAGTCGGTCAGTTCGGCCGCGCCGACCCCCTCGGCGACGACGAAGGCCACGATGCGCTGGCCGAGGTCCGCGTCGGGGACGCCGACCACGGCGGCCTCGCTGACGGCCGGGTGGTCCAGGAGCGCGTTCTCGACCTCGCCCGCGCCGATCCGGTAGCCGCCCGACTTGATCATGTCGATGGAGGCCCGGCCGACGATCCGGTGGAGGCCGTCCGCGTCGATGGCCGCGATGTCGCCCGTACGGAACCACCCGTCCTCGGTGTACGAGGCGGCCGTGGCCTCGGGGCGGCCGAGGTAGCCGCTGAACAGGGTGGGCCCGGTGAGCTGGAGTTCGCCGATGTCGGCCCCGGGCTCGGCGGCGATCCGGGTACGGACCCCCGCGACCGGCGTGCCGACCGTACCGGGGCGGGGCGCGGCGTCGGCCCGGGCGCTGAGCGTGATCAGGGTCTCGGTCATGCCGTAGCGCTCCAGCGGCGCGTGGCCGGTGAGCCGCTCCAGCGCCCCGAAGACGGGGGTGGGCAGGGGCGCGCTGCCCGAGACGAGCAGCCGGGCCCCGGCGAGGCCCGCGGCGGCGGCCGGGTCGGCGGCGATCCGGGACCAGACGGTGGGGACGCCGAAGTAGAGGCTGCCGCCCGCGGCGGCGTAGGCCTGCGGGGTGGGGCGGCCGGTGTGGACCAGGCGGCTGCCGGTGCGCAGGGCGCCCAGGACGCCGAGGACCAGGCCGTGGACGTGGAACAGCGGCAGCCCGTGGACCAGCGTGTCCCCGGCGGTCCACTGCCAGGCGTCGGCGAGGGCGTCCAGTCCGGCGGCGAGGGCCTCGCCGGTGTGGACGACGCCCTTGGGGGCGCCGGTGGTGCCCGAGGTGTAGAGGATCAGGGCGGGGTCCCCGGGGCGCGCGCCGCCGGTGTCGGCGCTCGCGGCGGCCCGGCGGGCGAAGTCGGCCTCGACGAGGACGGCGCCGGAGTCGCGCAGGATGTGCTCGCGCTCGGCGGGCCCGGCGTCCGGCGGCAGCGGGACGACCGGCACCCCGGCGAGCAGCCCGCCGACCACGGCGGCGACGGTCTCCAGGGAGGCGGTGGCGGTCACCGCGAAGGCGGGCGCCCCGGCCACCTCGGCGGCGACCGCGCGGGCCGCGCCGAGCAGGTCCTCGTACGAGGTGGAGCGGCCGGCGATGGTGACCGCGTCCGCGCGGTCTCCGTGGTTGCCGTGCAAGGCCGTGAGCAGCACCGGGGGTCCCCTGTTCGTCGTCGACGTCGACTGGGTCCCAGGGTGTCAGACGGCCGGCGGGGACGGCCGGGCGGAACCTCCCGTCCGGCCGTCCCCGCCCGCCACACCGGTACCGGTACCGGTACCGGTACCGGTCCGATCAGATGACGCCCTGGGCCAGCATCGCGTCCGCGACGCGCTCGAAGCCCGCGATGTTGGCGCCCGTCACGTAGTCGCCGGGGGCGCCGTAGCGCTCCGCGGTCTCGTGGCAGACCGTGTGGATGTCCCGCATGATCCCGGCCAGTTCCTGCTCCACGCGCTCCGCGGTCCAGGAGACGCGGGCGGCGTTCTGGCTCATCTCCAGGGCGCTGACGGCGACGCCGCCCGCGTTGGCGGCCTTGCCCGGGCCGAAGGCGACGCCGGCCTCTTGCAGGATGCGGACCGCTTCCGGGGTGGTGGGCATGTTGGCGCCCTCGGACACGGCCCTGACGCCGCCCGCGATCAGGCTGCGCGCGTCCTGGGCGTCCAGCTCGTTCTGGGTGGCCGAGGGGAACGCGACCTCCGCGGGCACCTCCCAGACCCGGCCGCCGGGCACGTAGCGGGCCGAGCCGCCGCGGCGGGCGGCGTAGTCGCTGACGCGGCCGCGCTCGACTTCCTTGATCTGCTTGAGCAGTTCGACGTCGACGCCCTTCTCGTCGATCACGTAGCCCTGGGAGTCGGAGCAGGTCAGCGGGTGGGCACCGAGCCCCAGCAGCTTCTCGATCGTGTAGATCGCGACGTTGCCGGAGCCGGAGACGACGGCGCTGCGGCCTTCGAGGCCGATGCCCTTCAGCTTCAGCATCTCGGCGGCGAAGAGCACCGCGCCGTAGCCGGTGGCCTCGGGGCGGATCGCGGAACCGCCCCAGCCGCGGCCCTTGCCGGTGAGGACACCGGCCTCCCAGCGGTTGGTGATCCGGCGGTACTGGCCGAAGAGGTAGCCGATCTCGCGGCCGCCGACGCCGATGTCACCGGCGGGCACGTCGGTGTGCTCGCCGATGTGGCGCTGGAGTTCGGTCATGAACGACTGGCAGAAGCGCATCACTTCGGCGTCGGAGCGGCCGCGCGGGTCGAAGTCGCTGCCGCCCTTGCCGCCGCCGATGCCGAGGCCCGTGAGGGCGTTCTTGAAGATCTGCTCGAAGCCGAGGAACTTCACCACGCCGATGTCGACGGACGGGTGGAACCGCAGGCCGCCCTTGTACGGGCCGAGCGCGCTGTTGAACTCGACGCGGTAGCCGCGGTTCACCTGGACGTGGCCGTGGTCGTCCGTCCACGGCACCCGGAAGATGATCTGCCGCTCGGGCTCGCAGAGCCGCTCGACGAGTCCCGGCACCGCGTATTCGGGGCGCGCGGCGAAGACGGGGGCGAGGGTCTCCAGTACCTCTCGCACCGCCTGGTGGAACTCGGGCTGGGCCGGGTTGCGGCGTTCGATGTCCGCGCGCAGCGCGTCCAGCCTGGCCTTCGAGTCCTTGGGGTCCTTCACGGGCTCGTCCTCCTCGGGGGTGTGGTGCGCGCGGGGCGGCGGTACGGCGTTGGTCCGACGTGCCGTCACCTCCCGCGAACCGGAATCGGCTGTTCGGGGTGCGGTCCCAGCCGGAGGGTACCGCGCGCCCTGACGGCGCCGGCGTGCCGTCCGACCTGCGGAACGGGGCCGAAAATACTACGGCGGGCGGCGCGGTTCGAGGGTGCGGGGAAGACCCCGGAGGATCCGCCGGAGCGTGCGTCCGGGTCTTGTTCCTTCGGGCCGTTGCCGGGCGACGCCTGCCTCGCGTCTCGCGCCCCGGCACCGTGCGCCCCAGCCTTCCGCCTCACGCTGTTGTTTCGCTGGAACCGCCCGGACCGGGGGCGAGGCCGCTCCCGTCGAAGCCCGGACCGGGATCCGTGCGCAGGTCCGCCCAGAGCTGCGCGCTGTCGAACCAGTGGTCGGTGGTCAGCATCTCCAGCCCGTGCGGGGACTGGCCGTGCCCGGCCAGCGCGGCCCGGGCCTGCGCGAGGGTCAGGTCCCGGTCCGGCCAGGGCAGTCCGGCGGCCGCGGCCACCGCGCGCAGGAAGGCACCGGCGGTGACGGGGGCGGGATGGGCCGCGTGGTAGACGGAGGCCGTCAGGTCGGGCGCGGGGGCCAGCGCCGCCCCCAGCAGCAGCCGGGCGAGGTCCGCCACGGAGACGGCGGACAGCAGCGCGGGCCAGCCCTCCACCGTGCCGGGCAGGGCGCGCAGGATCCGCAGCGCCCCCGGCACGACCCAGGTGTCGCCCTCGCCGTAGACGAGGTGGGGGCGCAGGACGGTCCCGCCCGCGGCGATGACCGCGTCCTCGGCGGCGGCCCGGTTCAGCGAGGTGGGCGAGCCCGGATTGCGGGGCACCCGCTCGGGGCGCTCGCCCCGGAAGGTGCCGCGGCCGTACACGGAGGCCGTGCTCAGGTACACGACGCGCGGTACCCCGGCCCGGCGGGCCTCGGCCAGCAGGGCGGCGGTGCCGCGGGCGTTGACCGCCTCGTTGGCCTCGGGGGCGCCGCCGATCCGCGAGGCGCAGTGCAGCAGGACGTCCGCTCCGTCGCAGATCCCGCGCAGCGAACCGGGGTCGGCGAGGTCGGCCCGTACGGTACGGGCGCCGGGGACGGCGACCGCCGGCGGGCGGCTGTGCGTCAGCAGTCTCAGGTCGAGGCCCCGGCGCGCCCCCTCGCGGGTCACGTGGCCGCCGATGAAGCCGGAGGCGCCGGTGATCAGGACGGTGAGCACGCGGGGCCCTCCGGAGGGGATGAGGCGGGACCAGAGGTGTCCGGCCGCGTGCGCGAACGGCGGCTCCGGGCCCCTGTTCGGCGGGTGCCGGTCGGCGGACGCCCCAAGATAACGACACCCCCGCCCTCGCGGACGGAAGATCCCCGATGTGATCGGGCCCCCTCCGGATGTGGACGGCCCGATCCCTGGGCGACGGGCGGTTCAGCCCGTACGCCAGGTGCCCGCCGGCCGGAACGCCCCCATCCTGGCGCGCCCCCAGCCGACGGGCTCGGCGCGCACCGCCTCCGCCTCGGCCGGCGCTCCCTGCCGTCCCGCCAGCAGTGCCAGCACCACGGCCACGGCCGCCGTCTCCGCCGCGTCCGGGCGGCCCTTGACCACCCGCCAGAGCGGGCTGCCCCGCTCCGCACTCCCCTGCTCCTGGTTTCCCTGCTCCCCGGCGGTCATACCGGCGGGTTCCCGTGCTTGCGGGCGGGCAGGTCGGCGTACTTGGAGCGGAGCATCGACAGCGACCGGATGAGGACGGCGCGGGTCTCCTGCGGGTTGATGACGTCGTCGACGAGGCCGCGCTCGGCCGCGTAGTACGGGTGCATCAGCTCGGTCGTGTACTCCTTGATCTTCTGCGCGCGCATCCCCGCCGGATCGTCGGCGGCCGCGATCTCGCGCCGGAAGATGACGTTGGCGGCGCCCTCGGCGCCCATCACCGCGATCTCGTTGGTGGGCCAGGCGAGCGCCAGGTCGGCGCCGATGGAGCGCGAGTCCATGACGATGTACGCGCCGCCGTAGGCCTTGCGCAGCACGAGCGAGATCCGGGGGACGGTGGCGTTGCAGTAGGCGTACAGGAGCTTGGCGCCGTGCCGGATGATGCCGTTGTGCTCCTGGTCGACGCCGGGCAGGAAGCCGGGCACGTCGACGAGGGTGACCAGCGGGATCGAGAACGCGTCGCAGAACTGCACGAAGCGCGCGGCCTTCTCGGAGGCGTGGATGTCCAGGACGCCGGCGAGGGCGGCGGGCTGATTGGCGACGAAGCCGACGACGTGGCCGTCGAGCCGGGCGAGCGCGCAGACGATGTTCTGCGCCCAGGCGGGCTGGATCTCGAAGTATTCGCCGTGGTCGACGGTCTCCTCGATGACCTTGCGGATGTCGTACGCCTGCTGCGGGTTGGCCGGAACGATGTGCTCCAGCGCGTCGTTGGTCCGGTCGGCCGGGTCGTCGCAGGCCTCGCGGGGGGCGCTCTCGCGGTTGTTGGAGGGCAGCAGCGAGAGCAGGTGGCGCACGTCCTCCAGGCAGCCCTCCTCGTCGTCGTAGGCGAAGGCGGCCACGCCGGAGACGGAGGCGTGCACGTCGGCGCCGCCGAGGCCGTTCTGGGTGATCTCCTCGCCGGTGACCGCGCGCACCACGTCCGGGCCGGTGATGAACATCTGCGAGGTCTCGCGGACCATGAAGACGAAGTCGGTCAGGGCGGGGCTGTAGGCGGCGCCGCCCGCGCAGGGGCCGAGCATCACGGAGATCTGCGGGATCACGCCGGAGGCGCGGGTGTTGCGCTGGAAGATGCCGCCGTATCCGGCGAGCGCGCTGACGCCCTCCTGGATACGGGCCCCCGCGCCGTCGTTGAGCGAGACCAGCGGGGCTCCGGCCGCCTCGGCGAGGTCCATCACCTTGTGGATCTTCTCGGCGTGGGCCTCGCCCAGGGCGCCGCCGAAGACGCGGAAGTCGTGCGCGTAGACGAAGACGGTGCGTCCGTCGACCGTGCCCCAGCCGGTGATCACGCCGTCGCCGTAGGGCTTCTTGTCCTCCAGCCCGAACCCGGTCGCGCGGTGCCGCCGCAGGGCCTCGACCTCCTGGAAGGAACCCGGGTCGAGCAGCAGGTCGATGCGCTCGCGCGCGGTCAGCTTGCCCTTGGCGTGCTGGCGCTCGGTGGCCCGCTCGTCGGGCCCGGCGAAGGCCTGGGCTTTGATCTCGGCCAGTTCGGCGGCTCGGTCCAGAACCGGTATGGGCGGGGCTTCGGGAGCCATGGTCATGTGGATCCTCCAGGTCTGAAGGCCGGATCCAGCCACCGTCGCCCCGCCCCCTCAAGAGGTCTTGGAGACTTGCTGGAACCCGCCCCCGCCCCGGGCGTCCGGCGGGGCCTCGCGGGGGCTCGTCGGGGTGCGGTCCGCGCACCCGTCGACCGGCCCGGACGCGGACGTGCCCGTGCCCCGGCCCGAAGGGCCGGGACACGGGATGGATCAACGGGATGGATCAGTGGTTCTCGATCCACCACACGATCAGGCCCACGCAACCGACGCCCGCTCCGTAGGCCGCACCGCGGACGACGTGGAACGCGAGGGTCTTGCGCCGGCGCTTGAACCAGCGGCCCACGCGCCGGGCGCGGGACGTTCGGATCGGGGCCGACTCTGTGCTTTCGGCGGGGATGAGCTCTGGCTTATCCTGCATTGCGTGCTCCGTGATGGTGACGGGGCTTGGAAGGGAGCCCTTCCGACGGTGGCCTCGGAACCGCGTCGGAGTTACAGGGGCTCCCTTCGTACGAGTGCAGGGGGTCGCACGATCCGGCCGCGCTGCCGCTGCTCTTCGTGTCTCCCATGGTGCAGTGAGGCGGAGATGCTGCGGAGTGCCAAATCCCTCAATTACGCCGGGCGTTACTGTAGGAACACCACAACTGGCGTTACGTCGGGGTTACGCGCCCTGTAACTTCGCACCACAATCGGCCGACGCCGCGCCAGTCGGTCTCGCGCCCGGGCCCGGCCGGCCGGTGCGGGTTTCCGACGCCGTCTCCCGTGCGCGGAAGGGGATCCCCTGAATGGATCCAAGGCATCGAGTCGGGCGCCATCGGGATGCCCCGGCTCCCGATGCCCATCCGCCTCGCCGCCCTCTACGAGTGCGATGTCGCCGACCTCACCGGTGACGACCGGATCGCCGCCGCCACGTACACGAAGTCCGCGCATGCCGCACTGCCCGCCGTGCAGCGGGCGCTGACCACGTACCGGCACCTTGCTCCGGGCGGTGGAGGAGCCCGCACAGAGCCCTGCGGGGACCTGCCGGGGTTGATTCGTTACCGCATCACTACCGCACGGTACTTCCGATATTGATGTTTTTGTGATACTATGTCAGAATCTGCCGGTACCGTCTGGTCGCATGCAGAACAATGGACAGCCCAGCCCCACAGCCCTCATGGCGGCCGCGGCGCGTGCCGCGCATCTCCTCGTCGACGACGGCCCGCCGGTCTTCGTCGATCCCCTGGCACTCACCCTCCTGGGGCAGCGCGCCGATGAACTCCTCGGCTACCACCGGTCCTACGGCGCCCACCCCATCCTGGCCGGTGCGCGCACGACGGCCGTGGCGCGCGGCCGCTACACGGAGGACCTGCTGGCCCGGCTGGCCGAGGAGGGCGTCGACCAGTACGTGATCCTCGGCGCGGGGCTGGACTCGTTCGCCTACCGGTCGGAACTCGCCTTCCGCGTCGATGCGTACGAGGTCGACCTGCCCGCGACCCAGGAGTGGAAGCGGGAGCTGCTGGCCAGGGCGGGGATCAGGGTCCCCTCGTCCACGGCCTTCATCCCGTTCGACTTCGAGCGGGAGCCCGCGCAGGCGCTGACCCACCACCTGGTGGCGGCGGGCTTCGACCTCGGCCGGCCCGCCCTGGTCAGCTGGCTCGGGGTGACGATGTACCTCACCCCGGAGGCGATCGGGCAGACGCTGGACGTCGTCAGCGGCTTCGCCCCCGGCACCGAGCTCGTCGTCGAGCACCTGCTGCCGACCGGCCAGCGCGATGAGGCGGGGCAGGCGTACGCGGAGGCGGTCATGGCGGCGGCGGCCGGACGGGGCGAGCCGTGGCGGACGTTCCTGAGCGTCGAGCAGATGGACGCCCTCCTGCGCGAGCACCGGCTGGATCCGGTCGCGTCCGTCCAGCAGCGCGAGGTCATGGACCCGGCGGGGTGGGAACGCACCGACGCACTCCGTCCGTTCACCCTGTCCGTCCTCACCCGCGCGAACGTTCCCCCGCGCCCGGGGCAGCTGCCAGCGCCGCCGCCGTGTGCCAGGCGTCGGTGACCGCCGCGCGGGCCTGGGCGGTGCGCTCCGTGACGTCGCCGGTCAACTGCACGGGGGCGCCCACGTGCACGTGCAGCGACGGGCGGCGCAGGGGCGCGGTGGCCACTCCCGCCAGCTGCTTGGCGGTGCTGCCGGACGAGAGCCGGCGCGAGCCCGCCTGACCGACCGGCACGACGAGGGCGCCGGTGCGTTCGGTCAGCCGGGCCAGTCCGCTGCGGAACGGGCCGGGGGCCGATTCCGCCGCGTCCCGGCGCGCGGGCAGGCACCCCTCCGCGTACATCAGCAGCACCCGCCCCTGCGCGAGCGCTTCGGCGGCCGCGTCGAGGGCGGCCGGGGCGCGGGCCGTGCCGCGCGCGACCGGTATGTGTCCCTCCCCGGTGAGGGCGCGCCCGAGCCACGGCACGCGCCACAGGCCCGCGGTCGCCATGACGACCGGTCGGACCCCGAGGCGGTGCAGCGCGGCGAGCACCACGGCCGGGTCGGTGAGCGACGTGTGGTTGGCCACCAGGACCGTGCCGGGGCCTCCGGTGGGCGCGAGCGTCCCGGTCACGGACAGCCTGCCGAACACGGGGATCAGCGCTGCGGCGGTACGGCTGAGCAAGGGAGCCTCCGGGACGGGGTACGGGGTACGGGGTACGGGGTGCGGGGCGCGGGCGCGGGGCGCGGGCGCGTGATCACCATCGTCCGGTCGGCGCCACCGCCCCGTCCTGAGTGATCGTGCTCATCTCGCTGGGGTCCCGTACCTGGTTTTCCCGGCAATCGATTGACAGGAAACTGTCGAATTGACAGAATTCTGTCATAAGGACAACAGTCCGGCAGGGACCTGGAGGACGCCATGACCCGCACCGTGCACCTCGCCGTTTACGACACCCTCGCCGACTGGGAGACCGGGTACGCCACCGCCTGGCTGGCCCGCACCGGCCACGAGGTGCGGACGGTCGGCCTCTCCACGGACCCCGTCCGCAGCACCGGCGGCCTCCGCATCACCCCCGACCTCGCGCTCGACGACCTCCGCCCCGCCGACAGCGCCCTGCTCCTGCTGCCCGGAGCCGACCTCTGGGACGCGGGCGACGAACTGGCCGCCTTCGCCAAGGCCGCCCGGGCCTTCCTGGAGGCGGGCGTCCCCGTCGCCGCCATCTGCGGAGCCACGGCGGGCCTCGCCCGCGAGGGGCTGCTCGACGACCGCGCCCACACCAGCGCCGCGCCCGAGTACCTCGCCGCGACCGGCTACCGGGGCGCCGCCCACTACGCCGACACCGACGCCGTCACCGCGGGCGACCTCGTCACCGCGGGACCGACCGAGCCGGTGGCCTTCGCCCGCGAGGTCCTCGGCAGGCTCGGCGCGTTCGAGGGCGCCCAGCTCGACGCCTGGTACCGGCTCTTCCACGACTCCGACCCGGCCGCGTACGCGGAGCTCAACGCGTGAGCCGGGCCGCGCAGGACGCCCTGTCGGGCACCGCGCTGTCGGTCTTCCGGCTGAACGGCCAGTTCCTCGCCGTCTCCGAGGAACTGGCCGCGCCCGTCGGCCTCACCGCCTCCTGGTGGCAGGTGCTGGGCGCCGTGCTGCCCGAACCGCTGCCGGTCGCCGGGATCGCCCGGGCCATGGGCATCACCCGCCAGAGCGTCCAGCGCATCGCCGACCTCCTGGTCCGCCAGGGCCTCGCCGCGTACGCGCCCAACCCGGCGCACCGGCGCGCCAAACTCCTCTGCCCCACGGCCGAGGGGCGCGCGGCGATCGCCCGGATCCAACCGGGCCACGCGGCCCTGGCGGCGCGGCTGCTGCACGAACTGGGCGGCCAGGACGCCTTCGACGAGACGGTACGGGTGCTACGACGCCTCAGCGTGGCACTGGACGCGATCGCCGCGGACCCGGCGCCGTAACGGGCCGGCCGGCCAGGCCACCCCGTTAGGCTTCCCGCGGCACCACCCGGCACCGGCACCAGGAGCGCGCACCGTGTTCGACCCCGCAGCCCAGCACCCGTACCCCGACGCCCACCGGCCGGACGAGGCGCCCGCACCGCATCCGCTGCTGGGGCCGGTGCTCGGGCTGCTCGGGACCTGGCACGGCCGGGGGCGCGGCGAATACCCCACCCTCGCCCAGGAGTTCACGTACGCGCAGGAGGTCTCCTTCAGCCACGACGGCCGGCCGTTCCTGCACTACGAGACCCGGGCCTGGCTGCTCGACGCCGACGACGCGCCGCTGCGGCCCTCCGCCCGCGAGAGCGGCTGGTGGCGGCTCCAGCCCGACGGACGGGTGGAGGCGCTGATCACCCAGCCCACCGGCATCGCGGAGATCCTGGTCGGCCGGGCGGACGGCACGGCGGTCGACCTGGCCACCCACGAGGTGGCCCTCGCGCCCACGGCCAAGGAGGTGAGCGCCACCCGTCGGCGCTACACCCTGACCGACGACGGCGCGCTCGCCTTCGTCCACGACCTCGCGGCGGTCGGACAGCCGCTCCAGCACCACCTCTCGGCGCGGCTGCGGCGCCGGGAGGCGTAAGCGTAAGCCGCTGCAGCTCAGCCCGCGACGAGCGTCAGGTGGCCGCGGCGGGCCGGGGCGCGGCCCGGGGCGGCCGGGCCGGTGGAGACGGGGCCGAGCGTACGCACCGGGGCGGTCCGCTCGGCCGCGCGCCGTTCCGCGCGCAGTTCCGCGATCGTCTCGCGCAGGGCCTCGTCGAAGCGGGCGATGTCCTCGGGGGTGTTGTCGTAGTGGACGCTGGCCCGCAGGGCCGTGGTGACCTCCGGACGCGGCCGGTGGAGCGGAGTCTCCTGCGCCACCGTCTTGCGCACGACGACCCCGCGCCGCGCCAGGGCGCGCCGGACGAGCCCGGCGGGCAGGTCGGCGTGGCGGAAGGCGAGGATGCCGGACCGCTCCCGGGCCGGGGTGAGGACTTCGATGCCGGGTGTGCGCTCCAGGACCGCGCGCAGCTCCGCCGTCAGGTCCCGGCGCGGGAGCCGCGCGGCCGCCGCGTGGTGGGCGAGGGCCGCGTTCAGCGCGGCGACGGCCGCCGGGTGGGGCAGCGGGTGCGCGCCGCCGGCGAGCGAAGCCCTCAGCGCGGGGGCGACGTACGCGAAGCCGATGGAGTCGGGGCCGCGCAGGAACCGCCAGCCGTCGGCGGTGAGCAGGTCGCAGCCGAGGGCCGCGGCGTCGACGGGCAGCCGTCCGACGGAGTGCGAGGCGTCGACGGCGTACCGGGCCCGGTGGCCGGCCAGCAGCCGGCCGACGGCCTCGACCGGGGTGACCGTGCCGAGGGTCGGGGCGACGTGGGTGACGGAGACCAGGGCCACGTCCTCGTCGAGGTGGGCGCTCATCCACTCCAGGTCGAGGCCGCCGTCCGCGCGCAGCGGGACGACCTCCAGCGTGCAGCGCGTACGGTCGCGCAGGTCGTGGAGGGCGCCGAGGCGGGCCACGCCCTCGTACGGGGTGGTCCAGACGCGGTCGCCGGGGGTGAGGTCGAGTCCCGAGACGCACGCCTCGAAGGCGGCGGCCGCGCCGGTGAACAGGACGGTGTCGGCGGCCGGGACGCCGAGGAGGTCGCCGAGGCGGGCGTAGACCTCGGTGTGCAGGACGGCGCCGAGGCGCTCCTCCAGGTCGTAGGGGCCGTAGAGGTCGTCGCGGGTGGTGGCGTCGGCGAGTACGGCGCGCACGGCGGCCGGCATCCGGCCGGTGCCCGCCGTGTCGAGGTGAGCCGTGTTCATTTCAGGGGCCTCCCCCCACAGTTGGGGTGTACCAGGACTTGCCAACTTGCTTGGCAATATGTTGCCCACCTCTGAAGCCGGCTGGCAATGCTTGGCAACGCCCGCTCAGGCGGGACTCTAGGCGGCAGACCCGGCAACCCCTCCCTGGCAATACTTGGCAACATTCGCCGCTGCCTTGCCCGTTCTTAAATCTCCGCAGTTCAAACGGCTGCCCACGGGCAGTGTCCGGGGCCTCCGAGGGCACATGCGGGCCCTTCTCCTCGGTTCTCCACTCCTTCTCCAGCGGATTCCGAGCGGATTTCCAGGGAGTGTTGCCAATCTTCTTGGCAGAGAGGTTGCCAAGCCGGATCAAACAATTGCCACGGAGGACACCATGAAGAACATCGCCCGCCTCATCGCCAGTGCCGCCCTCGTCAGCGCCGCGGTCCTCACCGTCGGTGGAGTCGCCCACGCCGACGGCGGTACCGACATCGGCTGGCCGGTGGCCCCGCCCACCGGCGTCACGGCCGTCACCGACGGCGCCGCCACGGACATCGGCTGGCCGGTCGCCCCGCCCACCACCCCGGCGCCGACCCCGGCCCCCACCACCAACATCGGCTGGCCGTAACCTCCACGGCGGCTCTAGCCGGATGCGGCACGGTGCTGCGAGGAGCACCCGCACCGCCGCCCCGGAAGGAAGTCCCCGATGGCCAAGTCACCGATGGTCCACGCACCGTGGAACGCGAAGTTCGAGAACGTCCTGCGCCAGGGCCTGCCCGGGCTCGGCACGGACGGGAAGCCCGCGGCCGACGTCCCGATGGACGCGTACGGGCTGGACTCCATGGCCCTCATCGGCATCGTCAGCGGCCTGGAAAAGGCGTTCGGCACCACCCTCGCCGGACAGGTCGTCATTCCCGTGCACTCCCTCACGGCCGGCCAGCTGTGGGGCATACTCTCCACCGCGCTGCAGCCCTCCTGGGACCAGGAGCGCCCGCTCGCGGCAGGCCACCGCACCCGGGACCTCGGCCCCTGGGCCGTCGCCTGACCCACCCGTCCCACCCGCCACACCCGACCCATACCGCGAAGCCCCCGCCGGTCAGCCGACCGCGACGGGGGCTTCGGTCGTGCCCGGGACCCGGCGCGCGGGGCCTCCCGTAGGACCACTGCCGCTCAGTCCGTCCGCAGCACCGAGTAGATCAGCTGGTCGTGCCAGGCCCCCGCGCGCCACTGCGCCCGGCGGATGCGGCCCTCCAGCTCGAACCCGGCCTTCTCGGCGGCTCGTTGCTCGGCGATGTTGTCCGCGTCGGTGCACAGCTGGACCCGTTCCGCGCGGGTGTGCGCGAAGAGGTACTCCACGAGCTCTCGCTGCGCCCGGGTGCCGATGCCCCGGCCGCGGTGCGCGGCGAACAGGCCGATCGCGATCTCCCAGCAGGACGAGGTGTCCGCCCGCCCCCAGGAGCGGCGCAGCCATTCGACGCGCCCGACGAGTGCGCCGCCCGACGTGACGGACAGCATGTTCTCGTCCCCGCCCAGCAGGCCCCGTTCGGCGAGCGCCTGCCGGGTGCGCAGGGCCGGCGTGTGCCCGTACCACTGGTAGGGCCCGGGGCCCTCGGGGCCGGCGAACTCCGCCTCGAACCGGTCCAGGTCCGCGGCCGTCACCGGCCGCAGTGCCACCTCGTGGGCGTCCGACGCCCCGGCCCCCGCCCTCGTATCCGTCATCGGGGGATCGTACAAGATCACCGGCGCGCCGCTCCCGACCTGCGGTTCCACCAGTCTTCATGCGTTCTTGGACAGAGGCTCAGGATCCGCTTGCCAACATCAAGGCAAGGTTTTGCCAAGCCCCAGCCCGGTCGCCGCCAGCCCGGTCGCCGCTGTCGAAGGAGCTACCGCCTTGATGTCACTCTCCGGCCTCATCGAACAGCACGTGCTCGCGCGGCCCGAGGCGACCGCCGTCACCCACCCCGCCGGTGGGGGCGACGAAGTCTCGCTTTCCTACCGGGAGTTGAGCCGCGCGGCCAACCGCCTCGCCGCCCACCTCGGCGCGCACGGCGTACGTCCCGGTGACCGCGTGGTGACCGCCCTGCGGCCGGGGCCCGACCTGGTGACCGCCTTCCTCGCCGTCATCCGGGCGGGCGCGGCGTACGTCCCCGTCGACCCGGCGCACCCCGGCGAGCGGCGGCGGCTGATCGTCCGCGACAGCGCGGCCCGCGCCGTGGTCACCGAGGGCGCCTTCGCCGCCGACTACGCGGCCCTGGGCGCCGCCGTGGTCGCGGTGGACACCGACGCCACCCTGATCTCGGAGCGCCCGTCCGCGCTCGGCGCGCTGACCGCTCCCGTGCCGGGCCCCGAGGACACGGCGTACGTCTGCTACACCTCCGGAACCGGCGGCGCCCCCAAGGGGGTCGTCGTCCCGCACCGCGCGGTCCTCGACCTCGTCGGCTCCGGGGACTTCCTGCGCCTGGGGCCCGACGACGTGGTCGCCCAGGCCGCCAGCCCCGCCTTCGACGCGGTCACCTTCGAGATCTGGTCCACCCTGGCCGCCGGGGCGCGCCTCGCCGGGCTGCCCCGGGACACCGTCACCGACCCGGCCCGCTTCGAGCGGGCGGTCCGCGACCAGGGCGTGACGGTCGCCTTCCTGACCACCCCGCTCTTCCACCGGATCGCCCGCGAACGCCCGGCCGCCTTCGCCCCGCTGCGCGCGCTCCTCTTCGGCGGCGAGCCCTGCGACCCGCGCCTGGTGCGCGAGGTGTTCCGGGCCGGGCCGCCGAACCGGCTGCTGCACATGTACGGGCCGACCGAGGCCACCGCCTTCGCCACCTGGCACGAGGTCACCGAACCGGCCGAGGACGCCCGGACGATCCCGATCGGGCGGCCCGTCGGCGCCACCGTCGCCGTGGTCGTCGGGCGCGACGGCCTGCGGGTGGGCCCGGGCGGCTCCGGCGAACTGCTGCTGGGCGGGCCGGGACTGGCCACCGGCTACCTCGGCGCGAGCGAACCCGGCCCGCGGGGGCGGCTCACCGCGGAGCGGTTCGTCGAGGACCGCTTCACCCCCGGCGGCGGCACGCTCTACCGGACGGGCGACCGCGTACGGCTGCGCGAGGACGGCGAGCTGGAGTTCCTCGGCCGGGTCGACAAGCAGGTCACCCTGCGCGGCTTCCGGATCGAGCTGGGCGAGATCGAGGCGGTACTCGGCGCGCATCCGGCCGTCGCCGAGTCCGTCGTGTCGGTCCACCGCACCACCGGGGACGGCGACGGCGACGGCGACGGCGACGGCGGCGAGCGCCGGCTGGTCGCGCACGTCGTACCCGCCCCGCTCACGCCGCCCGCCGCGGACCCGGCCGGTCAGGTCACCGCCTGGCGGGAGATCTTCCAGACCCTCTACCAGGACGCCCGCGCCGGCGGCCTCGGCGAGGACTTCACCGGCTGGGACAGCGGTTACGACGCCCTGCCGCTGCCGCTGTCCCAGATGCGCGCCTGGCGCGCGGCCACCCTCGACCGGATCCGCGAGCTCGGCCAGCGCCGGATCCTGGAGATCGGGGTCGGCACCGGCCTGCTGATGGCCCCCCTCGCCCGGTCCGCGCGGTGCGAGGAGTACTGGGCCACCGACTTCTCCCCCGCCGTCATCGACACCCTGTACGCCCAGACCCGGGCGGACGGGCGACTGCGCGGCAAGGTACGGCTCGGCTGCCGGGAGGCCGAGGACACCGCCGGGCTGCCCACCGGCCACTTCGACACCGTCGTCCTCAACTCGGTGGCGCAGTACTTCCCCGACCTGGACCGGCTGCGCACCGTCATCGCCCGCGTCCTGCCCCTGCTCGCCCCCGGCGGCTCGATCCTGCTGGGCGACCTGCGCCACCTGGGTCTGGCCCGCCCCTTGCGGACCGGGATCGAGCTGGCCCACCGGGAGGGGCGCTGCGGCGACGGCGCCTCCGTGCTGCGCGCCGTCGAGCGGCGGGTGGCGCTGGAGACGGAACTGCTGCTGGATCCGGGCCTGTTCACGGCGCTGGCCGCGGAGTTCCCGCAGATCCGGGCGGTCGACGTACGGGCCAAGCGCGGCGCCGACCACAACGAGCTCACCCGCTACCGCTACGACGTCGTCCTCACCACCGCCGAGCCCGTCGCGGACCTCGCGACGGTCCCCGCGCTGCCCTGGGGGCGCGAGGTGAACGGCGCCGCACCGCTGGCCGCCCACCTCGCGGAGCACCGCCCGGCGGCGCTGCGGCTGACCGGCATCCCGAACGCGCGGCTGCACGGCGAACTCGCGGCCCTGCGCACCCTGGAGGCGGCGGGCAGCGTGGCCGAAGCCCTGGAGCGGCTCGCCGAGACGGGCGGTGCGCCCGATCCGGAGGAGCTGTGCGCGGCGGCGGAGGGCGCGGGCTACCGGGCCCTGCCGACCTGGTCGGCCGGGCCCGACGGAGCCCTGGACCTGCTCCTCCTGGACCCGGCGCGGATCCCGTACGGCCCGCTCAGCTCGGTGTGCGCCGCCCCGGCGCCCACCGGCACGGGGGCCAACACCCCCACCGCCTTCGGCCACGGGGTCGACGTCGAGGTGGTGCTGCGCGCCCACCTCCAGGAGCGGCTGCCGGACTACATGGTCCCCTCCGCCCTGGTGGTCCTGGACGCGCTGCCGCTGACCCCCAGCGGCAAGCTCGACCGGGCGGCCCTGCCCGTCCCGGCCTTCGGCGGGGAGCGGCCGGGCACCCCGCCGGGCACGCCCGTGCAGGAGATCGTCCGCGACCTGTTCGCCGAGGTCCTCGGCCTGCCGCGGCGGGCGGTCAGCGCGGACTGCGACTTCTTCGCCCTGGGCGGCCACTCGCTGGCCTCGGCCCGGCTGCTGGCCCGGGCCCGGCACGCGCTCGGTGTCGACGCGGGCCCGCGCGCCCTGTACGACGCCCCGACCCCGGCGCTGTTCGCCGCCCTCGTCGGGGACAGCCCGGCCGGCGCCACCGGCCCGGGCGGCAGCGCCACCGCGAGCGCGGTGCTGCCGCTGCGGCTGCGGGGGGCGCTGAGCGTGCGCGCCCTGGAGGAGGCGCTGCGGGACCTGGGCGGGCGGCACGAGGCGCTGCGCAACAGCCGGCTGGGCTCGGCGGGCACCCGGCTGCGCGCCCTGGCCGCCGACGACCACGTGCTGGAGCTGACCCTGCCGGGCGAGTCGGTCGACCTGTGGTCGCACACGCCGCTGGCCGCCGAACTCGCCCTGGCCTACGGGGCCCGCGCCACCGGGGACGCCCCGCGCTGGCCGACCCCCGCGCCGCAGGGCGCGCCCCGGGCGATGTACGGGGACCTGGCGCCGACCCCGGCGCCGGGCAGCGGTCCCGAGCGGCCCGATTCCACGCTGGGCTCCCTGGCGGGCGATGTGGGTCCCGCGCTGCACGAGCGGCTGTCCCTGCTGGCCGCCGAGCACGGGGCCACGCTGTTCATGGTGGTCCATGCGGCGCTGGCGGCGCTGCTGACCCGACTGGGCGCGCCGTCCCCGGTCACGGTGGCCGCTCCGGTGCCCGCCCGGGACAGTGCGGCGCTGCGGGGCGCGGTGGGTCCGTACGGGCGGGTGCTGGCCCTGTCGGTGGACACCTCGGGCGACCCGGCGTTCGCCGAACTCCTGGCGCGGGTGCGGACGGCGGACCTCGCGGCCTACCGGCGGGGGGACGCGGCCCTGGCGCTGCCGGGCGGGATCGCGCTCGCGCTGCTCCAGGAGACGGGCGGCGAGTTCGAGGGGGCCGGGCTCACCGTCTGCGCCGAGAACCCCGAACTACCGCAGATGGCAGCGGCGTTGGGGCTGACCCTGACCGAGCGGCAGGGCCCGGCCGGGGCGCCCGCCGGGCTGGCGCTGAGCGCCGCCTTCCAGCACGACGCGATCGGGGAGAGCGCCGCCGGCTACCTCGCGGGGCAGCTGCTCTCGCTCCTCGAAGCGGCGGTGGACGCGCCGCACACCGCACTGAGCCGGCTGCGGCTGCTGCCGGGCGAGGTGTCGGCGGAGACGGTCGGACCCTGGCTCGGGGAGCACCTGGAGCTGCCGGTGCGCAGCGCGGCTTCGCTGTTCGCGGCGCAGGTGGCCCGCGCGCCCGGCGCCCCGGCCCTGTCGGGCGGCGCGACGGCGGGCCCCGCTGGGCTGACGGACCTGAGCGGTCTCGCGCCGCTGGCCGGTCCGGCCGGGATCGCGGGGCTGGCGGGCCTCGCGGGCCTGACCGGCATCGGCGGCGCCGGGGGCGCGGGGATGCCGGGCGCCCCGGGGATGCCCGGAGCGGCCCCCGTGGCCGGCATGGACTACGCCGAACTC
Organism: Streptomyces sp. NPDC006529; assembly: GCF_040611795.1. Lineage (NCBI taxonomy): Bacteria > Bacillati > Actinomycetota > Actinomycetes > Kitasatosporales > Streptomycetaceae > Streptomyces > Streptomyces sp. NPDC006529. The sequence continues at coordinate 82,801 of NZ_JBEXPB010000010.1, read as the reverse complement.
GACGCCCGGTCCGACCTGCTGGCCCACGCCCTGATCGCCCATCAGGCGGGACCGGGCACCACGGTGGTCACCGCGATCGCCTCGCCGACCGGTTTCGCGGTGGCCGCGCTCGCCATCGCCAAGACGGGGGCCGCCTGCATGCCGGTGGATCCGCTGCGCGGGCTGCCCGCCGCCGTGTGGCCCGTCGTCCTGCTGCTGGACGAAGCCGCCGACCGGCTGCTGCCGCCGGTGCCGGGGGCGGCCCGGCTGGTGCGGGACCCGGCCGCCGACCTGCTGCCCGCCGACGGGAAGTGGCCGGTGCGCTCGGCCGACCGGACGGGCCCGCTCGACGCCGCGGCCCCCGTGGTGCTGGCGGGCACCGCGCACGCCACGGTGGCGATCGGCGCCGGGCCGCTGGCCGCCGCGAGCCTGGGGCGCGGCGAGCGGGCCGACGCCGCCTGGCTGGTGACCGGTTATCCGGACGCGGACGCGGCGGTCGGTCTGCTGGCCGCCTTCGTCTCCGGGGCCCGCGTGAACGTCCCCGACGCGGCCCTCGCCCATCTGGGCACCCCCGCCGAAGTACTGGAATGGCTGCGCGAGCACGGCGCCCCGGCGGTCCTGGGCCGCGCTGACGACGCGCTCGTCGCCCTGGCCCGGGCCGAGGGGACGGCCCTGACCTACAGCGCCGGGTGGGCCGAGGGCCGCCTGGTGATCGAGCAGGGCCCGGACGGGCGGACCCGGCCCGCGCCGGGCTACCGGGCGTACGTCCTGGACGCGCGGCTGCGGCCGGTGGCCACCGGGAGCACCGGTTCGCTGTACGTGGCGGGGGTCGGCGTGGCCCAGGGCTACCCGGGCCTGCCGGGCGCGGGCGGGGCGAGCTTCCTGCCCGACCCGCTGGCCGGCGGGCCGCAGGGGGCCACCGCCCGGATGTGGCGCACCGGCCACGCGGCCCGGGTGGACGCCGACGGGAGCCTGCAGGTCCTGGACCACCCGTGGGCGGACGACCCGTTCGCCGACGAGTTCGCGACCTTCGTCGTCGTCGCGGACGGCGCCGGGCACCGCGCGCTGTGGCCCGCGGGGGCGCCCGTACCGCAGGGATGGCACCAGACGCACGCCGAGGACGTGTACGAGCTGTGCTTGGAGCACCTCGGCGACGCCCCCGCCGAGGACCGGGGCGAGAGCGCCGGCGACCTGGGCGACGTGAAGGGCAGCAACGGCTCCTCCGGCCCCACCGACCACTTCTAGAACGCTTCCCGCCCCCTCGACCCACCCACCAATCCCCAGGGAGACCGAGATGAACGCGATCCTGCTGGCCGAGAGCCCCCGCACCGCCTTCGCCGAGAGCGTCCTCGGGCGCGGCGAGGTGCGGGTCGTCCTGCTGCGCACGGCCGGGATGCCGCTGAGCCGGGCGTACCTGCGGCGCACCGCGCGGGTGCCCACCTTCACCCTCGACCCCGCGGCGGCGCCGATGGACGAGGCGGCCCGCTACCTGCGCTGGGTGAAGGGGACCAAGGGGCTGCCGCGCCCGTGGTTCGTCTCGGGCGGCGACGCGGAGGCGGGGGAGGTGGCCCGGCGGTTCGGGGCGCTGGTGGACCTGCCCGAGCTGACCCCCGAGCAGCTCGTACCGGCGCCCGGTCCGGTCCCGGCCTTGGCGCGGGAGCCGTGGTGGAGGGATGGTCGAGCCTTGCTGGAAGGGGACTTGAGCGATCCGGGCAATTCCGCGAGGAGCCTTGCGCCGAGTGCTTGAATGATCCCGTCGGGGACGGATGTGATCATCAGGGGAGCGGGGCAGGGGCATGCGGAAGACGTTTCATGCGGCACACGTCTACATGATCGTCGGAGTGATCTCCGGCCTGTACTACCGGGAGATCACCAAGGCCAACGACTTCACCGGGGACACCCAGCTCGCGGTGGTGCACACGCACCTGCTCGCGCTCGGCATGCTGGGCCTGCTGATCGTCCTCGGCCTCGACAAGGTGTTCTCGCTGTCGGGGACGAAGCACTACGACTACTTCTTCTGGTTCTACAACGCGGGCATCGCCATCACCTGCGCGAGCATGACCTACCGCGGCACCCAGACCGTGCTCGGGCACCACGTGCCCGAACTCTTCTCGCTGGTGGGCGGCCTGGGGCACATCATCTTGACGGTCGGCCTGATCCTGCTCTTCACGCTGCTGGGCAAGCGCGTGAAGGAGCACGTGGACGGACAGGCCGCGCAGGCGGCCCGGGCCGCGGTGCCGGGGCAGGCCGCGGGCGGCGCGGAGTCCGAGAAGGTGTCCGGCTGAGCACCTGAACCAGCAGGGCTTGCGGCCCGGCGGTCAGCCGACCCGGGCCGCCGGGCCGGTCAGGATGCCCGTCAGGGCGGCGAGCCGCTCCCGCGTCAGGTCCGGGCGCAGCCGCCCGCCCCGGGTGAGGGTGGCCAGGCCGTGCCAGGTGCTCCACAGCACCTCGGTCAGCAGCTCCGGATCGCGGCCCGCCGCCACCGGTTCGACGGCCAGCCGGATCTCCGCGAGCGCGTCGAGCAGCGGCTGCGGAGCGGCCCGTCCGGCATCCGCCGCGCCGTCAGCCGCCTCCGGGGCGCCCGCGGTACCGGGGTCGAGGGTGAGCATCGCCTGGTAGAGGACCGGCCCCTTGGCGGCAAAGTCCAGGTACGCGCGCGCGACCGCGTCCAGCGCCTCCAGCGGATCCGCCTCCGCGTGCCGTACGCGCGCGGCGTGCAGGGCGCCCGCGAGTTCGCCGAAGCCCTCCAGGGCCACCGCGTGCACGATCGCGTCCTTGTTCTTGAAGTGCTGGTAGAGCACCGGCTGGCTGTACTCGATGCGCTCCGCGAGACGCCGGGTGGTGACGAAGTCCCAGCCTTCGGCCTCGGCCATCTCGCGGGCCGAGGTGAGGATCAACTGGCGGCGCTGGCCCTGCTCACGAAGCCGTCGCTCTCGGGGAGTCATGGCGCTCACGGTACCACTTTCGGTGCAATTGAAGCGGTCAGTGATAGCGTTCCTGCCTTTGACAGCAGGTGCGGGCCCCGGCCCGGAACAGCCCCCTGACCTCATCGTCTAGTCGCCTTCGAGGCATGGTCGGCAGCATCGGGGTAAGTCCGCCCACAGAGAGGGCCACCCATGCAGACCCCGACTCCCCTGGAGGAGCTGCTCGACCTCGCCGCGGACGTCCTGTGCCGCGACCGGCGCACGCTGCCGGCCGGGGCCTCGGGTTCGCCCTTCCTCACCCTGGGCGGTGGCCTCGGCCAGGCCCTGCGGCTCCAGGCGCGCGCCGACGAACAGCTCGGCCTGCTCCTCGACGTGGCCCAGCTGCTGGGCCCCGCCCCGCTGACCGACGTACTGGCCCGGGCCGTGGTCCCGGCGCCCGCGGCCGTGCGGCCTGCCCCGGCTCCCGGCCGGGGTGCGCGCGATCTCGCCCTGCTGCCCGGTCAGTCGGCTCCGCTCACCGCGCAGCGCTACGTCGGCCCCGGCGCGGTGCACCGGGTGCTGAGCGCCGAACTGGCGGGGCCGCTGGACCCCGCCGCGCTGCGGGCCGCGCTCGCCGGCCTGGGCGCGCGGCACGAGGGGCTGCGGACCGCGTTCCCGGTCTCGGCGGCCGGGACCGTACGGCGGGTGCTCGACGCGTACGCCCCGCCGCTGATCACGCTGCCCGAGCTGCCGGGCGCTCCGGCCGCGAGCCGCGGGGCGGCCGTCGACGCCGCCCACGCGCGGCTCGCGGACGAGGTGGAGCGGCTGATCGGGCATCCCGACCGGCCGCCCTTCGCCTTCGTCCTGACCCGGCTGGCGGCGGACCGGCACCTGCTGTCCTTCCTCTGCCACGACGCGGTGGCGGACGCCTGGTCGGCGGCGCTGGTCTGGCGGGAGCTGCTCGCCGACTACGCCCGCGCGGCGTCCGGGCAGCCACCGGCCGCCCGGTCGGCCGCGCCGGCCCGGACGGAGCCGCCCGCCGGGGCGGAGCCGCTCCTTGACGCGGGACCGCTCGCCGAACGGATCGACCGGATACGGGAGTTCCCCGCCGTCGTGGACCTGGTCCCGCCCGGGCGGCGGCCCGCCGTCTTCGACTTCCGGGGCGAGCGGCTGGCCGTCGCGCTGGACACGGAGCTGCGGGACGCGGTCGACGCCACGGCCGCGCGGGCCGGCGTACCGCACGGGACGGTGCTGCTCGCGGCCTGGGCGCTCGCCGTGGGGCGGCGCTCCGGGCACGAATGGCTGCTGGTGGGCGCCGAGCTGCCGAGGCTCCGCACCGGCGCGCCGCTGCGGACGGTCGCGCCGGGTTCGACGACCGTACCGGTGTGCTGCGAACTGGAGGGCGGCGTCGACTACTTCCTGCGCGGGGTCGCCTGCGCGTTCGGCGAGGCGCTCGCGTGCTCCGCGCTCGATACGGAGGCGCTCGTACGGGAACTCGGGCTGCGCGGCGACCGGTCGCGCACCCCGCTGACCCAGGTCTCCTTCGCGGACCACGACGGCCTGCTGCCCGCCCGCGCGGCGGCGGGCCCGCTGACGGCCCGTTTTCACCACGGCCACCTGGGCGGGGCCACGGCCGACGCGGCGCTGACGGTGCTGCGCTGGCGCGAAGAGCCGCTGCTGGCGCTGGACTTCGCCTCCTCGGTACTGGACCGCGCGCAGGCGGAGCAGCTGGCCCAGGAGCTGCGCGGCGCGCTGGCCGCGCTGGCCTCCGCCGGTGAGGCGGACCCGGTGGAGGACCTCCTGCCGCACACCCTGACGGCCTGCGTCACGCCGCTGACCGCCGCTCCCCTGTCCGCGGCGGCTTCGGCCTGACGTCGGCTTCGAACGGACCGGTCCGAATCCGGTCAAAGATCCGGTGCGCGCGCCGCGCGGGGGAACGGAAGGCGCGCGCACCGGATTCGGGCCCGGGCAGCCGGAGGGGGGCCGGCGCCCGGGAGCACGGTGGGCCGATGGCCACGGCCATCGCCCCGGTCTGTGGTGACGGGCCCGCGCCCGGGCCGTGGAGGCCCGGGGGCCCGTGGCGCGGCGGGTCAGGCCAGGTCGGGGAGGCGCGCCGCGATGTCCTCCGGGGCGGGCATGGCGGCGATCTCGGCGGCGATCTTGCGGGCCGCGTCGCGGTAGCCGGGGTCGCCCAGGATCTTGCGGGCGTACTCGGTGACCGCCTCGGCGGTGAGGTCGAAGAGAACCTCGCCCGCGCCCGCGTCCCGTACGGCCCGGCCGTTGGCGGGGCCGTCCGCGCCCTGCGGCACGATCAGCTGGGGCAGGCCCGCTTCGAGAGTGGCGAGCGTGGTCCCGCTGCCGCCGTGCTGGACGACGAGCGCGGCGTGCGCGAGGACGGCGGACTGCGGCAGCCACGGGGCCACGATCACGTGCTCCGGCAGCTCGCCGAGGTCGGCGATCTGCACCCGGAAGCCGGCCGCGACCAGGACCGGCACGCCCAGCGGGGCGAGCCCGTCGATCACGGTGCGCAGGTTCTCGGCGGAGCCGAGCGCGGTGCCGAGGGTCAGGTAGACGAAGGGTTCGCCCGAGGTGGCGAGCCCCGCGGGCAGTTCGCCCGGCTCGACGAAGGCGACGGGCCGCTGCTCGATGCGCGCCTGGCCCGACTCGACGAAGGCCCGGTCCTGGAGGGACGGCGGGCAGATGTCGATGTAGGTGTTGCCGAGGGTCAGCGCCTGCCCGGCGGGCACGGTGACGCCCAGGTCGGCGGCGGTCGCGAGGATCTCCTGCTGGAGCCGCTCGGCCTCGTGGTCCTGCGAGAGCAGGCCGACGCCGTGCGCGAGGGCGGGTACGCCCGCCAGTTGGGCGGCGAACCCGGCGCCCGGGTTGAGCACTTCGTGCACGACGAGGTCGAAGCGCCGGCTCTCGAAGACCGGCGCCAGGTCGGCCGCGACCCAGCGCGGCAGGACCGAGCCGAACACCTTGATGTGCAGGTTCGCGAGGACCTCCGGCGGGACGTCCTGGGCGCCCACCTCGCCGCCGTGGGCCTCGAGGAAGGCTCGACCGCCCGCTGCTTCGATGAATGCCTCGGGCACGGACCGGCCTGCCGTCACCGGCTCGAAACCAGCCTCCCGGAGGGTCTGGTGGAACTGCTCACCCGTTGCGAACGCGACCTCGTGGCCGGCGGCTCGCGCCGCCCTCGCCAAGGGAAGCAAGGGAAAAATGTGCCCGAAGTTGCCCACGCTGGCAAAGAGGATTCTCATGAGGCCCAACCCTAGGGGCGCCGACCGCGATTGTCTAGTGTTGCTAGATATTCTAGCAATGAACGGATCGAGGTGAGCGCGATGGCCCCCGAGGATCTGGCGCGCCTTCAGTTCGGCCTCACCGTCGCCTCGCACTACCTCCTCGTCACCCTCACGCTGGGCCTGGTCGCCCTCGTGGCGGTCGCGCACACCCGCTGGGCGCGCACGGGCGACCCGGCGCTGCGGCGGATGACCACCTACTGGGGCACCCTCTACGTCATCAACTACGCGGTCGGCATCGCCACCGGCCTCGCCATGGAGTTCCAGCTCAGCGCCAACTGGACCGGCCTGGAATCCACGGCGGCGAGCGTCTTCGGCGCCCCCCTCGCGGTGGAGACGGTGGTCTCGTTCTTCGCCGAGTCGACCTTCCTCGCCCTGTGGATCTTCGGCTTCGACCGGCTGCCGAAGTACGTCCACCTCGCATGCATCTGGATCGTGGCCGCCGCGGCCTACACCTCCGCGGTGTGGGCGCTGCTGGCCAACGGCTTCATGCAGAACCCGGTCGCCTACACGATGCGCGACGGGCACCTGGAACTGACCTCGTTCGGGGCGCTGTTCGCCAACGCCAACTCCTGGATCGCCATCTTCCACATCTTCGGCGGCGCGCTCGCGGTCGGCGGCTTCTTCGTGCTCGGCGTCAGCCTGCTGCTGCACCGGCGCGGCCGCGCGGACCGGGCGTTCGTCCGGCACTCGCTGAAGGCGGGCGCGCACGCCGGGACGTGGGGCGCCGCGCTCGTCGTCCTCAGCGGCACGGTCCAGCTCGGCAACACAAGGAAGGACCAGCCGCTCAAGGGCGCGGTCCTGGACGGGAACCAGGCCGAGGTGACGCGGCAGCTCCAGGAGCTGGCGAAGCGGTTCGGCCCACTGGAGGGACCGCCGTCCGGGCCGGTACTGGGCGCCCTGACCCTGATGATGATGATCGGCGGGGTGCTGCTGATCCTGGGCGTCTGGGCCCTCGTCTCGCTGCGCGAGCAGCGCCCGCAGGCCTTCCCCCCGCCCTACGCGCAGCCGTACCCGGGTCAGGGCCACCCCGGCCAGTGGCAGCCAACGCCTGCGCCCGCCCGCGGCCAGGGCCAGGGCGGCCGCAAGGTGTACCCCGGCCAATGGCCCCCGGGCCAGGGCCCGCACGGGCCGACCGGCCAGGGCCGCCGCGTGTACCCCGGCCAGTGGCCGCAGGGCCGGGCACCGGGACCGCAGGGCCAGTACGGCCAGTACGGCCCGTACGGTCAACCCAGCCGCCCCGGCCCGTACGCCCGGCCCGGCCCCCACGCTCAGGTTTACGCCCACGCCCACGTCGGCCGCACCCCCTCCGGGGAGGGCGAGGTCATGCGGTCGGCCGTGCTGCGGCGGGTGCTGCCCTTCGCGATGGCGCTGCCGTTCCTCGCGAACCTCTGCGGCTGGGCCGTCCGCGAGGTCGGCCGCCAGCCGTTCGTCATCACCGGCATCCTGACCACCCGCCAGGCGATGACCCCCGGCCTCGGCGCGGGGCGGCTCACCGCGTCGCTCCTCGTCCTCGTCGTCCTCGTGGTCTGCCTGCTCGGCCTGGACTGGTGGCTGCTGGCCCGGGCCGCGATGCGCGGTCCCGGCGAGGGCGGCCTCGGCCGGGGCGCGGAGCCCGCCGCCGCATCCACCGCCTCCGCCGCCGCACCGGACTCCCTGGGCAGCGGCCTGGCCGGCGCCGCGCACGACCCGCGCGTGGATCCCCGTACGCACCCCCGCGCGCCGCAGGCGAGTCCGTACGGCGACCGGTCCACCGGGGCCGCCGCGTCCCCCGCGTCCCCGGCCTCCTCGGCGTCCGCCGCGTCCTCCCGGGAAGGAGCGCACCCGTCATGAGCCACCCGACCGTCGCCCTCGTGGCGTTCATCGCCTTGTTCACCGGATACCTGGTCCTGGCCGGGATCGACTACGGCGTCGGGCTCACCCTTCCCCGCACCGGCTCCGACGCCCCCGGGCGGCGCGCCGTGCTGGGGGCGGTCGGGCCGCTGCTGCTCGGCAACGAAGCCTGGCTGCTGGTCTCCGTCGGCGCCCTCGCCGGAACCCTGCCGGGGCTGCGCGGCGCGCTGTTCGAGGGCGCCCATCCCTACGCGCTGATCGCCTTCGCGGGCGCACTGGCCCTGAACGCGGGCGTCCAGCTGCGCGGCCGGCACCCCGGCGAACGGGTCCGGCGCGCCTTCGACCTGCTGATCTGCGCGGCCGGAGCCGCCGCCGCCTTCGGCTGGGGCTGCTTCCTCGCCGTGACCGCCGCCGGGGTCTCCCTCGGCAGCGACGGTCACGTGCGCGGCGTGGCCGCGCCCGACCCCTTCACCCTGCTGGGCGGCCTGACCATGGTCGCGCTGCTCGCCACGCACGGCAGCGCCTTCGTGGCCGCCCGGCTCACCGGTGACCCGGCCCGGCGGGCGGCCGCGCTCACCGTCGTCGGCGCGACCCTCGCCGCGGCGCTGCTCGCGGTCACCGCGCTGACGGGCTGGGTCGGCGGGAGCTTCGACGGCGGGGCGCTGCGCCACCCGGTCCTGGCGGCGCTGGCCGTCGTCCTCGCCGTGGCGGCGCTGTTCCTGACCCGGGCCCTGGCCGGCGGCGGCCGGGCGCGGCTCGCGCCCTGGGCGACCACGGCCGCCGTGATCGCGGCGGCCTGCGCGGTCTTCGCGGGCAAGTACCCGGCCCTGCTGACCTCCACCGTCGCGGGCGTGCCCGCACCGACGGTCGCGCAACTGGCCACGGACGAGACCGCGTTGGCGGCCGTGCTCTGGACCTCCGGGCCGGTGCTGCTGCTCGTGGTCGCGGCGCAGGTCTACCTGTGGCTGGCCGTGTGGGCCCCGGCGCGCACCGCCGCCCCGGCGCCGGAGCCGCTCGAAGCCCCCGCCTTCTCCTGAAGAGGGGCCCCTCCCCGGGGCGCCCGCGGTTCCCGAGAGTCAGGACAGCGACCGATGGACCTCGCCCTGGTACGGAGTTCGCCCCTGCTCCGGCGGTTTCTGGTGCACCGCGCGCTGGGCGCGGTGGCGGAAGCCGTCCTGACCCTCCTGCAGTGCGTCCTGCTGGCCTCGGTGCTCGCGGCCGCCGTCGAGGAGGGCACGGGGGCCGCGCTGCACGCCGTACCGGTCCCGCTGCTGGCGGCCGTGGTCGCCGGGCGGGCCGCGCACGCCTGGTGGGACCGCGCTTCGGCGGGCGCGGCCGCCGCCCGGTACAAGGAGGAGCTGCGGGCGGAGCTCACGGCGGCCGTCACCGCCGCGGCCGTCCGCGGCCGGGGCCCGCGGCCCGCCTCGGTGGTCGCGCTGCTCGGCCGCGGCATGGACGCGCTGGAGGACCACCTCACCGGCTCGCTCGCCCTGCTGCCGCAGGCGGTCGTCGTGCCGCTGGCCGTCACCGGCACCGTCTGGGCCGCGGACTGGGTCTCGGGCCTGGTCGTGCTGGTGACGCTGCCGCTGGTGCCGCTGCTGCTGGCGTTGGTCGGCCTGCACACCAAGGCCCGTACGGAGGCGCAGTGGGCGGTGCTGCTGCGCCTGGGCGGGTACTTCCTCCAGGCGCTCGGCGGGCTCGCCACGCTCCGCGTCTTCGGGCAGGAGGGCCGGGCCGCCGAGAGCGTGCGCGCGCGGGCCGCGGAGCACCGGCGGGCGACGGTGCGCACCCTGCGCGTGGCGTTCCTGTCCGCCTTCGTCATGGACAGCCTGACGAGCCTGTCGGTGGCGCTGATCGCGGTCCCGGTCGGTTTCCGGCTGCTGGACGGGGCGATGCCGCTGTCGACGGGGCTGGCCGTCCTGCTGCTGACCCCGGAGGCGTACCGGCCGCTGCGGCTGCTGGCCGGGCGCTTCCACGCGGCGCAGGAGGGGCGTACGGCCCTGGCCCAGGTCCGCGCCCTGCTCGACGGCGCCGCGGCCGGCCCCGCGCTCGTACGCGAACGGCCTTCTTCCGGGCCGAAGCCGTTGCCCGACCCGGCGCGCTTCCCGCTCGTCCTGGACCGGCTCGACGTCGGCCACGCGCCCGGCGCGCCGGCCCTGACGGGGCTGTCCTGGCGGTTCGAGCCGGGGCGCAGCTGCGCGCTGACCGGGCCCAGCGGCGCCGGGAAGACCACCCTGCTGCGGACGGTCGCCGGGCTGCTGCCGCCGCTCGCGGGGGACCTGCGGGTGGGCGGCGTATCGGTGGTCGCCCGCACGGCCGCCGACCGGGCGGCGTGGACCGACCGGATCGCGATGGTGGCGCAGCAGCCGCACCTGTTCGCGCTGTCGGTCGCGGACAACGTGCGGCTGGGGCGGCCCGGCGCGGGCGCCGACGAGGTGTGGGACGCGCTGGAGGCGGCGGGCGCGGCCGACTTCGTACGCCGCCTGCCGGACGGACCGGCCACCCGGGTCGGCGAGGGCGGCGCCGGCCTGTCCGGCGGGGAGCGCCAGCGGCTCGCGCTGGCCCGCGCACTGCTGCGCCGCCCGTCACTGCTGCTGCTGGACGAGCCGACGGCCCGCCTGGACGGCGGCACGGAGCAGCACGTGCTGCGCGCCCTGGAAGCGGTGGCGGGCCGCGCCACCCTCCTGGTGGCCACCCACCGCCCGGCGGTGGCCGAACACACGGACACGGTCCTCCGCCTGGACTCCCTGCGCCCCGCCCCGGTACCCGCCCTTGAGGAGACCCGCCGATGAACCCGCGTCCGGGCCGCGCCCCTGCTCCGGCCCCGGCCGTACCGGTGTCCACACCGTCCCCCCGGGCGCTGTCCCGCAGGGACGTGGGGCGGCTCGGGGTCGCCGCGGTGGCGGCCGCGCTCGGGGAGGGCTGCGCCATCGCGCTGACCGCGAGCGCGGCGTGGCTGATCTGCCGGGCCTCGCAGCAGCCGCCGCTCGGAGCGCTGATGGTCGCGGTGGTCGCGGTGCGCGCCTTCGCCCTGGGCCGGGGCGCGCTGCGCTACGCCGAGCGGCTGTGGGGCCACGACGCCGCGCTGCGGATCATGGAGCGGGTACGGGGCCGGCTGCTGACGCTGCTGGCCCCGCACGCGCCGTACGGGCTGCGGGCGTTCAGCCGTGGCGAGCTGCTGAACCGGCTCGTCGCCGACGCCGATGCCGTGCAGGACGCGCTGCTGCGGGTGGCCCTGCCGATGCTGACCGCGCTGCTGGTGGGGGCCGGGGTCACGGTGGGGAGCGCACTGGTGCTGCCCGCCGCCGGATGGGCGCTGGGGACGGGGCTGCTGCTGGCCTGCGTGGCGCTGCCCGCACTGGCCGTGGCCACCGGGCGCCGCTCGGCCGCCCGGCTGTCGGCGGCCCGCGCCGAACTGGCCGCGCGCACCGTGGACCTGGTCGAGGGGGCGGAGGACCTCGCGCTGTGCGGGGCGACGGCGCTGGTGGCGGAGCGCGAACGGGCCGCCTCCCGCGCGGTGGCCCGCCGCGAGCGGGCCGGGTCGGCCGCCGCGGCCGCGATCGCCGCGGCCGCGGTCCTGGTCCAGCTCGGCACCACGGCCGCGGTGGCCGTCCTGGCCCTGCGCGGCACCGGCCCGGTGACCGCCGCGGTACTGACCCTGACCGCGCTGGCCACCCTCGACCTCGCCACCCCCGTCCGCGCGGCCGCCGACCACCTCACCCGCCTCGCCACCTCCCTCCACCGGCTGCGCGCCCTGCACGCCCTCCCGGCGACCGCGCCCGGCGCGACGACCGGCACGACGGCCGACGCGCGGACCGACCCGCGGGCCGGCACGCGGACCGGCACGCGGGCCACCGCGACACCCTCCGCGTCGGCAGGCACGTCACCCCCCACCGGTACCGCCCCCGCCCGCCGGGGCCCACGCCTCCCCCACGGCCCGCTCACCCTGGAGTTCGCCAACGTCGGCGTCACCCACGCGGGGGCCGTGCGCCCCGCCCTGACCGGGATCGGGCTCCTCCTCGCCCCCGGGCGCCGGATCGCGCTCGTCGGCCCCAGCGGGTCCGGCAAGAGCACGGTCGCCGGGCTGGCCCTGGGGCTCCTGGAGCCCACCGCGGGCCGGGTCGCGCTGGGCGGCGTACCGCTCGCGGAGCTGCCGGAGGGCGCCCTGCGGCCACGGCTGGCCGCCGGGCTGACCCAGTACCACCACGTGTTCGCCGGCACCGTGCGCGAGCACCTGCTGCTGGCCCGCCCCGGCGCGGCCGAGGGCGCGCTGTGGGCGGCCCTCGCCCGGGCGGGGGCCGCGGACTGGGTGCGCGCGCTCCCCGGCGGGCTGGACGCCGAGGTCGGCGAGGACGCGGCCGCCTTCTCCGGCGGCGAGCGCCGCCGCCTGGGCCTGGCGGCCGCCCTGCTCGCCGATCCCGCGGTCCTGGTCCTGGACGAACCCACCGAGTCGCTGGCCCCCCGGGACGCCGACGCCGTCCTCGCTGCGGTCCTCGCGCCCCGCCCGGACCGCGCGGTGCTGCTGATCAGCCACCGCACCATCGGCCTGGAGGCGGTGGACGAGATCGTCGTCCTGGACGCCGGCCGCGTCGTCCAGCGCGGCACGCACGCCGAACTCCTCGCCGCGCCCGGCCACTACCGCGAGCGGCACCGCACGGAGCGGGCGGCGGAGGCCGCCGAACCGGGCCGCGCGCAGCCGGCGTACCCGCACCGCGCACGGCCCGCGCACCCGCACGACCCCCACGCCCTGGCCGCCGCCCCGTGACCGCCCGCCACTTGAGCCCCCGTGCGCCCCACCTCAAGGCCCTCTCCAGCCACAGCCGATCGGGCTCCCCCATCGTCGTGGTGCGACCGGCTGCCCCTGGGCGCGCGGGACAAGGCGAAGGAGTCCACCGATGACCATCACCCAGGCAATGCCCCCGGGCGTCGTCACGAGCCTGGGGCGGCGGTTCACCCTGTCGGCCCAGGCCCTCGACAGCTCGGTGACCCCCAACCCGGTCTTCCGCGACTGGTTCGCCGAGCAGCGGCGCACCAACCGCTACGACGTGCGGCGCATCCCCTTCGCCGAGCTCGTCGGCTGGCACTTCGAGGACTCCACCGGCAACCTCGTGCACGACAGCGGCCGCTTCTTCTCCGTCGAGGGCCTGCACGTGCGCACCGACTGGGGCGGCCACGGCGCGTCCTGGTCCCAGCCGATCATCAACCAGCCGGAAGTCGGCATCCTCGGCATCGTCGTCAAGGAGTTCAACGGGGTCCTGCACTGCCTGATGCAGGCCAAGATGGAGCCCGGCAACCTCGACACGGTGCAGCTGTCCCCCACCGTGCAGGCGACCCGCAGCAACTACACCGGTGTGCACAAGGGCGCGTCCGTCCACTACATCGACTACTTCAAACCGCCCCGGGTCGGCTCGCGGGTGCTCTTCGACTCCCTCCAGTCGGAGCAGGGCTCCTGGTTCCTGCGCAAGCGGAACCGGAACATGGTGGTGGAGGCGCTGGGCGACGTGCCCGAGCACGAGGACTTCGTCTGGCTGACCCTCGGCCAGATCCACCAGCTGCTCTACGAGAACAACGTGATCAACATGGACGCCCGCACCGTCCTGTCCCTGATCCCGACCTTCGCCGACGAGGGCCCCTCGCTGCACACGACGGAACACGTCCTGTCCCGGCTCACCGAGATCAAGGCGACCCGCGAACTGGTGCAGAGCACCCTGCCGCTGCACGGCGTCCAGGGATGGCACCGCACCGACTACGCGATCGCACACGACAGCGGCCACCACTTCAGCGTCATCGCCGCCTCCGTCTCCGCCGCCAACCGCGAGGTCCAGCGCTGGACCCAGCCGCTGCTCGCCCCCGCCGAGCAGGGGCTCGCCGCCTTCGTGGTCCGCCGGATCGGGGGCGTACCGCACCTGCTGGCGCAGGCCCGCTCCGAGGCCGGCGTCCTGGACGTCGCCGAGCTGGGCCCGACCGTGCAGTGCCAGCCGGGCCGCGCGCTGACCCTGCCCCGGGAGCGGCAGCCGCGCTACCTCGACATGGTGCTCTCCGCGCCGAAGTCGCGGCTGCTGTACGACACGGTGCAGTCCGAGGAGGGCGGCCGCTTCCACCACGCGGGCAACCGGTACGCGCTGGTGGAGGTCGGGGACGAGTTCCCCGTCGACGTACCGGAGGACTTCCTGTGGGTGACGGCCGGGCAGCTCGCCGGGCTCCTCAAACACAGCAACTACCTGAACATCGAGGCCCGGACGCTCCTGACCAGCCTGCGGGCGGCCTGGGCGCTGGGCGGAGCGTACGCGCTGTGAGCGGGCGGAAGGCTCTGCGCGTCGGCGTGTTGGGCTGCGCCGACATCGCCGAACGCCGCATGCTGCCCTCGATGCAGCGCCAGCCGCTCGTCGAGGTCACCGCGATCGCCAGCCGCACGATCGAGAAGGCACGGCACTTCACCGACCGCTTCGGCGGCGTCCCCCTCGCGGGCTACGAGAAGGTGCTGGAGCGCCCGGACGTGGACGCGGTGTACATCCCGCTGCCGCCCGAGATGCACGTCGAGTGGACGCTGCGGGCGCTCGCGGCGGGCAAGCACGTGCTGTGCGAGAAGCCGTTCGCGACCTCGCTGCCGGACGCCGAGAAGGCGGTCGCGGCGGCCCGCGGCAGCGGCCTGCTCCTCATGGAGAGCTTCATGTTCCTGCACCACTCGCAGCACGCGCGGGTGCGGGAGCTGGTGGCGGACGGGCTGATCGGCGAAGTCCAGCTCTTCACCTCGGAGTTCGGCATCCCGCTGCGCCCGGGCGGGCTGCGCGCGAGCACCCTGCCGGAGGTGGCGGCGTACCCGGTGCGCGCGGCCCAGCTGTTCCTGGGCCCGGACCTGCGGGTGGCGGGCGCGCAGGTCCGCCCGGACAGCGCGTACGGTCCCCAGCCCGCCGGGAGCGCCCTGCTGACCTCCCCCTCCGGCGCGGCCGCCCACCTCGCGTACGGCGTCGAGCACGCCTACCTCAGCGGCTACGGCCTCTGGGGCAGCGAGGGCCGCCTGCGCCTGGAACGCGCCTTCAGCACCCCGGACGACTTCACCCCGGTCCTGCGCGTGGACCGCGCGGACGGCACGCGGGAGATCCCCCTGTCCCCCGACCACCACTTCACGAACATCGCTGGCACCTTCGCGACGGCGGTCCTGGACGCGGAGGACTTCACCCCGCACGCGGAGGCGATCCTCACCCACGCCCGCCTGATGGAAACGATCGCCACGACGGCGGCGGACCACTGACTCCCTGGGCTCCGCCGCAAGGGACACCGGCCTCGGCGGCAGCCGTGTCGAGGATCCGGCCGAGCTCGGAAGCGATCGCCCGGGCCTCGTCCGGTTCGGTGACGTGAGCCGCGCGGTCTTCGAGCAGGCGCAGCCGGGCAGCCGTCCCGGGGTGGCGTTCGATCGCGACGTACAGGGCCCACTGACGCAGGAAGCGGCACACGGGCGCGGAGCTGCCCTGCTCCCGGGCACGGGCACTGGTGAGGGCGACGGCGGTGGCGCGTTCGGCGTCGAACGTCGCGACCACGCCGGGGGCGATCCGCACCAGGGCCGCGCGCAGCTCTTCCGCGGTCGCGCCCGACTGCGGCACGCTGCCGCCGCGGGGGCGCTCCGCCGCGGTGCTCATGTCTTCCATGCGCCCCAGCCTGCCCCATTGCGGGGTCGCGTACGGGGGCCCTCCCGCCCCGTAGCGCACGCCCCCGCTCAGGCGCGGAGGCAGTCCGCCGCCCGCGTCGTCACGACGCCGACGGACCGCCGACCCGGCGTTCGAGCCCCCGGAGCAGGCGGACGTACGGGCTCCAGCGGGCCGGACGGGCCACCGTGCCCGTGCAGGCGAGCTCGGCGCGGTCCAGGGCGTCCTCCAGGCAGGCGTCGTGCATCGCGCGGAAGGCCAGGGGCCAGGTCAGGCGCGCCAGTCCACCGGTCTTCATCGCGAGGGTGTGCCGCAGCACGGTGCGCTCCCCGTCCACGGGCAGCACCGCGAACTCGTGGAAGCCGTGGAACCCGCGCGGCCCGCTGAAGGTGAAGCGGGCCCAGGTCCCGGGCACGTACGCGGTGACCGCGTAGCGGACCGGCCCGTGGCCACCGGTCGCACCGACCGCCAGGGGGCGGTCGAATTCCAGCGCGGGCCACTTCCGGTGCGCCCACAGCCGGTCCGCGGCGCCACCGGACAGGCTGTCGACGAGCGCGCCCACCTCGCTCGCCTTGGCGGCCAGCAGCCGCTCGTGCACGTTGTAGACGCCCATGGCGTCCTCCCCTCCACATTATTAGAGAGCACTCTCTAATAATGTGGAGGGTACTCTCTGATTCATGGCGCGACCACCCCGCTTCGACACCGACCAGATCCTCGACGCCGCGGTCCAACTGGCCGCCTCCGCCGGACCGGCGGGCGTGACCATGTCCGCCGTCGCCCAGGCGATCGGCGCGCCGAGCGGATCCATGTACCACCGCCTCCCCGGCCGCACGGCGCTGCTCGCTGAGGTCTGGCTGCGCACCGTGGAGCGCTTCCAGGAGGGCTACTTCCTCGCCCTCGGCAGCGCCCCCGACCCCCACGGAGCCGCCCGCGCGGCCGCCCGGCACGTCGTCGCCTGGAGCCGCGCCCACCCGCGGGAGGCCTCGCTCCTGCTCTACGGCGCCGACCAGTTCGGCCGCGCCGAGTGGTCCGAGGAGCACAAGGAGCGCGCGGACCGGGGCAACGCGCGCGTGTACGACTCCCTCCACCTCCTCGCCGACGTCCTGGGCGCGGCAGGCCCCCGGGACCACGACCGCGTCATCCTGGCCCTGATCGACCTGCCCCTGTCCCTGGTCCGCCGCCACCTGCGCGCCGGCCGCCCCCTCCCCCCACACGCGGAGGACCTGGCCGAAGAGTCCGCGGCAGCCCTGCTGACCGCCACCTGAGCCGGAGAGAACCGGGTCACCGTGGTGCCGGCGAAGTCGACGCCGACGGTACGCGCACGTCGCATGCGGCCTCGTCCGGCTGCGCGGTCACGGACGTCCGAGGCCCCAGGGGCGTCTTGAGGGTGAAGGACCAGCACTGGTACTCCGCCCTCGGCCCCAGAAACGACATGGCGACGCGAATTTCCCGTTCATCACGCCGAATGGCCCATGGACCCGGCGAGACGTCCTTCAGCTCGTCATCCGTCAGGGTTCCGTCCTGCGCACGGTGCTGGAGAGCTTGACCGGTCAATCGTGTGTCGGTCGCGAGTTGCTGTTCCATACGCCTGGCCTGGCCCTCGGGGAGACTCACCCCCAGCCACCAGAGGAAGACGCCGACCAGCGCCAGCGCAAGAACGAACAGCAGGAGCAGGACGACCCCCACAGCCCTCATCACAGTCCGGCGTGCCGACGTGGGGAGCCGAGAGCCAGGGGCTTCCAAGGGGTTCACGGGCAGGAGCCTGCCCTGTGGGCCACGGGCCTGTACAGCCGATCTGGCGAAGTCCTCTTGGCCCGGGTGACAGGATCCTTCCGGGTCAGGCGCGGAGGTTGTCAGCCGCTCCGCGCCGGGGCAGGTGCGCCCAGGTCCGGTTCCCGCCGCCCGGCTCGCGGGACTCACCGAAGCCCCAGGCCCCGCCGCACGACCGCACCACCGCGGCCATGAGCAGCGCCGCCCGCCGCCGGGCCTCGCAGTGGGCGGCGATCCGGGGGTGGGCGTGGGGCTGCGCATGCAGTTCGGCGGCCGCAAGGTGGCGCGCGCACAGCTGGAGCACCTTGCCGATGCGGCCGAGCGGGAGAACGTCGTCCTGCGCGTCCTGACCTTCGAAGGGGGCGGCTTCCCCGGCGCCGGGCAGACGGTGAACTACCTGGAGGGTCCCGTCCCACGGCTGGACACCGTGCAGGTCGACAGCACGCACGGCCCAGACTTCCTGCACACGGAGGCCCAGTTGTCCAAGTACCGTGCCCAACTGGACTGGATGGAACGTCTCAGCCTGACGCCGGAAGCGTCCCGCGATTTCATCCACCGACTGGCCCGTCAACTCTGAGAGGCAACCGATGGCCGACATCGTCTGGGAAGAAGCTTTCTGCGGCGAAGGGGCAAGCTGCTACCGGATCGGGGTGGACGACGACGGCAACAGCTACATCGCCGTCGCCGGCGCGGAGACCTCGTACCTCACCGACAGTACGGACGCCCTCCGCCAGCTGATCCGGGACATCAAGGCGGGCAAGGCCGACCACCTCCTGGCCGACTGAGCCGGGCCGCCCCGATCTGTCAAGCCCCGAACGTCAGGGGCATGACGCGGCGCGCGCGCACGGGCCTAATCGATGCATGGGACCACACAGACGAAAAGCGTCTGTCTCACCGGAGGTGAATCACCATGACTCGCACATCCCGTATGCAGCGCATCGCCCTTCTCACGGCCTCGACCGCCTTGGCCGCAGGTGGAGCGCTCCTGCCCTCCACCGCATTCGCCGCACCGGCGCCCTCGGCGGCTTCGGCGGCGACCAGCCACGGCGATCACAATAACTGCAACGACTGGTACTGGTACTGGACCTGGGACTACTGCCGCGGCTACGACCACCACCATCACAACCACAAACACGACCACCATCACCACCATCACCACGACCGCTGAGGCGGCCACGTGAAAGAGGTCCGGGCCGGACGAGGTATCCATCCGGCCCGGACCTCCGCACGCGCGGGTCCCCGACTGAGCTACTCCCCCTGGAGCGCGTAGAAGTCCGCGCCCAGCTGGTGGAACATGCCCGCCACGTCCAGCTGGTCCCAGTGCTCCGCCAGCAGGCCGTTCTCGACGCGCCAGATGTCGATCGACTGGAAGTTCAGCGTGCGGCCGGTGGCCGGTATGCCGAAGAAGGGGCCCTGGTGGGTGCCCGAGTACTCGAAGCGGCCCGCGATGCGGTCGCCGTCGACGATCAGGTCGTGGGCGACGACCTTGACGTCCGGGAAGGCGTCGAAGATCGACTGGAAGAACGCCGTGTTCGCCTCGATGCCGTCCGCGACGATCGGGTTGTGGTCGATGTGGTCGGCGGCGGTGTGCTCCGCCATCGTGCTCACGTCGTGGCTGTTGATCATGTCCACGAAGCGCTGGACGAGGTCCCGGTGGTTCTCCGACATGGGTGTGTCTGCCTCTCTGTACGGCTCGCGTCGCCGATCGCTGCACACCGACGATCCGCACTCCCGGTGGAGCCCCTCTGGAGCACCGGTCCACGGCGACCCTCCACCGGGCCCCACCGGAGCCCCGCCGCACCCCTCACCGCACCCCCCACCGAACCCCCACCCCGGCTCAAGTGGCCGCTTCTAGCCTCTGGTGCCATGAAGGCTCTCGTACTCTCCGGCGGGGCCGGAACCCGCCTGCGCCCCCTCACCCACACATCCGCCAAGCAGCTCGTGCCCGTGGCGAACAAGCCGGTGCTCTTCTACGGCCTGGAAGCGATCGCGGACGCAGGCATCACCGAGGTCGGAATCGTCGTCGGGGACACCGCCGACGAGATCCGCGAAGCCGTCGGCGACGGCTCCAAGTTCGGCATCGAGGTCACCTACATCCCGCAGACCGCGCCGCTGGGCCTCGCCCACGCCGTCGTGATCGCCCGGGAGTTCCTCGCCGACGAGGACTTCGTCATGTACCTCGGCGACAACTTCATCGTCGGCGGCATCTCCGACCTCGTGGACTCCTTCCGCGCGGAACGCCCGACCGCGCAGATCCTGCTCACCCAGGTCTCGGACCCCAAGTCCTTCGGCGTGGCCGAGCTGGGCCCCGACGGCCGCGTGGTGGGCCTGGAGGAGAAGCCGGAGGTCCCCAAGAGCGACCTCGCGCTCGTCGGCGTCTACCTCTTCACCCCCGCCGTCCACGAGGCCGTGCGCGCCATCAAGCCCTCCTGGCGCGGCGAGCTGGAGATCACCCACGCCCTCCAGTGGCTGATCGACGCCGATCTCGACGTCCGGTCCACGACGATCTCCGGCTACTGGAAGGACACCGGGAACGTCAACGACATGCTGGAGGTCAACCGGTCCGTCCTGGAGCGCGCCGAACCGCGCATCGAGGGCCTGGTCGACGCCGCGAGTGAGATCATCGGCCGGGTGCAGATCGACGAAGGCGCCCAGGTCACGGACTCGCGCATCGTCGGCCCCGCCGTGATCGGCGCGGGCAGCGTGATCACCGGCTCGTACATCGGGCCGTTCACGTCGATCTCCCGCGACTGCACCATCACCGACAGCGAGATCGAGTTCTCCATCATCCTGGACGGCTCCTCGGTGCGCGGCGCGAGCCGCGTGGAAGCCTCGATCATCGGCCGCAACGTGGAGGTGACCCCCGCCCCCCGGGTCCCCGCGGCCCACCGTCTCATCCTCGGCGACCACAGCAAGGTGCAGATCTCCTCATGACCACAGACGCCACACGCATCCTCGTCACCGGCGGGGCGGGGTTCATCGGTTCGCACTACGTCCGTACGCTGCTCGGGCCCGCCGGCCCGGGGGACGTGGCGATCACCGTGCTCGACAAGCTCACCTACGCGGGCAATCCCGCGAACCTCGACCCGGTGCGCGCGCACCCCGGGTTCCGGTTCGTCCAGGGGGACATCTGCGACGTCGCGCTCGTCGCCGAGCTGGTGGCCGGGCACGACCAGGTCGTGCACTTCGCCGCCGAGTCGCACGTGGACCGCTCCATCCTGGGCGCGGCCGAGTTCATCACGACCAACGTGCTCGGGACGCAGACCCTGCTGGACGCGGCGCTGCGCCGCCCCGGCGGGCCCGTGCCCTTCCTGCACGTGTCCACCGACGAGGTGTACGGGTCGGTGGCCGAGGGGTCCTGGCCGGAGACCGATCCGCTGAGGCCGAATTCGCCGTACGCCGCCTCCAAGGCCTCCTCGGACCTGGTGGCGCTGTCGTACCACCGGACGCACGGCCTGGACGTGCGGGTGACGCGCTGCTCGAACAACTACGGGCACCACCACTTCCCGGAGAAGGTCATCCCGCTGTTCGTGACGAACCTGCTCGACGGACTGCGCGTGCCGCTCTACGGGGAGGGGCTCAACGTCCGCGACTGGCTGCACATCGACGACCACGTCCAGGGCCTGGAGCTGGTGCGCACGGGCGGCCGCGCGGGCGAGGTGTACAACATCGGCGGCGGCACCGAGCTGAGCAACAAGGAGCTGACCACCCTGCTCCTGGACCTGGCGGGCGCGGGCTGGGACCGGGTCGAGCACGTCGCCGACCGGCTCGGGCACGACCTGCGCTACTCCGTGGACTGCACGAAGATCTCCACCGAGCTGGGCTACCGGCCCCGCAAGGACTTCGGGCAGGGTCTCGCCGAGACCTTCGCGTGGTACCGGGAGAACCGCGCCTGGTGGGAGCCGCTGAAGCAGAAGGCCGCCCTGTGAGCCAGTGGCTGGTCACGGGCGCGGACGGGCTGCTCGGCCGGGACCTGCGGGCGGCGCTGGAGGCGGCCGGGCAGCCGGCCGTGTGCCTGGGGCGCGCGGAACTCGACGTGCGCGACCGGCGGGCGGTGCGCGCGGCGATCGCGGCGCACCGGCCGGTGGTGGTGGTCAACGCGGCGGCGTACACGGACGTCGACGCCGCGGAGACGCACGAGTCGCAGGCGCGGCACGTCAACGGCGCGGCGCCGCTGCACCTGGCGAGCGCGTGCGGGGAGTTCGGGGCGCTGCTGCTGCACGTGTCCACGGACTACGTGTTCTCCGGCGAGGCGCGCGTGCCGTACCCGGAGGACGCGCCGCCCGCGCCGCGGACCGCGTACGGGCGCAGCAAGCTGGAGGGTGAGCGGGCGGTGCTGCGGCTGCTGCCGTGGACCGGGTTCGTCGTGCGGACGGCCTGGCTCTACGGGGAGGGCGGCGACAACTTCGTCGCTGCGATGATCAGGCTGGAGCGGGAGCGGGAGTTCGTCGACGTCGTCGAGGACCAGCGGGGTCAGCCCACCTGGAGCGTGGACGTCGCCGACCGGCTGGTGTCGCTGGGCCGGGCGGCCCGGCTCGGCGCGGCGCCCGGCATCTACCACGCCACCAGCGGCGGCGACTGCACCCGGCTGGAGCTGGCGCGCGAGGTGTTCCGGCTGCTGGGCGCGGATCCGGGACGGGTCCGGCCCCTCGTCGGCCCCCTGCCGGGTGCGCGGCGGCCCGCGTACAGCGTGCTGGAGCGCGGCCGCTGGGAGGCGGCGGGCATCGAGGTGATCCGGGACTGGCGCGAGGCGCTGGCGGCGGCGATGCCGGCGCTGACAGGTGCGCGGGTGCTGGCGCCGACCTAGGGCGCGGTGCGACCGGGCGAGGCCCTCGGCCCGGTGGGGAGGCGGATGGCCTCCCCACCGGGCCGAGGGCGCTGCGCGCCTCAGCCGCGGGTGCGCGGGCGGGTGTTCGCGGTCAGCAGGGGCTCACGTAGCCGACCCAGTCCCAGGACGCGTACGGGTCACCGACGGGTCCGCCGGGTGAGGTCCAGCCGAGCTTGCCGTCGTGACCGTAGAACTTCACGCGGTACTTGGAGGGCTGGTTGTTGTACCAGGACCCGGTGCCCCTGTACCCGATGGCCACCTTGCCGCAGTCGTAGAGCCCCCACATGGTTCCCGTGTACTCGGGGCCGGGATACAGGCACACCCAGCCCCGCGCGCAGGGATCCGCGAACGCCCCGTCGGTCCCCCGGGCGTTCAGGTTCCTGGCGCGCTGCTCGCCGGGCAGGGGCAGGACCATGACGCCCTTCCCTTCCACCGCGATCGTGTTCGCGGCCACCTGCCGGCCGCCGGTGGCGGCCAGTTCGGTGTCGATCCGGCGCTGGAGTTCCGCCGCCCGGCCCTCATCCAGACCGGCGGCCCGGGCCTGGGCCGAGAAGTCGGCGTGCGCGGAGGCGGGCGCCGCGGAGCGGATGCTGGCGTCCGCCGGGCCCGCGAGGGCCACCGCGCCGAGGAGCGCCAGACCGAGCGCCGTCAGCCGTGTACGAAACAAGGACACGAAGTCTCCCATCGTCATCGGGGCGGGCCGGCCGGTCCACGCAATCGTCCCCGTACGGACCGGCCGGCCCGGGAGCGGAGCACCGTCGGCACCGCTCGCCCCGAAGACTGGCGGCGGGCGCGCTTTGGCCGCCCGGGCCCGGAGGCGTTCGCGCAGGTGGCGGGCGGTGCGATCGGCGGACAACGGGGTTGTCCGCCGGACAACGCGCTCAGTCCGCCGCGGTGATGGAGCCGGCCGTGAAGCCCAGCGGAGTCCACCCGGTCCCGCCGCCCGTCCAGCGGGAGACCTCCAGGCGGCCGTCGACGCGGTAGACGGAGTCGGGGCCCACCGCGAGGCCGACGCCCGCGCCGCCGATGGGACTCCACACCCCCGGCGTCCCGCCGTACGCGAGGATCTGCCCGGTGGCGGCGTCGACGGCGAAGAGCCCGGCGCCGCCCGCGTACAGGTTCCGTGCCGGACCGCCGATCCGGCGCCAGTTGCTGCCCTTGGCATCGCCCTGCCAGATCTCCTGGCCGTCGGGGGAGATACGGGCGACGAAGTCGGGTCCGACGGCGAAGTCGGAGCCGGGGCCGCCCGCCTCCAGCCACGCGTAGCCGTACCCGGAGTAGCGGAACAGGCCGCCCGTCTGCGGGTTGGTCGCGAAGAGGCCGGCGCCGCCCGCGTACAGCCGGGTGGCCGCGCCGCCGATCGGGATCCACTCCGCGCCCCGGCCGGTCCACCGCATCACCGCGTTGCGCTGCTCGGTGATCGCGTAGAGGGCCTCCCCCGCCACGACGAACTGCTCGCCGGGGTTTCCGATCTGGGACCAGGTGCTGGACGGCTCGTCGTACTTGAGGATCCGGCCGTCGCCGGCGCTGGTGGTGAAGACCCCGGCGGCCCCGGCGTAGACCTGGTCGGCCGCGGGGCCGATCACCTTCCAGGCGCCGTCCCGGGCGGTCCACCGCAGCACCGTGCGGTGGTCCGGCGATACGGCGTAGGCGCTGCCCGCGGACTGCCGCGCGGGCGGTGGCGCGACGGCGGTGGGAGCCGTGGTGGAACCCGCCGTGGCGGGCGGGGTCCGCGGCGGGGCCGGCGGTACGGGCGCGGGGGCGCGCGTCGGCATCGCGGACGGGGACGGCGTGGCGGACGCGGACGCGGACGGTGTCGGGGCGGCGCTCGGGGCGAGGGGGCGCGAGTGGGGCCGCGCCTGCGGCGCGCCGTTCGCGGACACGGTGCGCTGGCGGCCGAGCAGGACCCCGGTGAGGGCCACCGCGGCGACGACGACGAGGACGGTACAGATCGCCAGCACCGCGAGCAGGGGCCCGCCGGCCGGTGGCCGCGGCGGCACGGGGACGGGGAGCGGGGCCCGTACGGGGACCACGGGAAGCCGGTCGACACGGTCGAGCGGGGCGGGGCCGAGGCGGTCCAGGCGGTCCAGAACGACCCCCTCCAGGGCGGCGGAACGCTCCCGGCCGGCCCGCGTGCGCTCCCAGAGCCAGTGCGCGTCCTCGCGCTGCTGGGCCACGAGGTGGTGCAGCCGGACCAGTTCGACGGATACCGCCCGGTGCGCGGTGGCCGGGAGCGGGGCGCGGCCACCGCCGTCGCCGAGCGGCGGCGGGTCCGCGGGCGGGAGTGCCGGGAGCATCCGGTCCGGCCGGGCACCCTGGTCCGGCGCGCGGGCTTCGGCTTCGGCCACTGCCCGCCGTACGGCTTCCCCCGCCTCCCGCGCGGCGATCAGCTGGTCGAGCGCCTGCTCGGGCCGCACCCGCAGGGGCTCGGCGGCCGCAGCGGCGGAGGCGCCCCCGTCCTCCGGGCCGACCGGGTGGTCCGGACCCTGCGGGGCGGCTTCGGCCTGGTCCCGGAGCGCCGTCATCAGCGCCAGCAGCCCCTCCACGAGGTGCCCGGACGCGGCGAGGTCGTCCTGCGCGCGGCGGAGCGCCTCCTCCAGCCCGGACGGCACCGCGCCCTCGGCTCCCGCCTCCGCCTGCCCACCGGCTTCCGCACCCGCCTCCGCCTCCGCCTGCGCGGTCAGCGCCTGCCCGTGCAGCCGCCGGGCCCGGGCCAGCAGCTCCCGCCCGCGGCCGGGATCACGGACGCGGTCCTCGACGACGATGCCGAGGCGGCCCAGCGGGATCACCCGGGCACCGGAGCGGTATTCGCTCCAGGCCGTCTTGCCGCCCCCGAAGCGCTGGGCGAGTTCCCGCACCGTCATGCCGCGTGTCACGTCCCGCAGCAGCCCGGCCAACTCGTTGGCCGCTTGCGAGCGGCCCCTCGGTGCCCCTTGCGGACGTCCTGTCCTCGCCATGCCCGTTCGCCCCCCTGCTCTCGGCGGGCACAGGGAACAGGACGGGGCCGCTCATGTCCATCGCACGACGTCGCACCTGTCCGGTTTCCCCTCCCCGGCGGGGGGGCGAGCCGGCGCCGTTCAGTGCGCGATGGAGAGGCCGAACGGGACGAAGCCGTGCCGGGTGATGAAGGGGCCCAGCATCAGGACGGTCCATTCCAGCGCCCGTGCGGTGTAGAGGCCGCCGAGGTCGAGGATCCATGCGCGCGGCCAGCCGAGGTCCCCGAGCAGCGCCGACAGTTCCTCCTTGGCGTGCGGGTCGTCGCCGGAGAGGAAGGCGGTGGCGGGGGCGGGCAGGATCCGCGGGGCGGTCATCACCGAGTGGTCCATGGTGTTGAGGGCCTTGACCACCCTCGTCCGGGGCAGGACCCGCTGGATCTCCTCCGCGAGGCTGCTGTGCGGGTAGAGGGGGGCGACGGGGAACCCCTCGGGGCTGCGTTCGGCGGCGTTGGACACGTCCACCAGGACCCGCCCGCGCAGGGCGGGTTCGAGGTCGCGCAGCAGGGCGACGGAGACCTCGCCGGGGGTGGTGTTGAAGACGATCGAGGCGTGTTCGGCCGCCTCGGCGTGGCCGGTGAAGCGGACGCCCGCGGCCGGCGCCGGGTCGTCGGCGGGGCGGGGGCGATCCGGCCGGGTGGAGCCGGTCAGCACCCGGTGGCCGGCGGCGGCGAGCCCGGTGGCGAGGCTGGTGCCGACGGCCCCGGAGCCGAGGACGGCGATGTCCGTCACGGGCGGTGGCCGGGCCCGTAGGAGGCGACGGCCTGCTCGTACGTGGGCAGCAGGCCCAGCGCCACGGCCTCGGCCAGGGTCGGGGCGAGCGCGTCCTTCTCGGAGCGCACCAGCGGCTCGGAGGTGTTCCACGGGATGCCGAGGGCGGGGTCCAGGGCCTGGATGTCGACCATGGTGCCCGGTACGTACTCCTCGGAGCAGAGGTAGTTCATGCAGGTGTCGTCGGTGAGCGCGAGGAAGGCGTGGCCGAGGCCGTCGGCGAGGTAGACGCCGATGCCCGACTCGGCCTCCTGCACGGTGGTGTCGAACATGCCGAAGGTGGGCGAGCCGACGCGCAGGTCGACCACCACGTCCAGGGCGGCGCCGCGCACGCAGGTCACCAGCTTCGCCTGGCCCGGGGGCAGGGTGGTGCCGTGGATGCCCCGCAGGGTGTTCCGCGAGGAGACCGAGAAGTTGACCTGCTTGACGGTGAAGGGCTGGCCGCTCAGTTCGGTGAGTTCGCCGATCCGCCAGGCCTCGAAGAAGCGGCCACGGTTGTCGGTCAGCTGCGACGGCGTGATCCGGAAGGCGTCCCGGACCTTCATCTCCTCGATTGCCATGCTTCCTCGGTTCGTTGTCGGCGGCGTGAACAGCGGGCCGTCCGATCCTCGGGGCACCGGCTCCGGCCGCGCTCGAACCGGGGTGGAGCGCGCCGGGCACGGCCGATGGCCCCCGCGGTCGGACGCGGGGGCCATCGGGTCGTACGGGAGCGGACCGGTCGTCAGCGCACCGGCGCGGGGGCCGGCTTCTCCGCGGACTTCTTGCCGCCGGAGACGGCGGGCGCGGCCTGTGACGGCACCGCCGGCGCGGAGCGCTCGGCCACCGGCGCGGCGGCGGGCTGTACGCCCTTGCCCTTGCCGGGGGCGATCAGCATGGACAGGGTGGCCAGCGCCACCCCGATGGCGCCGACCCACATGGCGGGGACGAGCCCGTCCACGAAGTTCTGCGGGGAGGCGTAGCCGCCGTTGGCGCTGAAGATGGAGGCCAGCAGGGCCACGCCGAGCGCCGCGCCGACCTCACGGGTGGCGGCCGTGACACCGGAGGCGATGCCCTGTTCCTCTTCCTTGACGGAGCCCATGGTCAGGTTCATCAGCGGTGCGTAGAAGAGGGCCATGCCGGCGCCGCAGATCATCAGGGAGGGCAGCTGGGCGACGTAGGAGACGTTCGGTTCGAGGATGAAGGCCCAATAGACCATGCCGCCGGTCATCATCGCGAGGCCGAGGGTGACGACGGGCTTGCCGCCGATCTTGTCGGAGACCATGCCGCCGATCGGGGCGACGACCATCGGCATCGCGGTCCAGGCGAGCAGCCGGACGCCGGCTTCCATGGCGCTGTAGCCCTGGATGCTCTGGAGGAACTGGGTCATCAGGAAGATCGCGCCGAACATGCCCACCGACATCAGGGTGCCGGCCAGGTTGATCGCGGTGAAGGCCCGGATCTTGAAGAGGCGCATGGGGACCATCGGGTGGGCGGTCTTGTTCTCCCAGACCACGAAGACGCCCATGACCGCGACGCCGCCGATGAGGGAGGCGAGGACGACGGGTGAGGTCCAGCCGTCGCCGTGGCCCTTGATCAGGCCGAGGACGATGCCGAACAGGCCGATGCTGGCGAGGATCGTGCCGACGGCGTCGAGCCGCGAGTTCGCGACCTTGCTCTCGGCGAGCTTGCGCCAGGACATCGGGGCCAGGGCCAGGCCGATGGGCACGTTCAGCCAGAAGATCCACTGCCAGGAGATGTGCTCGACGATCGCACCGCCGACGAGCGGGCCGGCCGCGATGGACAGGCCGTTGACGGCGCCCCAGATGCCGAGTGCCGTACCGCGCTTCTCGGCGGGGACGGCGGCGGTCAGCAGGGTGACGGAGAGCGGCATGATGATGGCCGCGCCGGCGCCCTGGATGGCGCGGAAGGCGATGAGTTCGTTGATGCCGGGCGCGAGCGCCGCGGCGGCCGAGGCGCCCGTGAAGAGCAGCAGGCCGAGGACGAACATCCGGCGACGGCCGAAGCGGTCACCGAGGGCGGCACCGAACATCATCAGGACCGCGAAGGACAGGGTGTAGGCGTTGACCGTCCATTCGAGATCGGTCAGGCTGCCGCCGAGTTTCTCCCGGATGGTGGGCAGCGCCGTGATGATCACGAGGTTGTCCAGCCCTGCCATGAAGGAGGCGAGGCTCGTGGTGAGGATGGCCCAGAAGACCACCCCCTTTGCTCCACCGGCCGAGGCTGGGGGGTTGACGGTGCTCATCCGAGCATCCTTTCTGGAGGCAATGTCAGTAGGAGATGCTCATAACTCATCCGTGACACAGGCCGTTTCGGCGCTCACGACGCTACGGAACCGGACTACAGCCCTCCTCGATTCGTGGTGGACCCGGGGACGCACGGAGCCACCCTCCCCGGAACGGGGAGGGTGGCTCGGGTCCGGCGCGTGCGGGGGAGGTCAGGCGAGCTGGCGCTGGAAGGTCGCCATGTCGAAGTACAGCGTCTCGTCGACCAGGACGTCCCCGTCGAAGTGGAAGAACACCGCGACGGGGGCGTCGATGGACTTGCCGAGGTTGGGTATGCCCCGGTAGTCCGCTTCCTGCTTGCCGCGGGCCTGGGCCTCCAGGATCACGGCGGTGGGGGTGTGGTGGACGTGGTGCAGGTCGTGCTCCAGGTTCGGGAAGGCCGCCTTGAGGTCGGCGAAGTAGCCCTTCTTGATGGCTTCCTCACCGATCAGCGGGCCCTCCTCGAAGGCCTGGATGCGGTAGATGCCGCCGCGCGGGAAGGTGGCCAGGACGCCGTCGATGTCCCAGGCGATCTCGGCGACCGTGTGCGCGAGGACGACGGCCTCGCGCCGCTTGCGCAGGTCGGCGTCGGGCTGCGGGAGATCCGCGCCGGGCAGGGTGAATTCGTGCTGTTCGGTGGCCATGACCGTTCCTCCGCGCGTCGACCGGCTTGATGTCGCAGACGCTAGGGCCGCGGCCTCGTGTCCCGCTCGAACGCCAGGGCGGACGGGCCGGTCGGTCGGACGGGGGGCCGGGGGGCCGATCGGCGGCCGGTCAGGCGTGGGCGCGGGCCGGCTCCGTGCGCTGCTGCTGCGGGGGCTTGTAGGAGGGGCGGTATCCGCAGGCCAGGCCGACCGGCGCGAGCAGGGTGCACAGCGCCATGTCGAGGGCGAAGGGCCGGCCGGTGACGACGCGGTACTCGTCGCGGAAGCCGAGGGCGAGCAGCGGCATCTGCAGGGCGGGTCCGGAGGCGCTGAGCCGGCCTTCGTTGGCCAGGCCCCACAGCGTCTCGAAGACCTTCTCGGTCTGGTAGGCGGGGGTGGTGCGCCAGACCATCCGGGTGGTCTCGGGGCCCGGGTTCCACATGGAGTGGCGCACGCCCGGCGGGATGTAGAACTCGGCGCCCTCGGTGTACTCGTGTTCGACACCGTCCAGCTGGAGGACGATCCGGCCGCCGCGGACCTGCATGACCTCGGTCTGCTTGGGGTGGTAGTGGACGGGCGGCTTCAGGACGGCCGGGGCGTACTCGACCTCGACCTCGACGTAGGCGCCGTTGGTCTGGGAGGCGGTGGTGAGGAAGGTGAGCCGGTCTTTTCCGAGCTGCAGGGTGTCTCCGGGGCGTGCCATCGGATGCCTCTCCTTGGTGTCCGGGGGGGTGGTCAGGGCGAGGGGGTCAGACGGTGGTGGTGCTCGGCGCGGCGGCGGCCGCCGTGCCGGCTTCGGCGGGGGCTCCGGCGGGCCGGGTGCGGCGCTTGCCGGGGAGTCCGAAGTAGGCGTTCAGCAGGTTGAGCACGCCGATGCCCACCGCGATCCAGAATCCCAGGTGCAGTCCGTCCACCCAGGCGATCGCGGGGATCCGTCCGTCGGCGAGTTCGCCGTTGGTGCGGGTCATGGCGCTGGTGGCCACGGTCGCCACGCCGAGCGAGGCGCCGACCTGGAAGGCGGCGACCAGGACGCCCGAGGCGATGCCCTGCTGCTCCTGCGGGATGTCGGACACCCCGTGGACGTTGACCGGGATGCCGCAGCACTGCATGGAGGCGCCGAGGACCAGCAGCGCGGGCAGCACGTCGAGGAGGTAGTTCCCGTCGTGCGGCGCCCGGGTCAGCAGGACCAGGCCGATCACGGAACCGATGGCGCCGAAGAGGTAGACGGGGCGGGGCCCGGACCGGTGCATGATCCGGGTGGCCGGGGCGGTGATCAGGATGGCGATGATGCCGAGCGGCAGGAAGGCGAAGCCGGACTTCAGGGTGGAGTAGCCGAGGCTGCGCTGGAGGTAGTAGCTGCTCAGGAAGAGGACGGAGGCCTGGACCCCGCTGGTCAGGACGCGGCCGACGCCGGCGGTGACCAGGGAGCGGGTGGCGAAGAGCTGGAGCGGCATCAGCGGGTCGGCGACCTTGCGCTCGACCACGACGAAGGCGACCAGCAGGGCCACCGCGGCGACGGCCGGGACCAGCACGTACGGGACGGAACCCCAGCCCTTGTCCTGGATGTTGACGATGGCGTACACGAGGGAGGCCAGTCCGCCGGTGACGGCGACGGCGCCCAGCACGTCGGGCGTGGAGCGGCTGGTGGACTCGGTGCGGCCGCTCGCCAGGATCAGCACGCCGACGACGGCGACGACCCCGAAGGGGATGTTGATGTAGAAGATCCAGCGCCAGTTGAGGCTGTCGGTGATCAGGCCGCCCGCGATGACGCCGAGGGTGCCGCCGAGCCCGGCCAGCGCGGCCCAGATGGCGAGGGCGGTGGTGCGCTCCTTGCCCCGCGGGAACATCGTGGTGACCAGGGACATCGCCGCCGGGGACAGGAACGCCGCGCCACACCCCTGGAGGGCGCGCGCGGCGATGAGCAGGCCGGTGCCGTCGGCGAGGCCGCAGAGTAAGGAGGCCGCGGTGAACAGGACCGCGCCGAGCAGGAACGTACGGCGGCGCCCCCAGCGGTCGGCGGTGCGGCCGCCGAGCAGCATCAGGCCGCCGAAGCACAGGATGTAGCTGGTCAGCACCCATTCGATGCCGGTGGCGGTCGCCTTGAGGTCGGACTGGATGGCGGGCAGCGCGAGGTTCACCACGGTGGTGTCGAGGAGCACCATGAACTGGGCGAGGGCGACGAAGACGAGCAGGCGCCATCGCCGGGGGTCGGGCGGGGTGTCGGTTCCCGGTTCCCCGGGGGACGCGGCCGCTGCCTGGTCCTGGATACGGGGTGCGTTCTTCTCGGTGTTCATGGCTCCCTCTCGGGTGGGCCCGCCGCTCCCGGCCCCGCGGCCGGGAGCGGCGCAGTCCGGTCAGGCGGCAGTGGCCTCGATGTAGCTCAGGGCGTTGTAGATGGTCCGGTTCGGGTCGGTGATGGCGCGGCGGCCGTGCATGACCCGGGTGTTGTCGATGACGGCGGCGTCGCCGTCCCGCCATTCGAGGTTCTCGGTGATCCGTGCGGTCACCGACTCGACTTCGGCCAGCAGCTCTGCGGACAGCTCGGTCCCGTCGGCGAAGGTGATCGTCGGCTTCTCGTAGTTGAAGGAGGGGCCGAGGATGCTGTTCGCGAACGAGCGCCGCTCGCCGAAGACGGTGCTTGCGGCGGCGGGGGTGCGGAAAGCGTAGCGGATGCCGCCGTCCGCCTCGGCCTGGATTTCGGTGCCGGGCAACTGGCTTGCCAGCGCCAGGAGTTCCTCCACCTGGATGTCCTCGGCGGGCTTGGTCTTGCCGAGCAGGTGGTGGGCCATGGCGCGCCACTGCTGCTCGCCGACGTAGCGGCTGTAGACGATGTCCTGGGCGGCGAAGGCGCCCCGGGCCTCGGGGCTGAGGGCGTCCCAGACGCGGTAGCCGTCGCAGACGGTGGTCTGGGAGCCGGAGGAGGCGGCCTTCTCGCAGAAGAACCAGGCGACGTGGGCGCGGAAGGGGCTGTTGCCGTTCTCGGTGTGCAGGCCGACCTCGGCGAATCCGGCGTCGACCTTCTGGGCGACCTCCGAGTAGAAGTCGCGGGCCGGGTCCAGGGTGGTGGAGGTGGAGGTGGCCTGCACCAGGGCGGTGAAGGAGTCCATGTCGGAGGGGGTGAAGCCGCGCAGCAGCAGGAATCCCGCCTCGGCGAGCAGGGCGCGCAGGGTCGTGGGGTCGATGTCCGCGAGGCTGCCGCCGTCGACGGGCTCGACCAGCAGGCCGCTGCCGGTGCCGTAGGGGGTGGTCTTCACTGCGGTGCTCACTGCGGTTCTCACTGCCGTGCTCATGCCTTCTCCTCGGTCGTGTCCCCGGCCGGGGCGCTCTGGTGCCCTCGCAGCACGTGGGTGCGGATGACGTCACGGCGCGGGCGTCCGGTGACGGTGAAGCAGGTGGCGTACTCGGGGTCGTCCTCGGACATGAGGTGGACGACGGCGGCGCGTTCGATGCCGGAGAGGCGTTCGGTGCCGAAGGCGTCGATGCGCGCGCGGGCGGTGTCCTGGTCGAGGCCGGCCTCGATGACGAAGAGGCCGTGCACCTGGTCGAGCCCGTCGGCGACGATGGCGGCTTCGCGGACGAAGCCGAGCTCGCGGTAGCGCGCTTCCACCCATTCGGGGGACACGTTGCGGCCGCTGGAGGTGATCACCATGCTCTTCTTGCGGCCGGTGATGCGCAGGTAGCCGTCCTCGTCGATCTCGGCGAGGTCGCCGGTGTGCAGCCGTCCCTGCTCGTCGACGACCACGCTGGAGGGGTCCTCGCGGGTGTAGCCGGCGAAGAGGGAGGTGCTGCGGATCAGCAGTTCGCCGTCTTCGGCGAGTTCCGCCTGGACGTGGTCCAGGGGGCGGCCGACGGTGCCGAAGCGGACCTGGCCGGGGAAGTTCCAGGAGACCACGGAGGAGTTCTCGCTGAGTCCGTATCCCTCGTGGACGGTGACCCCGTAGGCGTCGAGGCGCTGGAGGATCTCCGCGGGCACGGGCGCGCCGCCGCAGGCGATGAAGACGGAGCCCTCGTGCCCGAAGATGCGCCGGCGCCGCTCGGGGATGCTCTCGCCGGGCTGCTGGTCGCTGAGGGCGAGGAAGAGTCCGGCGACGGTGGGCGGGACGACCAGGGCGGTGGGGCGAGCCTGGCGCAGCAGGCTCAGCATCCGGGGGGCGGCGTCGGCGGCGGTGCCGACGAGCGCGGTGCCGGGCGGCAGGAAGGAGACCGAGCCGCCGGCCAGGAAGGGCATGTAGAGCCCGGCGACCTGTTCGATGAGCAGGCTCAGCGGGACGATCGAGAGGTAGCGCTCGAAGACGGCGCTCTCGGTGCGGGCCCGCAGGGAGGTCAGGAGCGCGTCCAGGCCGTGGCGGCGGATCTGGACGCCCTTGGGGGCGGAGGTGGTGCCGGAGGTGTGGATCACCTTGATGACGGCGTCCTCGGCGGGCACCGCGGGGTGGGGGATGCCGGCCGCCGGGGTCTCGGCGAGCAGCGCCTTGATGTCGACGGCGGTCACCGGGCAGCTGTCGGGGAGGACGCCGGGCCCGCTGTCGGCGGCCCAGCGGGCCAGGGCGCGGGCGCCGCCGTCGTCGACGTAGCAGAGGTCCGCGGTGTCGAGGAGGGAGGCGGCCTGTTCGGCGGCGAAGGCGGTGGGGACCGGGACTTCGACGGCGGCGGCGAAGAGGGCGGCGAGGTCGGCGACGACCCACTCGGGGGAGTTCTCGGCGAGCAGCCCGACCTTGGCGGGGCGGCCGTGCGCGGCGGCCCAGCGTTCCAGGTGCCCGGCGAGGACCAGGGCCGCGCCGATGATCTCGCGGTAGCTCCAGGTGGTGCCCGTACCGCCCTCGCCGGACAGGACGCGGACCATGACGGCGTCGCTGCCGGCCCGGTCCAGGAGGCCCTGGGCGAGGGAGACGGGCTCGTTGTCATGCGGCACGGGAGAGCACCTTCGCCTGCGGGCGGTTGCTGAGCAGCCGCATGTCGACGGATTCGAAGCAGTAGCGGCCGATGGCGGCGAGCAGCAGGGTGCTCTGGTCGACCGCCTTGGCGTAGCCGACCATGGGCCGCGTGTCGTAGTACGAGCCCCAGGAGGCGACCTCCTCCGGCTCCAGCCGGTCGGGCGAGGCGTCCGCGAGGGGGTGGAAGACGCAGCCGAGGCGCTGCATGAGCTCGGCGAGCCGGCCGGTCATCGTCATCACCGCGTACGGGCGTCCGAGGCAGGCCATGACCAGGGGGATCGACTTGATGATCTCGCCGCCGGCGGAGGCGCGGATGGAGGCGATGTTGCCGATCTGGAGGACCTGGTGGCGGCCGACGGGGTCGCCCACCTCGGCCGCGATGACCTCTTCGATCGGGGCGTCGAGGTAGCGCTCCAGCAGGATCGGCTCGTCCTCGGGGAAGGAGAGGCCCGCGCAGGCGAGGACCTGTTCGCGGCCGTTCTCGTCCTCTTCGAAGAAGGCGAGGAAACCGTCGGGGTCCGGGTTGATGGTCGCCTGGTACTGCTTGGCGAACACCCCGCGGGCCATCTCCCTGGCGACCAGCCAGTCCGGGGTACCGCGCTCGGACAGCGTGATTCTCATGGGTGGTGCGCCCCCTTACAGGGTCGAGTTACAGGGTGGAGTGGGCCGAGAGGACGGACCGGCTCACCGCCTGGGCACCGGTCGGGCGGCGGCGCGTCACCGGCTGGGCCCGGACGGCGAGTTCGGCCGCGTGCAGGGCGCTGTTGATGGAGGTCTCGGCGAGGATGCCGGGGGCGGCGACGGCGTCGCCGATGAGGTAGACGCCGTCGCCGCGGTCGATGGCGGGGCGGTCGCGCCAGCTGAGGCCGGGCAGGTCGAGGGCGCCGGTGCGGCCGCGGGAGACTCCCTCGCGGCGCCACTGGATGCGGTCCTGCCAGCCGGGGGTGGTGAGGTCGAAGAGCTTCTCCAGGCGGGCCAGGGCCCCGGCCTTCGTCTCGCCCGGGCGGATGGGCATCTGGCCCTGGAAGAGGGCCTGTCCCTTGGGCGCGAGGGAGGGGTCGTGGTCGGAGTACTGGGAGGTGAAGCCGCCCTCGTCCATGTCGAAGGAGACGTTGCCGTCCTTCTTGGAGTGGGTGACGGCCATGTCGAGCAGGGCCGCGGTGCCGCTGGGCCAGTCGAGGGTGGGGTCGCCCAGCAGACCGCGGGAGGCGGCGAGCGAGGTGGCGACGATGACCGGGCCGTCGGTGGGCAGTTCGGTCAGGCGCGAGTTGGTCTCGATGACGACGCCGTGGGCCTTGGCCCGGCGTTCCATGCGGTCGATGACCGTGCCCCAGCCGCCGATGAAGTACCGGCTCGGGAGCGGGAAGCGGGGGGTGCCGACGCGCAGCAGCCGCTCCCAGACGAAGGCGGCGGAGAGCCGGCCGGGGTCGCCGTCGAAGAGGATCGGGCCGAGGAAGCCGAGGGCTTCGTTGACCGTCTGCTGCTCGAAGCGCTCACTGGCCCAGTCCTGGAAGGACCGGTCGATGGGGACCTCGATGTCCCGGTGCATCCAGGTCATCTTCATGTAGCCGCCGGGCAGTGTCATGCGCAGCTTGCCCTGGTGGCGGAAGCGCATCCGCGTCCACTCGTGGAAGGAGAGGCGGACGTAGTTGCCGGCGAGGCCGCGCTGGAGCAGCCAGTTCCAGCAGGGGCCGTTGTCGAAGAAGGTGTGGGGGCCGTCGTTGGTGACGTAGGGCCCGGTGGCGGAGCGGGAGCGGCCGCCCAGGTGGGCGTGCGCCTCGTGAACGGTGACGCGGGCGCCCTGCTCGGCGGCGGATATCGCCGCGGTCAGTCCGGCGAGGCCGCCGCCGATGATCGTGATGTTCGCCATGGTTATCGCACTCACTCACCTTTGGGATGCGCGGATTCGCGGGTTCGCGGGCCGTTGCTCGGCCGCCGGGCCGTCGCTCGGCCGGGCCGTTTCTCAGCCGTCGAGCGTGGCCATGGCGCCCGCGGGATAGCGGTCTCCCACCAGGCTGCCGTGGGGGGCGATCCGGTCGAGGGCCGCGAGGTCCTGCGCGTCGAGCGCGACGGCGGACGCGGCGATGTTCTCTTCCAGGTACGTGACCCGCTTGGTGCCGGGGATGGCCACGACATCCTCACCCTGGGCGAGCACCCAGGCTAGGGCGAGCTGGCCGGTGGTGATGCCCTTGGCGGTGGCGAGGGCCTCCAGCTGCTCGACGACGTGCAGGTTGGCGTCGAGGTTCTCCTTCTGGAAGCGCGGCGCGATCCGGCGGAAGTCGTGCTCGGCGAGGCCGTCGAGGGTGCGGATGCGCCC
The DNA here is from genome assembly GCF_040611795.1 of Streptomyces sp. NPDC006529. Classification (NCBI taxonomy): domain Bacteria; kingdom Bacillati; phylum Actinomycetota; class Actinomycetes; order Kitasatosporales; family Streptomycetaceae; genus Streptomyces; species Streptomyces sp. NPDC006529. Next base: position 46,626 of record NZ_JBEXPB010000010.1, on the reverse strand, counting down.
GGTGAGCAGGCCGCGGCCGAGCGGGCTGTAGCCGACGAAGCCGATGCCGAGTTCGCGGACGGTCTCCAGGACGCCGTTGGCCTCGACGTCGCGGGTGGCGAGCGAGTACTCGGTCTGGACGGCGCTCAGCGGGTGGACGGCGTGGGCGCGGCGGATGGTGGCGGCGGAGGCCTCGGAGATGCCGAGGTAGCCGACCTTTCCGGCGGCGACCAGATCGGCGAGGGCGCCGAAGCTCTCCTCGACGGGCACGTCGGGGTCGACGCGGTGCAGGTAGTAGAGGTCGAGGCGGTCGGTGCCGAGCCGGCGCAGGCTGCCTTCGACGGTGGAACGGATGTATTCGGGGCGGCCGTTGAGCTTGCCGGTGATCTGCCCGTCGGGGCTGACCTCGTTGCCGACCTTGGAGGAGACGACGACCTCGTCCCGGCGGCCCGCGATGACCCGGGCGACGAACTCCTCGTTGGAGTGCGGTCCGTAGAAGTCCGCGGTGTCGAGGAGGTTCACGCCGAGTTCGAGGGCCCGGTGGGCCGTGCGCAGGGCTTCCTGGTCGTCGGCGGGCCCGTAGGCGAAGGTCATGCCCATGCATCCGAGCCCCTGCTCGGAGACCGCCAGCCCCTGGCTGCCGAGCTTTCGTTGCCGCATCATCCACGCCTTCCCCGGGTAGTTTTCATCCCTAGAAACTCTAGCAGTGATAGCTCTTGAGAACTAGCAATGAAAGAGTCAATACCTAAGCTAGACAGCCGACCTGACGAAGCGTCGGGTGCTCAGCCGCCCGCCACCAGTTCGGCGGTGACCGACGACCAGCCGTGCCCCTGCTCCGCGGCCCCGCCCTCGGCCAGCGCCGCGTACGGATCGCTCCCGAAGACCTCGCCCGTCTCCCCGCGCAGCCACACGTCGAAGGCGTTCCCGGACTCCCGCAGCCGCTTCGCCGCCCCGGCCGGATCGCGCGCCTCCAGCTGGAGGACCACCACGTCCCGGTCGCCCACCCGCTGCGCCGCGAAGGACTCCTGGAGGATCCCCGCCCGGCGCCGGGAGGCCTCGTACTCCCGCAGGCGCTCGCCGGAGAGCTGCGCCTGTACGTCCTTCCAGCGCGCCGCCCGCTCCGCCGGCAGCTCCAGCACCACGGTCGCCGGCTTCACCGTCCGCCGGGCCGCCGCCTTGGCCGCCCCGCGCGCGGCCGGGGCCAGGCGCCGCATGCCCAGCACCGAGAGCATGTTGGACTCCACGCCGATGCCCCAGCGCTCGGCGATCAGCCCGTTCTCCAGCAGCCGCCACACCACCACGCCCGTGAACTCGATGAACTGCCCCGTGGGCGGCATGCCCAGGAACTCGCCCGAGTGCGTGCCGCGCCAGGTGTTGTGGATGACCACGTGGTCCCCGGCGGCGCTCATGTCCTCGATGGTCACGTGCAGGTCGGGGAAGCCCTCGCGCAGACCCGCGATGGTGTACTTGACCCCCTCCAGCCCCTCGGGGGCTCCCGGCAGGGGCTGGTGGTCGATCATGTCGGGGCTGTAGATCCGGTCGACGATGGAGAAGTCGCCCCGGTTGACGAAGGTGTCGAAGACCGAGCGGATGGTCTTCTTGTTCCGCTCCTCGACGCTCTCCCCGACGCTCACTGCGGTAGCCACCTCGGTGCGCTCCGTCTCTTGTATCGACACGTCCGTCCGTCCTTACGTCGTCACTTGGCGGGGGTCGGGGCGTCCCAGGTGAGGGTGAGCCCGGCGTACAGGTAGCGGCTCGCCTCGATCGCGAGCAGCAGGACGGTGTCCCCGGGCGTGATCCGCCCGTCCACCCAGCCCGCGTCCAGGGCCAGCGGCACCGCGGCGGAACCGGTGGCCCCGACGTCGGTGAGGTTCTCCACGATGTTCTTGCTCAGCGTCGCCTGGTCCTCGGCGGACAGGCCCGCGGTGCCGTACTCGCTGGCGAAGTACTCGGCGTTGCCCTCGGGCAGCACGCACGCGTCGATGTCGGCGAGCGCGAGGCCGGAGCGGCGCAGCATGTCGTGGATGCCCTCGACGAAGACCCGCGGCCCGAACTTCGCGGTGCCGGGGATGTCGAGGCTGATGTCCATCAGCCGCTTGCGCTGCTGCTGCTCGTGCAGCGGCGCGTCCGTCCCGCCGCCGGTGATCAGCATGCCGGGCTTGCGCGCGCCGCCCATCGAGCGCGTGGCGAAGACCTGGCGGCTGCCCGCGTGCGCCGAGCCCTCCTCGCCCGCCTTGAGCACCAGCGCGCCCGCGCCGTCGCCGAAGGTGTAGACGGTGAGCCGGTCGCGCATCCGGACCTTGTACGGGTCCTTGCCGAGGAAGATCGGCGCGAGCAGCGGGGAGACCGCCTCCGAGCCGATGACCAGGGCCGTCCGGTAGGTGCCGTCGGCGAGCTGGCGGCGGGCGATGTCCAGGGCCTGCACGGCGCCGACGCAGCCGGCGCGGACCTCGATGACCGCGCAGTCCTGCAGGCCGAGCTGCTCCTGGACGTAGGTCGCCGCGACCGGCAGCAGGTAGTCGGGGCTGGCGGTGGACATCACGATCAGCTCGACCTCGGACGCCTCCATGCCCGCCCGCTCCAGGGCCTGGCGGGCGGCCGCGGTGGCCATGGCGGAGGTGGAGGTGGTGTGGGCTCCGGTGGCCGGGTCGATCAGCCAGTGTCTGCGCTCGACCTGGATGCCTTCCAGGACGTCGTCCGGGAGCGGTCCGCAGACCTTGGCCAGGGCGTCGTTGTCGAGCGGGGCGCCGGGCAGGTGGGCGCCGGTGGCGAGGATCGATACGTGGCGGGTGGGACCGGCGGAGGTGGCGCCGGCCGGTGCGGTACTGGCTGACATGGTCAGTTCTCCGTTGCGGGACGCAGGACGAGGCTGATGTGGGTACCGCCGAGGGAGGAGCTGTTGATGAGCACCGGCCCGCTGCGCAGACCGTTGTCCCAGCCGGTGACGGCGAGCAGGGCGGCCAGCTGCGCGCCCGCGCCGACCGGCTCGCCCAGGACGCGCTTGGGGCTGTGCACGGGCGCTCCGCCCGCCGCGGCGAGGCGGCCGGTGGCCAGCGTCTCGGGGGCGTCGGCCCGCTCCAGTCCGGCCGCGTTGGCCCAGATCCCGGCCAGCTCGCCGGGCTCCACCCCGGCGTGGGCGAGCGCCTCGCGCATGGCCCGTTCCACGCCCTCACCGTCCTCGTCCCAGCGGCCGATGCCCTGGGCGTCCGAGGCGGTGCCGTGGCCGGCGAACTCGGCGAGCACCTTCGCGCCGCGGGCCCGCGCGGTGGACTCCCGCTCCAGCACGAGCGCGATGCCCGCCTCGGCCAGGGTGTACCCGGATCCGGCGAACAGCGGCAGCTTGCGGTAGGCGTCCAGGACGCCCGGCGAGAGGTCCTCGACCGCGGAGCACAGGACCGCGTCGGCGCGGTGGCCGAGCAGCAGGTCGTGGGCGACGGTCAGGGCGGAGGCCCCGGCCGCGTGCCCGGTGGTCACGGTGGAGGTGGGGCCCTTGGCGCCGACGTTCATGGCGACCTGGCCCGCGGCCGCGTTGAAGACGGTGTTGGGGAAGACGGCCGGGCTGCCGTGCGAGGGGCAGCCGCCCAGCACCGGGAGCAGGAACTCCTCGATGCTGCGCATCGGGCCGAGCCCGGTGCCCAGGACCACGCCGACGCGCTCGTCGGCGGTCAGTCCCGCGTGGTCCAGGGCGCCCTGGCAGGAGGCCACGGCGAGCTGGCCGAGCCGGTCCATGCGGCGGGCGACGCGGCGGTCGATGTAGGCGTGCGGGTCGAAGTCGGCGCGGGCGACGTTCAGTCCGCCCTCGTCCACGCCCAGCGGGACGCCCTCGCTCCAGGCCCGCCACAGCGCGTCGGGGCCGTCCCCGGCGGAAGTGATCGCCGCGAAGCCGGTGATGACGATCTTCTCGGCGGCGGGCGGGGCCGGGACGGTGAAGCGGTGGCCGGAGGGCCAGCCGAAGGCGACGCAGGCGTTGGCCCCGGCGAAGGCGAAGTTGTTGGACAGCGCGGCGTTCATGGCCAGCGAGCGCCCGGGGTCGGGCACCGCGTCCAGGCCGCACTTGGGGTCGACGCCGGTGAAGTTGGCGGTGGGCGGCGCGATCTGCTCGACCAGGGCCTTGACGGTGACGATGGCCTCGACCGCCCCCGCGGCGCCGAGGAGGTGGCCGATCATCGACTTGGAGCTGCTGAGCGCGGTCTTCTCGGCGGCCTCGCCGAAGGCCGCGCGGACCGCGTTGGACTCGGCGGAGTCGTTCTTCGGGGTGCCGGTGCCGTGCCCGTTGATGTAGGCGACGTCCTCGGGCGCGATGCCCGCGGAGGCCAGCGCGCCGCGGATCGCGCGCGCGGCGCCCTCGCCCTTGGGGTGCGGGGCGGTGGCGTGATAGCCGTCGGCGGAGAGCCCGTAGCCGAGCACCTCGGCCAGGATCGGGGCACCCGCGGCGCGCGCCACGGACTCCTCGGCCAGCACGAGCATGCCCGCGCCCTCGCCGAGCGAGAGGCCGTCGCGGTCCCGGGAGTAGGGCGCGGCGGGCTTGGTGGACAGGGACTGCAGGCTGGTGAAGCCGGCGAACGCGGTCTCGGTGAAGGCGTCGGAGCCGCCGACCAGCATGGCGTCGGCGCGGCCCGCGGCGATCGCCTCGGTGGCGTGGGCGATGGCGTGGGCGCCGGAGGCGCAGGCCGTGTTCACGGACAGGGAGGGGCCCTTGAGGCCGAAGGCGCCGCTGAGCGCCTCGGCTATGGCCTGCGGCGGAACCAGCAGGTAGTGCCGGCCGTCGTCCTCGGGGGCGGTGTCGTCCATCGCTCTGCGGGCGAGCAGCTCGGCGCTGCGCAGGCCGCCGTTGCAGGAGCCGAAGGCGACGCCCCAGCGGTCGGCGGGCAGCGCGCCCAGGCCCGCCTGCTCCATGGCCTCCTCCGCCGCGAGCAGCGCGAAGTCGGCGGCCGGTTCGCGGACCTGCCCGCCGAAGGCGGCCAGGTAGTCGTAGGCGGGGCGGCGGTCGGTCAGGACCTCGCCGCCGATCTCGGTGTCGTAGCCCTCCATGGGCATGCCGCGGACCGGGCCGATGGCCGTGTGTCCGGTGCGGATGCCCTCCCACAGCGCCTCGGCGCCGTCGCCCTGTGCGGTCACGGCGCCGACTCCGCAGATGACCACGGTGCGGGTGCGGCCCGGGCCGTCCTGCGGGGTGGTGTGGTCGTAGACGTCGTCCGTCATGTCCGCGCTCCTTTCGGGTGTGCCGGTCATGAGACCCGCCTCAGCGCCACCGCCACCGCCTGGCCTTCCAGGCCGCGGGCGAGGGCGAGTGCGCTGTCGGGCCGGGTGTCGCGCGGGGTGAGCGGGACGTAGTCCAGGTCACACTCGGCGGCCGGGTGGTCCAGGTTCCTGGTCGCCGGGATGATCCCGGAGTCCAGGCTCAGTGCGGCCACGGCCGCGTTCAGCGCCCCGGCGCCGCCGACCAGGTGCCCGGTCTGCGGTTTGACGCTGCTGATCTGCGCCGCCTTGGCGGACGTACCGAGCGCGTCGTGCAGGGCGATGGTCTCGCTGGCGTCGCCCTGGACGGTGGCGCAGCCGTGCGCCGCGATGTAGCTGCCGTCGGGGAAGATGCCGCCCGCGTCGGTCAGGGCGCGGCCGATGGCGCGGGACAGGCCGCGCGCCCGGGCCTGCGGACTGGGCGGCCGTACGCAGTCGTTGCCCGCGCCGAAGCCGGTGACCTCGGCGTAGCAGTGGGCGCCGCGGGCGAGCGCGTGCTCGCGCTCTTCCAGGACGAGCAGGGCGGCGCCCTCGCCGAAGACGGAGCCGGAGCGGTCCCGGTCGAAGGGGCGGAAGGCCTGGTCGCCGAGTTCGGGACGGGTGGTCAGGACGCCGAGGCCGTCCATCTTGGACATCGCCCACCAGCCGGTGGCGTCGTCGTAGCCGCCGGCGACGACGATGTCGGCCTCGCCGCGGCGCACGGTGCGCATCGCCCGGCCGATGGCCATGGCGCCGGAGTCGGCGGTCCCGGCGAAGTAGGCGTTGGCGCCGCGGATCCCGTACTTCTCGGAGATGTGGAAACCGGCGGCGGGCTGGAGGCCCTCGACGAAGAAGAGCGGGGCGACCACCGAGGAGGCTTCCTGGCCCAGCTTGTACAGGTCGGGGGTGCCGTCCTCGGCGCGCACGGCCTGGAGCTGGGTGATCAGCTCGTCCATGCGCGGCATTTCCTTGTTGCTGCCCAGGAAGAGGCCGGCCCGGTGCCCGAGGTCCTTCTCGCCGTCGAGGCCCGCGTCCCGCAGCGCCAGGGTGGCGCCCGCGAGGGCGAGCTGGTCGCCGCGGCACAGCATGCGCAGGGTGCGGCGGCTGGCCCAGTCGGTGGGCCGGAAGTCGGGGATCTCGGCGCCGATGCCGGTCTTCAGCGGGGCCGGGTCGTAGGCGCGCAGCGGGCCGATGCCGCTGCGGCCCTCCAACAGGGCCTCCCAGGTCGGTGCGGCGCCCTGGCCGATCCCGGTCATAAGGCCGATGCCGGTCACCATCACGCGCCGCCTGTTGTCGCTCATGCTGTGCCCTCCCAGGGCTTCTCGGCGCTCACGAGGGTGAGGACGCGAGCGGCGGCGACCACACGGCCCTCGACCTCGGCGGTGGCCCTGACATCGGTGCTGTGCTCGGTGCGGCCGATCACCTCGACGGTGATCCGGACCTGGTCGCCGGGTCCCACGAAGTGCTTGAAGCGCACCCCGCGCACACCGCCCAGGCGCCAGTCGGCGGCGCCGCCCGCGACCGCCTTGGCGAGGGTGGCCATGGACTCCAGGAGCAGGACGCCCGGCAGGATCGGGTGGCGGGGGAAGTGGTGGTCGAAGGCGGGCAGGGTGGCCGGCACGTTGCGGACGCCGACGCCCCGCTCGCCGGGCACCAGTTCCTCCAGCCGGTCGAAGCCCGGGACGACGGGGGTGGCGAGCGAGGTGGTCACGCGTCCTCCCGCGGGGCCGTGATGACGAGGGCGGTGTTGCTGCCGCCGAAGGCGAAGGCGTTGATCAGGGCCGCGCCCACCGGCATGGGGCGCGCGGTGTGCGGTACGTAGTCCAGGTCGAGGCCGCGGTCGGGCTCGTCGAGGTTGACCGTGGGCGACACCAGGGAGTGCCGCATCGCGTTGACCGCGGCGAGGACGCCGAGGCCCAGGCTGGCCGAGGTCAGGTGCCCGGACATCGACTTGGGGGCGCTGACCACGATGCGGCCCGCGTCGGCGCCGAACACCTTCTTGATGGCGACCGTCTCGGACTGGTCGTTGCCGTGGGTGCTGGTGCCGTGCGCGACGACGTAGTCGATGCCGCCGGTGCCCAGTCCCGATTCGGCGAGGGCGCCCTCCATCGCCTGGATGGCGCCGGAACCGTCCGGCGGGGAGTCGGTGATCCGCCACGCGTTGAGGGTGGAGGCGTAGCCGATGATCTCGGCGAGCACGGTGGCGCCGCGCGCGCGGGCGCTGTCCAGGTCCTCCAGGACCACGGCGACGGCGCCCTCGCCGATGACGAAGCCGGAGCGGTCCGCGGCGAAGGGCCGCGAGGCGTGCGTCGGGTCGTCGTTGTAGCGGTCGGTGAGCGCGCCCAGCAGGCTGAAGCCGAGCAGGTCGAGCCAGGTGGTCAGCGAGTCGTAGCCGCCCGCGACCATCATCTTGGCGTCGCCCTCCTGGATGGCGCGGTACGCCTCCCCGATGGCGTGCCCGGATCCGGCGCAGGCGGTGCTGATGCCCATCATCGGGCCGGTGCCGCCGACCATCCGGGCCATGGCGGCCAGCGGGACGTTCTGGTCGTCGGTCAGGGTGACCGCCGGGGGCTGGCAGATGAAGGCGTCCGGCGCTCCGCTGGTGGCCCGCAGGTGGCCGATGTCGAGGAGGGCCTGGAGTTCGGGGCGGCCGACGCTGGCGCCCATGGCGACCCCGCGCTCGTCGGCCGGGTACACCTCCTCGGACACCTGGTCGATGCCCGCGTCGCGGACCGCCTCCCAGGCGGCGGCGACGCCGAACTGGCCGACCCGCGAGAGGTGCTTGCGGCCCACGTGCGCCGGGATGGCCTTGGCCGCGTTGAAGTCCTTGACCTCGGCCGCGATCCGTACGGGGAACCCGGTGGCGTCGAAGGTGGTCAGCGGGCCGATGCCGCTGCGCCCGGTGGCGAGTCCCTCCCAGGTGGTCCCGGCGTCGTTGCCGAGGGGGGTGACCGCCCCGATGCCCGTGATGGCCACGCGCTTGGTCTGGCTCGTACCGCTCATCCCACCGGCCCTCCGCCCTGTAGCTGTCGCGCCATGCGCGCCGTGTTCGCCGGGTCGTCGAGCCGCTCGGCGTCGATGAGCGCGCACAGGATGCCGCTCGCGTCCAGGACGGTCTCGCCGTCCACGGTGACCGTGCCGTCGAGGATCGCGGCCTCGTCGGTCATCGATTCGATCCTGGCCTCCATGCGGAGCACCTCACCGGGCCGTATCGCGCGGCTCGCGGTGGCCTCGCCGACGGCGAGGAGCGCGGCGCGCAGCCGGTGGTCGGTGCTGAGCATGATCAGCCAGGTGGCCGACTGGCACAGGGCTTCGAGGGCGAGCCCGAAGGGCATCGCGGGACCGCCGCCGGTGTGCTGCCAGTAGTCCTCGTCGACGGAGGTGACCTTGCGAGCGGTGATGTGCTCGCGGGGTGTCCAGGATTCGATCCTGTCGATCAGATGGAATCGCATCGTCGTCTCTTCTTCCGGTCCTTTCGATCCTCGCGGTCCGTCACGGACGGCCGATGCCGAGCTGGGCGGAGAACCCGCCGTCGACGCAGAGCAGTTCGCCGGTGGTGTAGCCGGAGTCGGGGCCCGCCAGGAAGACGGCGGCCGCGGCGACCTCCTCGACGGTGGCGAAGCGGCGCAGCGGGATCTGCTTCTTGATGGACCTGCCGCCGTCCTTCTCCATCACCTCGCCCACCAGTTCGGTCGGGGTGAAGCCCGCCAGGACCGCGTTGACGCGGACGCCGAAGCGGGCGAACTCGATGGCGGCGGCGCGGGTGAAGGAGTTCAGCGCGCCCTTGGAGGCGGAGTAGTTGGACTGGCCGATCCAGCCGGTCTCGCCCATGGCGGAGGAGATGTTGACGATGGTGGCGTTGCCCGTCGTCATGAACAGCTCGCTGACGGCGTGGGTGCAGTGGTAGGCGCCGCCGAAGTTGACCTTCATGACGTTCCACCAGGCGTCGGGCTTCGACTGGTAGATCAGCCCGTCGTCGCTGATGCCCGCGTTGTTGACCAGGATGTCCAGGGCGCCGAGCCGCTCGACGGCCTCGGCGACCAGGCGGGCCGCGTCCTCGGGGTCGGAGACGTCGGCGCCGATCGCCACGGCCCGGCCGCCCGCCGCCTCGATCTCCCCGACCACCGCCAGGGCTTCCTCCTGGCGCGAGCGGTAGTTGACTGCGACGGCCGCCCCCTGTTCGGCCAGGGCCAGGGCGATGGCCTTGCCGATGCCGCGCGAGGCACCGGTGACCAGGGCGGTGCGGTCCTTCAGCTTCATCTGTCTCTTCCCGTTTCTGCTGCGAGGCGGGCGGCCTGGGTCTCTGGTGGGGGGAGGGAGCGGCGGGGGGCTCCGGGGCACCGTCGACCCGGAGCCCCCGCCGGTCTCTGCGCTACGCGGCGGCGGCCGCCGCGCGGGCGCGCTCGGTCAGCAGGTCGGTCAGGTTCTGGACGGTGAACAGGCCCAGTACGCCCTCGGCCGTCAGCGGCTCGCTGAGCTGGCTGCGGTCGAACTGCGGCAGGACCTTCTCCAGGTGGGTCAGACCGGTGTCGTTGACGACCTCGTTCTCGTCGCCGAACTCCTCGTCCGGGATGCCGCCCTGGAGCAGGTTGGCGATGTCGGCCACGGTGATCTTCACCTTGGTGGCGCGCTCCACGCGGAAGAGGATGTCGAGCAGGTCGATCGACTCGGCGCCCAGCTGACCGAGCAGGGTCGCCTCGGGCACGGCCTCGGCCTCGTCGATGCCGAGCGCGTCGGCGATGGCGGCCTGGACCGCGGAGAGGTAGTCGGTCGAGATGGTGGCAAGGGTTTCGGGCACCGTGGGCTGCCTTTCAAGAGGGTGGGCAAGGCGGGTTGTCAGGGCTGGGGTGGGAAGGCGTACGGGTCGGGCCGCGGCTCAGGCAGCGGCCGCCGTGGCGGGCTCCGGCCTCAGGTCGCGGAGCAGGGTGGTGATGCGCCGCGCGTCGTTGGTGCTGCGGACGGGCGCGTCGGGCGCGACGCGGCCCGCGAAGCCGCTGAGCACCCGGCCGGGACCGGCCTCCAGGTAACCGCCCGCGCCGAGCGCGGACGCCGCCTCCAGGACGCCGACCCAGCGCACGGGGCCGGCCAGCTGGCGGCGCAGCAGGTCGCGGGCGTGCGCCCCGTCGCGGACGAGGCCGGCGGTCACCGAGCTGACGACGGGCACCCGGGGCGCGTGGAACGTGGCCCGCTCCAGCGCCTCGGCGAACTCGTCCTCGATGGCGCCCATCAGGGAGCAGTGGAAGGGGGCGGAGACCTTGAGCGGCACGGCGCGCTCCGCGCCGGCCTCCAGGGCGAGCCGGGCCGCCTCGGCGACCGCCGCGCTCTGCCCGGAGATCACCGTCTGGCCGGCCTCGTTGTAGTTGGCGACCTCGACCACCCCGAGCGGGGCGGCCGCCGCGCAGACCTCCTCGATCCGCGCCGGGTCCAGGCCCAGCAGCGCGGTCATCGCGCCGGAGACCCTCCGCGAGACCCCGGCCATGAGCTGCCCGCGGACGCGCACCAACCGCAGCGCGTCGTCCGCGTCCAGCACTCCGGCCGCGATCAGGGCCGTGTACTCGCCCAGGCTGTGCCCGGCGACCGCGCCCGGTACGAAGCCGGTCTCGGCGCGCAGGATCTCGTACACGGCGAGGCTGGTGGCGACGATGGCGGGCTGGGCGATCTCGGTCGGTGCCAGCGCCTCCTCGGGAGCCGTGGTGCACAGCTCGGTCAGCGGGAGGCCCGTCGCCTCCTCTGCCCGGGCCAGGACGCGTCCGGCCGTGCGGGGGTGTTCGCGAAGGAGATGCCCCGCCATGCCCGCGCGCTGCGAGCCCTGTCCGGGAAACATCGTGAATAGGTTGTCGATCATCCCCGTTCCTACCTCACTGACTTGTGGCCGATAGGTCATCGAGCCGTCGGCGACCGGTTTTCGACTCTGTGAATCTGGCACTCTGTTCTGGCGCATTCCTCGAATTGACCTCGACTGCCGCCGAAGGTCCCGCCATTGACGGGGAAATGCGCACCGCCACAAACTGGCCGGCATGGTGAGGATGAGCGCACAGGAGCGGCGCACGAGCGTGGTGCGGGCGGCGATGCTCGAATTCGCCCGGGGCGGGTACGCCGGCACCTCGACCGAGGCCATCGCCCGGCGCGCGGGGGTGTCCCAGCCGTACCTGTTCCGGCTCTTCCCCGGCAAGCGGGCGCTCTTCCTCGCGGCGGCGACGCGCTGCGTCGCCGACACGGCGGCCCTGTTTGCGGCGGCCGCGCGGGGCCTGACCGGGCAGGAGGCGCTGCGCGCGATGGCGAACGCCTACACCCGGGTCATCGTCGAGGAGCCCGACCGGCTCCGGCTCCAGATGCAGGTGTACGTCGCGGTGGCGGCCGCGGAGGCCGCGGGCGACCCCGCCTTCGGCGAGGCGGTCCGGGCCGAGTGGCTGGCGGTGTGGGACACGGTCCGGGCCGCGCTGGGCGCGGACCCGGACGGGACGGCCCGGTTCATGGCGCACGGCATGCTGGTCAACGTGCTGGTCTGCATGGGCTTCCCGGCCGGCCACCCGCTGTGGACCCGGCTGCCGGCGGACGGTCCGGCGGTGCGCGCGCTGCCCGGGTGACGCGGCGCGGGGCCGCCCACCCGGGCTCGGCGGTGCGTACGGCCGTACGGCGTGCGGTCGTACGACGGTCTGTCGCGCGCTACGGGCCTACTCGGCGCCGGGGGCGGAACTGGCCGCCGGGGTCCGGTCCCGGGCGGGGGCCGGGGTCCGCTCCGGGGTGGCGGGGATCCGGTAGCGCCCGCTCTGCCGGGCCCAGCGGGACCCGTAGGCGACCTGGCCCTGCTCCGCCGCGGCGAAGGCCTTCGTGTTCCAGTTCTTGCGCATGAACGCTTCCCGCACCTTGATCAGCAGCGGGTTCGTCACGGCGCCCATCTTGCCGATCCGCCAGGCGATGTTCTGCAACGGCGCGGTGCGCTCCCGGCGCTCGCTCTCGTAGCGGCGCAGCGCCTCGACCGGGTCGCCGCCCGCGGCGAGGTGCTCGGTCAGCACGAGGGCGTCCTCCAGGGCCTGGCAGGCGCCCTGTCCGATGTTGAAGGTGATGGGGTGCGCGGCGTCGCCGAGGAGGGTGACGCGGCCCCGGCCCCACTCGCGTTCGGGCTTGCGGCCCTCGACGTCACCGCGCAGGATCCACTCCTCGGGGGTGGCCTTCAGGATGTCCGCGACCGGTCCGCCCCAGCCCGCGTGGCGGCGCAGCAGCATGTCCCGCACGCCGGGCAGGTCGCGTCCGCCGGGCGCGCCGTTGGCGACGCTCATCCAGTGGACGAGGCCCGGGGCGACGTCGTAGTAGGTGAAGCGGGTGCCCGGCCCGAACATGGCGTTGAAGGTGCCCGGGGGGATGTCGGCGTGCTCCATCGGTGCCCGGCCGCGCCAGGCGATGTAGCCGCTGTAGCGGTTGTGGGCGGGGCCGAACATGGCGTCCCGGACCGCTCCGTGGATGCCGTCGGCGCCGATCAGCAGGTCGCCGCGCTCGGTGGTGCCGTCGGCGAAGCGGACGGTGACCCCCTCGCTGTCCTGGTCGAAGCCGACCACGTGGGCGCCGGTGCGCACCACGTCGCCGTGGAGGGCGTCGCGCAGGATGCCGTGCAGGACGGAGCGCTCGACGGCGATGGTGGGCGCGCCGTAGCGGGCGACGAAGTCGCCCACGGGCCAGGCGCCGAGGACCTCGCCGCGCCAGGTGCTGAAGTGGGCGGTCTCCTGGGCGGGGGCGATCGCCAGGACCTCCTCGGCCACGCCGAGGTAGTCCAGCGCGAGGACGCCGTTGGTCCAGATGTGCAGACCGGCCCCGCCGTCGCGCAGTTCCTCGGCCCGCTCCAGGACGAGGGGCTCGAAACCGCGCTGCTGGAGGGCGAGGGCCGCGGCGAGGCCGCCGATCCCTCCGCCGGCGATGAGTATGCGACGGGCATGTCCTATGGCCATCTTGTGTGCTCTCCTCGTGGCTGCCCGGACCGGTCCGGGACCGGTCGTGAACTCCCTGGCGGACTAGTGGAGTTGTCAACGCTAGCATTCCAAGCGTCGAACTTGATAGTCTCGGCAGAACATCTAGCGTCGCTACAAAGGTGGTTGTGATGGAAGTCCTCCTGCAAACGCTGGCCGTGATCGCCACCATGGCCAACGCGGTGGTCTACGGCACCGACGTCTTCGGCGCACTCGTCCAGCGCCCGGCCCTCGCCCACGTCGACGACGCGACCCTCACCAGCGTCATGGGCCAGACCCACCGCTTCGGGGACGCCCGGATGGTCGTCCCCGGCGTCACCGGCCTGGTGTCCACGGTGGCCACCGCGGGGCTGGCCGGCTTCGAGGGCAAGCCCGTGGCGTCCATCGCCGCCGGCGTCTCGGCGCTGGCCCTGGTGATCTGGCTCGCCATCTACAACAAGGTGAGCGTGCCCGTGAACAAGGCGCTCACCAGCGCCGCCCTGGAGTGCAAGGTGGCCCCCGACGCCCGCGGCCTCCAGCGCACCTGGGACAGCGTCATCAACGTCCGCGTCCTGCTCCAGGCGGTGGCCCTCGGCGCGATGTGCGTGGTCCTCTCCACCACCTGAGATCCGCTCCGCGGCGCGTACCGGCCCGGTACGGGGGCACGCGAACGGCACGGCGAAGGGGGCCCACCGGCGGGTGGGCCCCCTTCGCCTTCGCCGTGCCGGCGCTCCTACTGGAGGGCGATGTTGCCGAGGACGTCCGCGTCCGTGCTCTCGTCGCCGGCCTCGGTGATCTCGCCGGCGGCGCCCGGGACCACTTCCGACTCGGAACCCGTCACATTCTTCTTCTTGCTCGCCACGATGATGTCTCCTTCAGACGCGGAACACGCACGAATACCCCTTTGAGATTCCCCAGGCCGTCCGGCCGCGTCAAGGCGCTTTCCGCCCGCCCCAGCGCAATTCCAGGGCCCCTCCAGGAAATTGCGGAAAAGTACCCTGGGACCGGGATCCGACACGGGGAGACGCCCATCATGACCACCGCCCCGCACACTCCCGCCGCCGACGTGCTCGCCGAACTCACCGCGGTGCTCGCGGGGATGACCGGCGCCGAGGTGCACGCCGTCGACGCCGAGCGGCCCTTCGGCTTCCTGGGGGTCGACTCCCTGCTGGGCACGCAGTTCCTCGGCGCGCTCGGCGCCCGCTACGGCATCCGGCTCGCGGCCGAAGCGCTGTACGAGCACCGGACCCCGGCGGCCCTCGCCCGGCACATCGCCGGGCTCCTGCACGCCCCGGCCGCCCCGGCGCCGGCCGCGCCCATGACGGCCTGGGCCCCGCTGCGGCCCGTACGGCGCCCGGCCGCGGTCGCCGTGACCGCCGACCCCGCCGCCCTGACCGGCGTACTGCGCGACCAGCTCGCCCGGATCCTGCGCTGCGCGCCCGAGGACATCGACCCGGGGACCCCGTTCACGATGCTCGGCCTGGACTCCATCCTGGCGGCGGAGTTCGTCGCGGGCATCAACCGGACCTGGGACCTGACCGAACAGACGGCGCTGCTCTACGAACACCCCGACCTCGCGGCGATGGCGGCCTACGTCACCTCCCGCGTGAGCGGCACCCCCGCGCCCGCCCCGGCGCCCGCCGCGCCCGTACCCCCCGCCGCCCAGGGCCCGGGCCTCGACCTGGAAGCACTGCTGGACGCGGTACGGGACGACGTGCTCAGCATCGACGAGGCGGCGGCCCTCCTGGCCGCACGCTGACCCCGCCGGGCGCCCGGGGGCAGGGGGCGGCGGCTTCCGCACGCCCCGGAACGACCGCACGCACACTCCCCAGGCCGCAGACGAAAGGCACGCCAGGAGATGGAAGACCGGGAAATCCTGACGCGGTTCAAGAGCGGCACCCTGGAGCGGCGACGCGCGGTGGCGCTGCTGACGGGCGGCCAGAGTGCCGCCCGCTCCCCGCAGCCCCGCCCCAGCGTCCCCGAACCGTGCGCGGTCATCGCCCTCCAGGGCCACTTCCCCGGCGCCCCCGACCTGACCGCGTTCTGGCACCGCACGCTGACCCCCACCCCACCCCCGACCCACCCCCCGCACCGGGGCCCCGCCCCGGCGGAGGGCGCGGGCGCCGCCGAGGGCACGGGAGCCGCCGAGGCCACGGGTCCGGCTCGGCGCCAGGCCGCTGCTGTTCCGGCCGAAGGCGCGGATCCGGCCGAGGGCACCGACCCGGCCTGGCGCCGGGCAGAGGGCACGGGCCCCGCCTGGAGCGAGGCCGAGGGCACGGGCCGCGCCGAAACCCCGGCGCGCGGCGCGGTCCCCGCCGCACGGACCGCGCCGGCCCCGGCGGCTCCGGGTGCGCCGGGGGCCCCCGGTGCGCCCGGGCTCCCGGCCCGGACCCCGGAGCCCGCGGCCGCAGGCCGCCCCGCACCCCGCCCCGGCCCGCCCGTCGCGAGCGCGACCCTGGCCGCAACGGGCGGGGTGACGGCCACGAGCCCCCCGCGCCTGGCCGCGGTCCCGGGCACGGATCAGCACCCGTACCCCACCCCGGGCGCAGCCACCGGCACGGACCCCACCCCGGCCCGCACACCCGGGCCCTCCGGCCGGACCGCGCCTGACCCGGCCGGAGCCACCGGCCCCGCGCCCCACCCCGCCACGGCGGCAAACGGTCCTACCGAAGCCCCGGCAGCAGAACGAGCGGTGGCCGCCTGGGCCCCGGACCAGGACCCGACCCCGGGTCAGGACCCGACCCTGGCCACCCCGGGCGCAGCCACCCCCGCGGACACGACCCCGGGTCAGGACCCGACCCCGGACCAGGACCCGGCCCGGGGGGCCACCGCCCCCCTCGGGCACTTCCTCGACGGAGTCGACCGCTTCGACCCCGACCTCTTCGGCGTCGATCCCGCCACCGCGGCCCGGCTGGACCCGCAGGAGCGGCTGCTGCTGGAGCGGGCCCGGCAGGTGCTGGAGGGCGCCGGGTGCGCCGGGGCCCGGCTGGACGCCCTCGGGTCCCCCGACGGCGCGACCCCGGCCCGCAGCGTCGGCGTGTACACCGCCGTCACCTCCCACGACTACTCCCTACTGGCCCCCGGCGGGACGTCGCACGGCGACCCGGCCGGCCGGCTCTCCCGGCTGCTGGACCTGCGCGGGCCGAGCCAGAACGTGGACACCGGCGCCTCCTCCTTCCTCACCGCCGTGCACCACGCCCTCGCCGCCCTGCGCGCGGGCGAATGCGCGGCCGCCCTGGTCGGCGCGGCCGAACTGCGCCTGCATCCCGGTCGGCTGGGCCCCGGCGACGGCGAGGGCGTGGTGGCGGTGCTCCTCAAACCGCTGTCCGCCGCCCGCGCCGACGGCGACCGGGTCCAGGCCGTGATCCTGTCCAGCGCGGTCGGCCACCCGGGCGGCGGCCCGGCCGCCCCGCTGGGGGAGCGCCTCGTCCAGCGCGCCCTGGCCACCGCCCGGGTCCCCGCCGCCGACGTCGCCGTGACGGAGGACGCCCGCACCGCGGCGGCCTCCGTCGGCCGCGCAGGGGCCGCCACCGGCGCCGCCGCACTGGCCCGCGCGGTCCTCCAGCTCCGCCACGCCACCCTGCTCCCGACCCCACCCCCCGCCGGAGGCAGCGGCGGCCGCGCCCAGCCCGCCCCCTGGCCCGCCGGCCCGCCCCGCCGCGCCCTGGTCGGCGTACACGAGGACGGCGCACCGCAGGCCGTCCTGCTCCTGGAGCAGGCCCCCGCACCCGACCCCGCCCCGGCCCCCCGGACCGCGGACCCCGCACCCGACCCCCGGCTCGTCCTGCTGTCGGCGCCCACCCCGGCGCACCTCGGCGCCACCGCCGGGGACCTCGCCCAGTGGCTGACCTCCCCCGCCGGCGCGGCCCGCGGCGCGGTCTGCGGCCTCGACGCAGTGGCGGGCGAACTGCGCACCGGCCGGGCCCCGATGGACTGCCGGCTCGCCGTCGTCGCCACCGACGTGCCCGGCCTCGCCGCGGCCCTGGCCGCCTTCGCCGCGGCGAGCGGCCTCCCGGAAGAGGGCGCCCGCCCGGAAGCGGGCGGCCCCCCGTCCGCACCCACCGTCCGCAGCGCCGACCTGCGCGCCGCGGGCGCCCGCGACCCGCTGCTGCTGGGCGCGCTGGACGAGACCCGGGACTACGTCCAGGCCCTCTGGCGGGGCGCCCGGCTCGAACAGCTGGCCCGGCTGTGGCTGGCCGGGGTCGACGTCCTGGTCGCCGACGAGGCCCCCGCGCCCGGCGCGCGCCCCGTCCGCGACCTGCCGCCGACCGCGGCCCGCCCCCGCCCCCACTGGTTCACCACCGCTTCGTATACCGGCGGCGCCGCGCGGGGAGGCCTGCGGTGAGCGGCGGCACGAACCGGCAGCAGCTGGTCGAGGCGGCCGCCGCCCAGGGGCCCACCGCCGAGGCGGTCACCCTGTGGCTGTGCCCCAACGACGAGGTCAGCCCGGCCCTCGCGGGCCTGCTGGCCGGGCACTGGCTGGACGCCCACGAGCACAAGACCGCGGGGAAGTTCCTCTTCGAGCGGGACCGCAGCCAATACCTCATCGCGCACACCCTGGTGCGCCGCGCCCTGTCCCTGGAGGCCGGCCTGGCCGAGGCCGAGCTGGTCATCTGGCGCTCCGCCCGCGGGCGTCCCTTCCTGCGGCCCTCCCCCGACGCCCTGCCGCGCGACGGCGCCCAGCTGGACTTCAACCTCTCCCACGCGGGCGGCTACAACCTGCTCGGCATCGTGCGCCACCAGCGCATCGGCGTGGACGTGGAGCGGATGGACGACCGGGACGCCCAGGCCATCACCACCATCGTGCGCACCTTCGCGCCCGAGGAGCGCGACTGGGTCGACGCACTACCGCCGGGGCGCGAACGCGACCGGCGCGCGCTGCGCGTGTGGACGCTGAAGGAGGCGTACTCCAAGGCCCGCGGCCTGGGGCTCGGACTGCCCTTCGACAGCTTCGTGTTCACGATGGACGACGAGCGCGGCGTGCGCGCCTTCGCCCCGCCCGAGGACGACACGGCCCGCCCCTGGTGGTTCATCGAGCTGGAGCCGGTCCCCGGTGTGCTGGTCGCCGTCGCGGTACCCGCCGGCCCGGGGCAGGACGCGGTGATCCAGCTCAACCACGGCTTCCCCTGGAGCCGCAGCGCCCCGCAGACTTTCCCGCTCCCGGAGCCCGTCGGCGGAATCCCGGCATCCGTTCCCGCGTAACACCCCTCGAATCCTTTGCCGATAATTTGGAAACATTCGCGGATCCTCTCGCACCCCGGAAAGTTGATCTATATCAGCCATCACTTTCCCCCTGAAGATCCTCCAACAGCAGTATCCAGCCCGGGCTGACCTGCAAAAAGGCCGAATGCGGCCGAATCCTCACCTTTCCCGATCCCCTGCCATGGAAAGGCGCTCAAGGACCACTACAGGAAATAGAGAAAGACCTGTGGCCCCCGCTAGCGTGCCTGGAGCGGGGGCAGATTTCTGCCTACCGGATGGAAAAGACAAGGAACTCGACGAGTACGGAGGAGACCGTGAGGATTCAGGTTCTGGGTCCGTTGAGTGCCGAGGTCAACGGGGGATCCATCGTTCCGACCGCGGGTAAACCACGGCAGGTTCTGTCGCTGCTCGCGCTCTATCCGGGGCGCGTCATGCCGGTTCCCACCCTCATGGAGGAGATCTGGGGGACGCAGCCGCCGCAGAGCGCGCTGACCACCTTGCAGACGTACATCCTCCAGTTGCGCAGACGCCTCGGCACGGCGATGGGACCCGACGCGCCCGGCGGTGCCAAGGAGGTCCTGGCGACCCGGCACGGCGGCTACTTGCTGCAGATCCCGGAAGAGAGCGTCGACGTACACGATTACGAGCGCCTGATCCGCGAGGGCCAGGCGGCCTTCGAGACGGGCGACAGCCAGGTCTCGGCGGCCCGCTTCAAGGCCGCGCTGGACCTGTGGCGCGGACCGGCCCTGGTCGACGTGCGCGTCGGGCCGATCCTCGACATCGAGGTGATGCGCCTGGAGGAGAGCCGGCTCGTCACCGTGGAACGGCGGATCGACGCGGACCTGCGCCTCGGCAGGCACGCCGAACTGATCGCCGAACTGACCGAACTGACCGCGCGCCACCCCCAGCACGAGGGACTGCACTCCCAGGTGATGGTCGCGCTCTACCGCTCGGGCCGGCAGGCCTCGGCCCTGGAGGTGTACCGCAGGCTGCGCATGCGGCTGATCGAGGACCTGGGCGTGGAGCCCTCCCCGCAGTTGCAGCGCCTGCACCAGGCGATGCTGTCCGTGGACCCGCAGCTCGACGTCTTCGCCGGGCCCCGGCACACCTCCACCTTCGACCTCTTCGCGGCCTGAGAGCGCCGCCCCGGAGCCACAGGGGGTGTCCGCCCACCAGAGGCGGCCACCCTCTCGAAGGCCTCTCCAGCCCCGGTCCAGCCGCGGCGCGGACAGTGATGGGTCATCACCGGACCGCCGCCTGGAGTGCCGTCCGGAGTCTGGAGGTCGCACGTGCCCATCCTGAGGTACCTGGAGAACCCGCTCGACGACCTGCTGCGGCGGGCCGCCGCACGCGCCGGTGACGCACCGGCCGTCACCACCACCCGCACCACCCTCACCTTCGCCGCGCTCGACCGGGAGGCGGACCGGATCGCGCACGCCGTACGTCGTCTCGCCCCCCGGCCCGGCACCGTGGTCGCGGCCGCCGCGAGCCTGGACGCGGTGTTCCCGGCCGTCTACTACGGCACGATCCGCGGCGGCCGTCCGCTGGCCCTGGTCGACCCGGCGGCCGGTCCGGCCGCCCTGCACGAGATCCTCACCACCACCGGGGCCGAACTCGCCTTCGTGCCCACCGCGCTCGCCGAGCTGCTGGTCGAGCCGGCGGGACGGCTGCCGCGGCTGCGGACGATCGTGGTGACGGACGCCGCCGGCGAGGCGGCCCCCGGCCCGGCGCTCGCCCTCTCCACGGCGCTGGCCGGGGTACCGGACACCCCCGTGCGGACCGGGCCGCCGGTCGACGTGGACGCCGTGGCCTGCTGGCAGTTCACCCCGCACGCCGGGCCGGCAGGCGGCGCGCTGCGGGCGGTCCCCTTCAGCCACCGCAACCTCATCGCGGGCGCGGCCCAGACCGCCATCGCGCAGGGCCTGGACGCCGCTTCGGTCACCCTGAACCACCTGCCGCACTACCACCCCGCCCACCTCGACGCCGCCGTGCACGCGGGCGCCCGGCAGGTGCTGTGCCAGGACCCGGCGCCCTGGGCCGGGATCGCACTGGCCGCCCGGGTGGGCGCGAGCCACTACCACGGCCTCGCGAGCAGGCTGGCCCGGCTGGCCGGCGACCGGCGCTTCGCCCCCGGCCACCCGGACCTGCCCGGCCCGCACCTGCGCGCGGTGCTCTGCGGCGGCACGCCGCTGGAACCGGCGACCGCGCGACGGCTGCGCGACGTGCTGGGCGCGCCGGTCCTCCAGGGGTACGGCCTGAGCGAGGTCTGCACCCTCTCGCACCACCAGACCCCGGGCTCCCGCCCGGACCTGGGCGCGGTCGGCGTCCCCCTGCCGGGCACCGAGTGCCGAGTGGTGACCCCAGCGGGCCGGCAGCCGGTACCGGTGTGGTCGACGGGCGAGGTCGAGATCCGCGGCCCCCAACTGACCCCCGGCCACGCCCCGGACGGCTGGCTCCCCACGGGCGACGCAGGCTACCTGGACGAGGACGGCAGCCTGTACGTAATAAACCGCCCCAGCCCCTCATCCCCCCACCCCTGACCGACGCGCCCCCAGGCCGGACAAACCCGGGCACACGGCGCCTACGCCCGGAGGGCCCGGTCAACCCCAGCCCCGCTACACCCAGCACCCAAAACCCAGCCCTCGCCACATCCAGCCCCGCCGGCGCTTGAGGCGCCGCCGGAGGCCCCCCCACCCGCAGACACCCACCAAAGTCAGCCCCGCCGGCGTTTGAGGCGCCCCCGGAGGGAACAGGCCGAGAAACGGCCCGCACCCGTACCCGCACCCCCACCAGCTACCGACTCGGCGCGGAAGCCGAACCCGGAGCCGGAGCCGAATCCGGAGCCGAATCCGGAGCCGAACCCGGAGCGGAACCCGGAGCGGAACCCGGAGCCGGAGCCGGAGCGGAACCGGACCCCGCCCCCAGCACAAGCGCAAGCGCCCCGGCCGTCCCCTCCGCCCCCGCAACCCCCGTCATCACCACCGTCACCGCCAGATCCCGCACCGGCCCCCCGGCCAGCACCTCCCCCAGCCCCAGCGCCACCCCCGCCCCGGGACCACACCCGCACAGGAACACCCGCCGCCCGGGGCCGAGTACACCCACCAGCTCAGGCGGCACCCCAGCCACACCAGCCCCCGGAGCCTCCCCCGCCACCCCCACCGGCATCCGCACCTCCACCACCCTCTCCACCCCCCGGTACTCCCGCAGGAACCGCTCACCCACCTCCGCCACCACCCCCGGCACCACCACCAGGCAGATCACATCGGCCGACGCCCCGCCCGCCCGCAGGACCCGCACGCCGCCCCGCCGCGGCAACGCCGGACGCGGAGCCACCGCC
The DNA here is from genome assembly GCF_040611795.1 of Streptomyces sp. NPDC006529. Taxonomy (NCBI): domain Bacteria; kingdom Bacillati; phylum Actinomycetota; class Actinomycetes; order Kitasatosporales; family Streptomycetaceae; genus Streptomyces; species Streptomyces sp. NPDC006529. The sequence goes on along the minus strand of NZ_JBEXPB010000010.1, from coordinate 24,951 downwards.
GGGACCTCGACGTGGGCCAGCAGCGCCAGCGCCTGCCCCACCGTCGTCCCCGGATCCCGATCCGGAGACGGCATCCGAGCCAGCGCCCGCAGCAGACCCACGCACTGCCCGAGCGCCGCCGCCGCTTCCTCGTCGGCCAGCCGCGCCCGGTCGTACACCGCGCTGAGGGCCAGCCCCCCGCCCCGCTCGTGCCGCGCGCTCAGCGCGATCGGCAGGCTGGTCCCGCCACCCGCGGCACGCGGCTCGTCCACGCCGATCCCCTGCGCCTCCAGCTCCGCCCGTACGCCCGGCGGCAGTTCGGGCCGGTGGTCGAAGGAGACGACGGTGTCGGTGAGCCGTTCGCCCTCGCCGCGCCCGATCCACGCCCGGATCCGGTCGCCGGACACCCACGGGTACGCCGCCAGGTCCAGCAGCGCGTCCCGCACCTGCTGGAGCAGCTCGGCCAGCGGCGCCGCCGGATCCACCCGCACCGTCATCGGCAGCGGATGCCCGAGCACCCCGGGGATCCCCGCCGCCCCGGGCAGCGCGATGTCCCGGGGCCCGAGCTGCACCCCGAAGCTCACCCGCCGCGGCCCCGCGGCCCCCGCCGCCCGGTAGAGCAGCAGCGCCCACACCACGTGCAGCGCGCTGCTCTCCCCGGCGCCCCGGGCCGCCGCCCAGGACCGCAGCCCCGAGCTGTAGGGCTCGGCCAGCCGCCCGCGCAGCCGTCCCACACCGCTCTGCCGGGTCTCGGCGCCCCGGCGGCCCACCGCGGTGGCCGCGTGGCGCGGGGGTCCGGTCCGCGTCCACAGTTCGCGCGCGCCCTCGGCGCTCTGCCGGGCCAGCCAGCGGGCGTGGTCGCGCAGGTCCGGGCGGCGCTCCCCGCCGGGCAGCACCCCGCCGGCCAGGTAGGCGCGGTAGAACTCGCGCAGCAGGAGGTGGACGCCGCGCTCGTCGAGCAGCGCCCGGTGGTAGGTCAGCAGGACCCGTACGGGCTCCCCCGGCCGCCCGTGCAGCAGGGTGAGCCGCAGCAGCGGCGGCCGGTCCAGGGCGAAGCCGTGCAGCCGGTCCGCGGCGAGGAGTTCGGGCCAGCCGCTCTCCCCGCGGGCCCGGTGGACGATGTCGACGTCGGCGCGCGGGTGCAGCACGAGCCGGGCCACCGCCGTCCAGTCGAAGGCGGCCCGCAGCACCGCCTCCCGGTCGGCCACCGACTGCCAGGACGCGGCGAAGCGCGCCCGCTCCAGGGGGCCCGACCAGTTCCAGTACAGCTGCTCGATGTGGGGGTCGGGCTCGCCCTGCCGGGTGACCGACTCCCGGAGCAGGTCCCGCTGGTAGTCGGCCAGGGCGAGCGGTTCCCCCGGCCCCGGGTGCGGCCCGAGCAGATCGGCGAGCAGCTCGGCCCCCGGCCCACCACCGGCATCCCCGCCCGTACCGGCTCCCACGCCGCCGTCCGCGTCCGTACCCGTACCCGCGGCAGCGCCCGTACCCGCGCCCCCACTCGGCGCCAGGCGCAGCGTGTGCCGCCCCGGCCCGTGGCACTCCAGCGTGACCCGGAACTCCCGGTGCCGCCCGGCGATCCGCGCGGCGAACAGTTCGGCGTCCGCGTCGTCGCGCAGCCCGTGCACGCCGAAGACGAGCGGGGCGCCGGGCTCCGCCCGACCCGCCTCGCGCACCACGACGAGGACCGGCGGCGGCCCCGCGGGGCCCGGCACGCCGGTCATCCCTGTCCCGGCTTTCCCCCGGCCGCCACCGGGAGCGGGGGGAGACCCGGGCTATCCGACCCGACCGGCACGACGGCCCCCGACCCACGGACGGTGCGCGGGCTGTGCTTCGGCGAGTTCCCTTGCCTTCACGGCGTACGCCTTCCCTTGGCCCCGGCCGGAGGTTACCGGTCCAAAAAGCGTAGTGGGCCCAGCGGTTCGGGGACCCTTTCCTCAAGCGGACCTGCACCGCCGCCCGAACCGGTGTCGACCGGCGGCGGCGCCTGCGGTGCCCGCGCCGCCGGGGCGGCCGGCACCCGCCGGTGCGCCTCGCTGACCAGGTAGCGGTCCTGGACGAGGTGCGTGGCGAAGCTCCAGTTCCCGTCCCCGCCCGACGGGCCGCCCGCGTCCCCGGCCGGCCCGTCGGCCAGCACCGGCCGCGTACCCGCCCCGCCGCCGCGCCCCGGCTCGTACCGGAACCCGAAGCCGGCGAAGCTCCGCCGCATCCCGTGCCCGAGCGCCTTGGTGTACGCCTCCTTCAGCGTCCACATCCGCAGCAGCCGGATCCGGCGCTCCTCTTCGGGCAGGGCGGCCAGTTCCGCGTCCTCAGCCGGGGTGCACACGTGCTCGCGCAGCAGCTCGAAGGAGACGTCCCGGTCCGCGGGTTCCGCGTCCACCCCGATCGGCCCGGTCCGGCTCACCCCGACCACGATCAGCTCGTCGGTGTGCGCCAGGCTCACTTCCAGCTCGCCGCCGAGCCCGCGCAGGACGGGCCGCCCGCCGGGCCGGTAGCCGAGGTCGAGGCTGCCCACGGGTACGTTCAGCGCGCTCGCGGCGGTGTACTTCACGACCAGCCGGGAGACCGCGAAGCGCATCCGCCCGACGGCGGTCGGCCCCTGCCGGTAGCGCGGCCAGTCGTGCCCGAGCAGCGGCCGCAGTCCCGGATCGAGCAGCGCGGCCGTCAGCCACTGGCCCCAGGTGGTGCAGACGACCGCCCGGCCGTCGTCGTCGAGCCGGTCGCCCAGCTCGTCCCACGGCCCGTCCGGCCCGGCGACCGCGAGCGGCAGCGGGCCCGGTCCGCCAGCCGGCGTCACGGCGCTCACCACAGCACCCGGGTCGCGTAGAGGTCGCAGTCGACGCCGAGCCGGTCCCGGGCGTCGAGTTCCGCCCACACCCGCTGCTGCGCCTCGATGTCCGCGGGACCGCCCGGGCCGCCCGGGGCGATGCCCAGGCGCGCGGCGATCCGGGTGGCGGCGAGCAGCGACCAGTGTTCGCCGCCCAGGAACAGGCCCCGCCCGGCGGCCGCTCCCTGCACGCCGAGCACGGCGGCCGCCAGGAGCAGCATGGCCTGCCGGTCGGCCAGCGCCCGCACCGCCGGATCGGCGTGGCCCGCGTGCGCGGCCGCCAGGCACGGTCCGTGCAGCGCGCGCTGCTCGCTCACCAGCCGGCCCGCCACCCGTGCCAGCGCCGCCGTCACCGCCCCGCCGCCCGCGACGGCGGTGGAGAGCCGGGCCGCGGCGCCGGTGAGCGCGCCGACCAGGGTGTCGTCGCTGCCGGGCGCCGGGGGCACGCTGCGGGCGGGCATGGCCTCGCCGAGCCGCAACAGCGCGGCGCCCGTGGTGTCCGCCCGCCGCTCGAAGGCACGGGCCAGCGCGGGCAGTTCCCGTACGAGGTCGCCCTGGTGGGCGGCCACGTCCGCCGGCCCGAGCCCGGCCCGGGGGAGGTCCGCGGCCAGTGCGGCCACCAGCCGCCGCTCCAGGGACCCGGCCGGCCGGCCGCATTCACCGAGTACGAGGTCCAGCTCGTCCAGTACCCCGCCCACCACCAGCGCCGTCGCGTAGCCGGCGGCCGCGCGCACGGCCCGCCCGCCGCCGCCGGGCAGCGCGCTCGCCCGCAGCCCCACCGCCACCAGGCTCTCGCAGGCCAGCAGATCGGCGAAGGCCGCGGCCAGCGGGCCGCGCCACTGCCGCACCGCCGGATCGCGCCGGCCTCCTTCGGAGACCAGCCGCGCCGCCGCGCGCAGCACCGTGCCCGTGGCGGCGGTCAGCGCCGCCGGACCCAGCAGCGCGGCGAACTCCGCGGCCCCCGCGGGCACCGGCTCCTCCCGTTCCAGGGCGGCGGCGGCCAGGGCCCGCGCGCCGTGCGCGTGGCCGAGCGCCAGGTCCCGGCGGAACAGCGGGCGCAGCACCCGCGCGAGGTCGTCGGCCGCGGTGAAGCGCCCGCCGTGCGCCGCCGGCAGGCGCTCGGCCCGCGCCGCGGCCTCCACCGCGGCGTGCTGCGCCCCGTCCCGGCCGCGGACACCCGCGCGCAGGCCGTGGAACCCGTACGGGTTCTCCTCGTCGTAAGGGTCGGAGAGCAGCGCCTCCAGCCGCACCGCGCGCAGCGCCACGTCCACGGTGGGCGCGAGGGCGGCGTAGGGGTGCGCGAGCGCGAAGTACCTTCGGCGGTGCGGGCGTTCGGCGAGCCGAGCACCGGCCGGCCCGGTCACGGGCTCCTCGGTCACCGGCGCCTCGGTCACCGGCTCGGTCACCGCCTCGGTCACCGCCTCGGCGGACCGGGTGGGGGCCATCGGACTGCTCCTTGTCGTCGGTGAGGTCGTCATCGCAGCCTGCGTACGGCGCTCCGGGCGTGCCACGCGGCCAGCTCCAGCACCTCTTCGCTCGCCCGCCCCAGCCAGGCGCGCACGTGGCGGCGGGCCTCGGCGAGGCTCGTCCCCTCGCCCAGCACCCGGCCGACGGCCTCCTCGTCGAGCATCACCTGCTGCGCGCAGACCACGCGGACCCCGTCCTCGTCCGGTACCAGGGACCATTCGCCGCTGAGCGCGGCGATCGGTTCGGGGGTGACCAGCTCCTTGTGGACGATCCGGGCGGCCGAGGGGAAGCACAGCCGCACCGCCCGCGTGGAGACCGTCCGCCCGCCGGGTGCGGCGCAGCTGTCCAGAACGGCGACCTGCACTCCCGGCACGTCCTCGATGACGCTGGACCACTCCACGTGCGGGACGGATTCGCTCCAGTCCCCGATCCGGTAGAGGAAGTCGTAGACCAGCTCGGAGGAGCCGCGGACGTGGACGCTGTCCTCGAAGGAGAACAGCAGCTGGTCCAGCCGCTCCCAGCGTTCGGCGCACTGCTTGAGCCGCGCGAGCTGTGCGTCCAGTTCCGCGTCCCATTCCCGGTGGCTGCGCTCGCTCTCGGCGGCGGGCAGGCCCACGAGGGTGCGGCGCTGGCTCAGGGTCACCAGCGACCGCGTCTCGCCCTTCGGTTCGACCGTCCAGGTGCCGGACACGGGCACGCCGAGGCGGGCGGTGTCCTCCTGCTCGAAGTCGACCGCGCGGGCGTGGGGCCGCAGCACGCGCCGGACGTGGAAGGACCGGACGCGGTCGTCGGCGACGTCCCAGAGCCGCAGCCGTTCGCGCTCGCCGTCGAAGTCCATCCGCTCGACGTGCACGGGGGAGGGCAGCAGGAGGGGCCAGCGCACGGCGTCGGCCAGCAGGCCGTAGACCACGCCGGCCGGAGCGGCCACCCACGCCGTCCGCTCGCTCGCGTGCACACGCTGCGACGACATGAATGCCCCTTTCACCTCTGCGGGTGCCCTCCAGGATGCACACCGCCGCTCGAACCTCCCTCAAGCGGACGGACCGGAGTGCCCCGCCCGGGCGGAGGAGGGGCCCCGCGCACGGGGCCCGCTCAGGCGGAGGCGGCCCGCCCCACCCGGCCGCTCTCGGCCAGCGCATCGGCCAGCATCCGCCAGATCTCGGCGGCCAGGTCGATGTTGGCGTCCTCCTGGGCCTGCTGGGCCAGAGTGCGCAGGCCCTGGATGCCGGCCGGGTCCCCGCCGAGTATCAGCAGCTGGTGGCGGAGCATCTCCAGCCGGACCTGGTCGCGGTACGTCATCCTCGGCGCGTCCCCCGCCAGTTCGCCGAGGAGGGCGCGCGCGTCGTCGTAGCGGGCGGTGGCGAAGGCCAGGTCGGCCTTGAGCGCGGTCAGGTCCTGGCGCAGCGCGGGGGTGCCGACGAAGGCGAGGGCGGCCTCCGCCTCGGCGGCCCGGCGCTGGGCCTGCTCGGGGTCGGCGGGCAGCCGTTGCAGGTGGAGCCGGCCGGCGGCCAGGCGCAGCCGGAGCCACAGCACCAGGTCCTCCTGACTGCTGAAGCGTTCGAGCGCGTCCTCCAGGCAGGCCTGGGCGCCGGGGTAGTCGCCCTGGCGCATCCGGACGGCGGCGGCCGTCCACATGGCCTCCGCCCAGAGGGCGTCCGTACGTCCCTCCACCAGCGCGGTCAGTTCGTCGGCGTGCGCCCGCGCCTCGCCGATGCGGCCGGCCTCGGCCTGGACGGAGATCAGTGCGAGCAGGGCCGTGGCACGGTCCTCCACACCCAGTTTCTCGCCGAGCGCGAGGCGGTGGGCCTCGACGGCGGCGTCGAGGGCCGGGGTGATGTCGCCGAGGGACCGCAGGCAGCGGGCGAGCCGGGTCAGCCCGCGCACGCGCAGCTCGGTGACGCCGACCTCGTCGCCGAGGGCGACGAGCCGGCCGAGCCGTTCGCGCTCGCCGGCGTGGTCGCCCTGGAGCCGGTCGGCCTGGGCGAGCAGCCACAGCGCCTGCCAGCGCAGTACGGGATTCTCGTGGGCCTCGGCGGCCAGGGCCTGGCGCAGCTCCTCGATGGCGTCGCCGGAGCCGGTGGAGGCGGCGAGGGTGAGCGCGTGGGCCAGGGATCCGGTGGCGGGTTCCTCGAAGTCCGCGGGTTCCAGGCCGAGTCGGCCCGCGAGGTAGGCGACGGCCCGCTCGGTGGGCTGGCGCGCGCCGGATTCGAGGCGGGAGAGGTAACCGGTGGACATGCCCTCCCCGGCGAGCGCCGTCTGGGACAGGCCCCGAGCCGTCCTCAACTTCTTCAGGCGGTGTCCGAACGCGGGCTGTCGCAGCATGAGCATCCCTGGGGTGAGCGGGGCAGGAGAGTCGCCGGGAGAACCGCACCGAGCGTAGGCCGCCTGGCAACACGCGGGCAAACCTTTGCCACATCGGGGCGGCTTCTCTCGTCCCGACCTCTCCCGGAGGTCTTCCGTTCCTCGAGCGTTCCTCCAGCGGATCGAGGCAGACTCTCCAGAACCCGGCCCCGCACCCGGCCGGGACCTGCTCTTTTCCGACGCCTGGGGGTCGATGATGAGGCCATCGGTGTGCGCACCACGCGCGGCCGTTCCGGCTGCCGCCTTTCCGCACATCGCAGACGACCCCGTCGACCCGCCCCAGGACCTCCAGTCGGACGACGACATCGGCTGGCCCAAACGCTGACGCCGCACGGCCGGCGACGGAGGCGCCGTGCCGCTGCTGATCCGAATCGCCGGAACCCATGCGTCCCGTGCGCAGCCGGAAGCCGACGATCACGAAACAGCGGTCGCGTCCGAGGACCGCCGCCTACTGAAGCAGCCAGTACACACCCTCGCCAAGCAGAACCAACAACTCCAGCCCCGCCGGCGTTTGAGGCCCCACCCACCCGCACCCCCTGAACGAACCCCGGCCCCCGAACCCCAGGCCGACTCGACTCACCGAACTCCCTCGCCCCCTCGGCCCCCCTCAAGCTTCCAGGGCCTCCCAGCCCCAAGCCCTCTCGGCCCCGGCCCCCGGGCCGCTCGGCCGATGGGCCCCCAGGCCTTTCGGTTCAGCCGGGCCACCCGCCCCAGCGAGCAATTCCAGCCCCGCCGGCGTTTGAGGCGCCGCCAGAGGCCCCACCAACCCGCACCCCCTGAACGAACCCCCCGACTCCCAAACCCCAGGGCCGACTCGGACTCGCCGAACTCCCTCGCACCGTTGGCCCTTCTCAAGTTCCCAGGGCCTCCCCAGCCCCCAAGCCCTCTCGACCCCCAGCCCCCGGGCCGCTCGGCCCAACTCCCGGGCCGTTCGGCCGATGGGCCCCCAGACCTTTCGGTTCAACCGGGCCACCCGGCCCAGCGAGCAATTCCAGCCCCGCCGGCGTTTGAGGCGCCGCCAGAGGCCCCACCAACCCGCACGCTCCTGAACGAACCCCCGAACCCCGAACCCCAGGGCCGACTCGGACTCACCGAACTCCCTCGGTCCCCTCGGTCCCCTCGGTCCCGTCAAGCTTCCAGGGCCTCCCCAGCCCCCAAGTCTCTCGGCCCCCAGCCCCGGGCCGCTCGGCCCAGCCCCCGGCGGCTCCGCCCCATGGGCGCCCCAGACCCTTCGGTTCAGCCGAGCCACCCGGCCCAGCCAGCAATCACAGCCCCGCCGGCGTTTGAGGCGCCGCCGGAGGCAACACCACCGCCACCCCCAGCCCCCACCTCAAGCAATCCCCCAGCCCACCTGGACCCACTCCCAGCCTCCCACCCCGCCCCCCTTTGCCACCGACGACCACCTCACCCGACCCTCCGCACCCCACCCCTCGCCGAACCCCCGGAATCCCCGGAATCCCCGGAGCCCCCCGAAGCCTCGCGCCCCAAGCCCGGCACCGCCGCAACCGCACCCCCGGTACCCGCCCCGGCACCCACTTCCCCGACCCGACCCCCGCCACCCACCACAGCCCCCGCCCCACCGGCCCCACCGGCCCCACCGGCACCAGCCCCACCACCGGCACCGCCCCCATCCCCCAACACCCCCAGCGGAGCAACGGCCCCCGCCAACTCCCCCTCCGTCAGCTCACGCCCACCCCCCGCCGCATACCCGTCCGGCCGGACCAACAGCCAGCCCCCCGCCGCCAGCCCCAACGCCCCCCGCAACCCCCACCGGGATCCACCAACACCCTCGGCCCCGGCCCGGACCCCAAACCCACCCGCCGCGCCACACCCGCACCCATCCCCACCCCCCGCGACCACCCCTCCCCCACCACCGCCCGCACCGACAACCACCCCGCATGCCGGGCCGCCGCCGCCCGCGCCACCTCAGCGGCCTCACCCGTGCCCTCCGGTACGTACAGCAACGACCACCGCACATCCCGCAGTTCCCCCCGAAGCCCCTCCGCGAAGACCCGCGCACCGCCGCCCAGCCCCCCGGGCCGCCCCCCATACGAAGGCCCAAGCCCCGCCACACCACCACTCACGCCACCACCACTCACACCACCACCACCCGCACCAGCGCCCCCCACACCACCACCCACCCCACCAAGGAGGCCCCCCACCAGCTCCCCCAGCACCCGCCGCCCAATAACCCGCTGCAACAACCCACGACCACCCCCGCCCCCAACCCCCCGCACGGCACCCACACCCACACCCACGCCACCCACCACACCCACAACAGCCGGCAACGCCACCCCCGCCAAGGCATTCGTGACCTGCGCCAACGCCTCAGTCCGCCAAGCCTCAGTCCGCCAAGCCCCCGTCAGCCACGCCGCAGTCCGCCAACCCCCTGCCCGCCCTGCCGCCCCGAGCAGCGCTCGCGCCACCGGCACCCGCTCCTCCTCGTACGTCCCCAGCAACTCCCGCCCCACCCAGCCCTGTTCGACCATGGCCAGTTTCCACGCCAGGTTGTACGCGTCCTGCACCCCGGTGTTCAGCCCGTGCCCGGACGCGGGCCCGTACACGTGCGCCGCGTCCCCCGCGACGAAGCACCGCCCCTGCCCCATCCGCGTGGCGACCGACACCCGGAAGGTCTGCACGGCGCTCCACAGCGGCGCGCCCACCCGGACCTCGCGCCCCAGCCCGGCCGACAGTTTCGCGGCCAGCCGCAGTTCCACCGGGCGCCCGTCCCGGGCCCGGTCGGCGGGTGCCGAGTCCAGCAGCCGCCAGTACCCGGCGCGCCGGTGGGGAAGCATCAGCAGCACCTGCCCACCGGTGTGCACCCAGTGCACACCGTCCTGCACCGGCCCGCCCCACCCGGCAGCCGCCGACCCGCCCCCCGGCACCCCCGCCGACCCCCCGCCCGACCCCTCCCCCTCCGACTCCTCCTCCGACTCCCCCGCCGCGCCCGCGTCCCCGCTCCCCGCCCAGCACACCGCCGCGTCCGCCACCTCCCACGTCTCGTGCGCCCCGACCGCCTCCGGCAGCCGCAATCGCGCCCGAACCGTGCTCCGCGCTCCGTCGCACCCGACCAGCCAGGGCACGGCGCAGACCTCCCGCCGCCCGCCCGGGTGCTCCAGGTACGCCCGTACGCCGTCCTCGTCCTGGTCGAAGGAGGTCAGCCGCACCCCCCACTCCACCCGCACCCCGAGCCGCGCGACGGCCTTGCGCAGCACGCCCTCGGTACGGGCCTGCTCGATGACGAGCGCACAGGGGTAGCGCGTGGGCGCCGAGGCGTGCGCGGCGTCGAGCCGCAGCGACCGGCCGCCGCCCGCGGTCATCGTGAACGCCCGGTTGCGGCGGCCCTGTTCCAGTAGGGGACCCACCACGCCCATCTGGTCGAAGACCTCCAGGGTCCGCGGATGCACCACGACCACCCCGGCCCCGCGCCCGCCGCCCCCCGCACGCCGCGGCCCGGGTGCCGCGTCGACCACCCGGACCGGAATTCCCCTGCGGGCCAGTTCGTGCGCGGCGGTCAGTCCCACCGGCCCGGCTCCGACGATCAGTACCCGTACGCCCACTCGTACGCCTACCCGTGCGCCCGTTCCACTGCTTCGCGGCATGACGCCGCCCCCTCCCCGTGGGCCGTCGACCCGCTTCCGCGTCGGTGGCGCACCCGGTCCGCGCGGGCGCACCAGTGCTGCGGGCGTATTCACGGCGTTCCATCCTCGACGCCGCCGCTCGCGAACCGCCGGACACCCCCTGGAGTCCGCACCCCCACCGGCCCCCCGACAGCCGGCGCCAAACAGGCCGTCCCAACTCAACCAGCCCCCACCCTGCAGACACCCACGGGTCACCCACCCCCGCGGGTCGTCCCCCGCCACGCAGATGTGATCCCATGATCATATGAAGACGACCCCAAGGACCCTCTACCTCTTCTGCTCCGCCGCCCCGCCCGTCTTCGACGTGGCCCACGTGATCGAAGACGCGCAGGCGCGCGGCTGGGACGTGTGCCTCGGCCTGACCCCCACCGCCGCCCACTGGGTGGCCGGGAGCCTCGACGGGCTGGCGGCGCTGACCGGGCACGCCGTGCGCTGGCAGTACAAGCTGCCCGGCGAGCCGGACGTCTGGCCCGCCGCGGACGCCCTGCTCTTCGCCCCCGCCACCTTCAACTCGGTCAACGCCTGGGCCCTCGGCCTCACCGACCGTTTCGTGGCCGGTTCGGCCGCCGAGGCGGTCGGCCAGGGCAAGCCCGTCGTCGCCGTGCCGTGCCTGAACGCCGCCCTGGCCGCCCACCCGCAGTTCGACCAGAGCGTGGCCGTCCTGCGCGGAGCGGGCGTCGAATTCCTCTACGGGGAGGGCGGTTTCATCCCCGGCCCGGCGGGCCCGGACGCCCCCGACCACTTCCCCTGGGCCGCAGCCCTGGACGCCGTGGACCGCCGCGTCGCCGCCCAAGGCGGCGCGGCCGCCTGAGGCCACCGCGCCGGCACCCCCACCTGCCCCCCGCCCCCAAATTCCCCCCGCTCCCCCTACTCCCCGGTCGCCCCGTCGATCGCCTCGCGCAGCAGGTCGGCGTGGCCGTTGTGGCGGGCGTACTCCTCGATCATGTGGGTCAGGACGTAGTGCAGGGAGTACGTCTCGTCGATCCCGCGCGCCTCGTCCACGTACCGGCCGGTGACGTCGAGGGACGCGGCCGCATCGACGATCGCCCGGGAGAGTTCACACGTCCGTTCCCACGTCGCGAAGGCCTCCTGCGGGTCCGCGTCCGCGACCTCCCACTCCGTCGGCCGCCCGGCGGCGTCGCGCGGCCAGTAGCCCCGCACGTCCTCGCCGCCCACGACGTTGCGGAACCACCCCCGCTCGACCTCGGCCAGGTGCCGGACGAGCCCGAGCAGGGTGAGCGAGGTGCTCGGCAGGGCCTGGGATCGCAGTTGTTCGGCGGTCAGGCCCGCGCACTTCATCATCAGGGTGTCGCGCTGGTACTGGAGGATGCTGGTGAGCGTGGCGCGTTCGTCGCCCACCTGGACCGGAAGGGTTCGCTGTTCGTCGAGCATCGGATGATCATGCCGGTTACGCGAGCGCCCCCGCCCGGATTTCCACCTGCTGGACGCCGCCCCGTACGCCGGCCCCCGCCCCGACCCCGACCCCGACCCCGGCCCCCGCCCCCGCCTCCACGCCCGCCGGCACGGCCCGCCACCCCCCGCGCCGCTGCCCGGGCACCAGCCCGGACGCCGAACCACCCGCCCGCACAGAAACCGGGTCCCCCACCCGCACCGACGCCGAACCCCCCGCCCCCACGGACACCGCCCCGGCCACCACCCCGACCACCGGCGCCTTCCACGGCGAGGGCCGCACCCCCGCCACACCCTCCGGCGAGACCCCGCCGCGCGCCCGGTACCACCCCGCGGCCACCCCCAGCCGCCCCAGCGGCCCGGGGCCGGGATCGATCCCGGCCAGCTCCCAGGCCCGGTCACTGCGGTACCACATGTCCCCGGCCAGCAGCGAGAACTGGCGCTCGCTCACCCACCCCGGCCGCGCTCGCAGCCCCGCCAGGCAGTCCTCCCACGCCAGCGACCCGCCCGCGTCCGGCGCGTGTGGCAGCACCCCGTACGCCGCCAGCGCCTCCATCAGCGCGCCGTTGCGCACCGGTTCGGGATGCCCGGCGTGCAGCACCCCGGCCGGCACCGCCCGCGGGGTCACCGCCAGGGCGGCCACCAAACGTGCCAGGTCCATGACATCCACGAACGAGGCGAGTCCACTCCCCCCGCCCCAGCCCGCGGGCACCCGCCGGAAGGCGTCCACCAGCGCCGGCACCGCCCACCGGTCCCCGTATCCGGTCACCAGCGGAGCCCGCAGCACCGTTCCGCCCACCGCGAGCACCGAGGCCTCCCCCGCGAGCCGGCTGCGGCTGGCGGCCGACACGGGCGCGGGGGCCAACTCGCCCACGCCCGCGCCCCGGTGCGGCCCTGGCCCGTACACCGCACAAGTGGAGAGGTGCACGATGCGCGGCACTCCGGCCCGCCGCGCCTCCGCCATCAGGGCCGAGGTACCGCGGACGTTGACGGAGTCGCAGCGCCGCTCGTCCCCGCCGACGTACGAGGCGAGCGAGAGCAGGACCGTCGCTCCGTCGCACAGCCCCCGCAGGGAAGCCGGATCCCCCAGATCCCCGCACACCTCCCCCGCCCGCGCGCGCCCGCCGCGCGAGAGGACGCGCACCGGCGCCCCCTCGCCCAGGAGTCTGCGCACCACCGCCGAGCCCACGAACCCGGTTCCCCCGCTGATCACGATCATCACGCCACCCCCGACTGACCGACCGGCCGCGTCCCCAGAAAAAAAGAGAACGCCCTTTATGTTATGAGGGCGTTCTCCGTTCGCGCAGGCGTTCGGCAGGGTTGGCATATACCGCCTTCGGGCATCGGCGCCCTACTCCGCGGCCCCCTCCCGGCCCGCGGCGCCGCTGCCCCCGCCCGGCCGGTCCCCCAGCGCCCGGAAGAACGCCCGTACGTCCCCCACCAGCAGATCCGGCACCTCCATCGCCGGGAAGTGACCGCCCCGGTCGTAGGAGGTCCACCGCACGATGCGGTCCGTCCGCGCCGCGATGTGGCGCAAGGGAATGAAGTTGTCGCGCGGGAAGTCGGCGAGGGCGGTCGGCGTCGCCGACGGCTCCGGGGGCTCGCCGTAGTACGCCGCGTGCGCCCGCTCGTAGTAGAGGCGGGCCGCCGAGCCGGCGGTTCCGGTGAGCCAGTAGAGCATCACGTTCGTCAGCACCTGGTCCCGGTCCACCGGGCATCGCGGGTCCGTCCACTCGACGAACTTCTCGCCGATCCAGGCCAGCAGGCCCACCGGCGAATCGTTCAGCCCGTACGCCAGGGTCTGCGGTCGGGTCGCCTGGATGTCGGCGTACCCCTGCCGTTCCCGCGCCCACACCCGGTAGCGCTCCCAGGAGGCCGCCGTCCGCTCCCGCTCGGCCGGGTCCAGCCCGGCCAGTTCGCCCTCCGTCGGCGCGGTGACGGCTCCCGCCCCGGGCAGCAGGTTCAGGTGGACGCCGATGACCTGCTCCGGCCGGATCCGGCCCAGCTCCCGGGAGATCGCGGCTCCCCAGTCGCCGCCCTGGACCCCGTACCGGGCGTACCCGAGCCGTTCCATCAGTACGGCGAACGCCCGCGCGACCCGCTTGAACTCCCACCCGGTCCCGGTCGTGGGCCCGGACAGCCCGAAGCCGGGAATGCTCGGCAGCACCAGGTGGAACGCGTCACGCGGATCCCCGCCGTGCGCCCGCGGATCGGTGAGCGGCCCGGCCACCCGCTCGAACTCGACGACCGACCCCGGCCAGCCGTGCGTCATCAGCAGCGGCGTCGCGTCCGGCTCGGGCGAGCGGATCTGGGCGAAGTGCACCCGCGCCCCGTCGATGACGGTGGTGAACTGCGGCCAAGCGTTCAGCCGGGCCTCGGCTGCCCGCCAGTCGTAGCCGTGGCGCCAGTACCCGGCCAGCTCCCGCAGGTGGTCCCCCGGAACCCCGTAGTCCCAGCCCACGCCCGGCAGTTCGCTGGGCCACCGGGTCCGGTCGAGGCGCTCCGCGAGGTCGTCCAGCTCCCGCTGCGGCACGTCCAGCCGGAACGGCCGCAGCCCGGCCCCGCCCGCGCCACTACCGGCCCCGGCGCTCGTAAGAAAATCATGGTCCATGCACCGGAATGCTAACCACCGGCCGGAAACGCCGGCCCCGGCCCGCTGCGCTCACCCCTGCGCACGCGGGCGCCCCGCCGCGCCCCGCCTCAGGCGGCGTAGAGGTCGAAGGTCGACCCCCGCTTCGGCCCCGCCACCACGTCCAGCGCGGGATCCACCGTCAGCATCGCCTGGTGCAGCCGCTGCAACGGCGGCGACGGCTCCACGCCCAGGTCCTCGATCAGCCGGGTGCGCAGCCGCCGGTAGACGTCCAGCGCGCTCGCCTGCCGCCCCGACCGGTACAGCGCCACCATCGCCTGCGAGTGCAGCCCCTCGTGCTGCGGATGCCGGGCGATCATCTCCGCCAGCTCCGCGAGCAGTTCACCGTGCCGGCCGAGCCGCAGGTCGACGTCGATCCGCCGCTCCATGGTGACCAGCCGGGACTCCTCCAGCCGCATCACCTCGATCTCCAGGATCGGCCCCACCCGTACGTCGACCAGGGCCGGCCCCTGCCACAGCGCCAGCGCCTTGCGCAGCTGCGCCGCCGCGCTCTCGTCGTCCCCGGCCTCGAAGGCGGCGTGCCCTCCGGAGACCAGGTTCTCGTACTCGAACACGTCCACGCACTCCGGTGGTATCTGGAGCAGGTACCCCCCGTGCCGCGTGGCCAGAACGTCCTTGGCACCACCGCCCGCGCCGTCCGGCCCGCCCCCCGGCCCGCCGGGGCCGCCGGGGCCCATCGCGGTGCCGAGTCTTCGGCGCAGCTGGAGTATGTAGGTCTGCAGCGTGGTCAGCGCGCTCTGCGGCAGTTCCGTGCCCCAGATCTCCTCCATGAGGGTCGGGACCGGCATCACCCGCCCCGGATACAGGGCGAGGAGCGTCAGGATCTGCCGCGGTTTGCGCGCTGTCGGAACGATGGAGCCCCCGTTGACCTCGGCACTCAACGGACCCAGAACCCGAAACTTCACGGTCTCCTCCGCACGTCGTCGAGCTACCTCGTTTTCGGCCATCTTCCGGCCTTCGACTCCCGAAAGATAGCCGCGCCCCACGCGATGTCACCGCATCCTCAAGTCCCTTTCGAGGCCCTCTCCACGCGCGGTGCGCACAGCCTTTCGGACAGCTGCTAGATTCCGCTCGAAGGCGTACGAAATGACGTACGAAGGGGGATCGCCACCGTCATGGAATTCCTTCTCCTCGGCCCGGTGGAAGCGCTCGATCCGCGAACGGGCGCCCGCAGCGCTCCCTCCGGAGCCAAACAGCGCGCGCTGCTGGGCGCGCTCGCCGTGCACCGCGGCCGGGTCCTCTCCGCCGACCGGCTCATCGACGAGCTGTGGGGCGACGCCCCGCCCGCGGCCGCCACCGGCGCCCTCCAGGCCCACATCGGCCGGCTCCGCCGCTCCCTGCACGCCGTCGACGGCCGCGACCACATCGCCACGGGCCCCGCGGGCTACCGGCTGCGCGGCACCGCCTGCGGCACCGACGCGGACACCTTCGAGCGGCTCTCCGCCGAAGGCCGCGCGACCCTCCCCACCGACCCGGTACGCGCCGCCGACCTGCTACGCCGCTCCCTGGCCCGGTGGCGCGGCGCACCCCTGGAGGGCGCGTCCGGCGGCCGGCTCTGCGCGGCGGAAGCGGACCGTCTGGCCGAGCTGCGCCTGACCACACAGGAGGCCCTGTACGAGGCCTGCCTGACCCGGCCGCAGGCGGACCACGGGGCGCTGGCCCGCGAGCTGGAGCGCCTCACCGCCGACCACCCGACCCGGGAACGGCTCTACGACCTGCTGATGGTGGCCCTGTGCCGCGGCGGCCGCCGGGCGGAGGCCCTGGGCGTCTACGACCGCGCGCGCCACCGGCTGCGCGCCGAGCTGGGCGTGGAACCCGGCCCGGCCCTGCGCGCGCGGGTAGCGGAAATCCTCGAAGGCCCCGCCGAGAACCCCGCTTACGGCACGGCCGCGGCACTGCTCGACCTCGGCGGCGAAATAGCCCGGCTCAGCGCCCGCGTGGAGGAACTCACACGCTGCCTGAATTCCCCTGGAGCATTCGCCGGATAACCGCAGCCGGAAATCCAGGTGAACCCGGCGATCTCAGGACGATAAACCAGCGCCGGCACCCGCACCCGCACCCGCACCCGCACCCGCACCCGACAAGGAATCGGCCACGGCCCCGGATCCGGCCTCCGCCCCTTCCGCCTCGGGCACCCCCTCCGCCTCGGACACCACCCCGGCCCACAGCGGCACGGCCGCCCGCGTCCGGTACTCCGCTTCGCGCCCGGCGGCCACCACGCTCGGCAGCAGCAGCGCCCACAGCGCCGTCACCTTGCGCTGCAACTCCCCGTACGGCATGCCGGTTCCGGACATGCCCTCGATCCCGCACGCGGCGGCCGCCACCAGCGACTCCGCGCTCTCCCAGCGCCGTTCCGCGCACAGCTCGCCCGTGTCCCGGGCCTGCCGCAGCAGCGTGCACACCGAGGTCATCCACGTCCGCTGGAAGTCGATCACCGGCGGCTGCTGGCCCGCGCACTCCTTGGTGATCCGGAAGCTCGCCGGGATCGCCGGGTCCTCGTGCAGCATCCGGGCCATCCAGTGCGTGGTGTCGATCAGCGCCTGCAACGGCGAGGCCCCGCCCTCGCGCAGCGCGCGCACCGCGTCGTGCAGCAGCGCGCAGCCCCGCTGCTGGACCGCCTCCGCCAGTTCGTCCTTGGAGGCGAAGTGGAAGTACAGCGCCCCCTTGGTCACTCCCGCGGCGCCCGCGATGTCGCCCAGGGTCGCGTTCGCGTATCCGTTGCGGTGGAACAATTCGGCCCCGGCGCCGACGAGCCGCCTGCGGGTCCGCTCCGACCTCTCCTGCACCGCGCCGTCCCCTCTCGTCCCGCGCAGCCGAGCCGCGGCACTCGCCCTCACGTCCTCGTGCCCACCGGTCCGGCCGCGCGCGGCCAGAGCCACACCCGCGTCCGCACCGGCACCCGCGTACACACCGGCACCCGCACCCGGCATCACACGCGGACGAGCCGCTCGCCGCCGCCCGCGTCCGTCGCTTCCGCGAGGCTCTCGGGGCCGGCCATGAGGATGGAGCGCTGCAAGCGGCGCAGCGCGGCGGACGGTTCGAGCCCCAGTTCGCGCACGAGCATGCCGCGCAGCCGCTGGTAGACGTCCAGGGCCTCACCGCGCCGGCCGGAGCGGTGCAGGGCGAGCATGAACTGCCCGTGCAGGTTCTCGTGGGTGCGGTAGCGGCTCGCCAGCACCGTCAGTTCGGCCAGCAGTTCGCGGTGGCGCCCCAGCCGCAGGTCCGCCTCGATGCGCTGGTCCAGGGCGCACAGCCGGGTCTCCTCCAGCCGCCGCGTCTCCATGTCGAGCTGGACTCCGCCCTGTACGTCGGCGAAGGCGGGCCCGGACCACAGGGCGAGGGCCTCGCGCAGCAGCCGCGCCGCGCCGGGGAAGTCGCCGGCGTCCATCGCGCGGTAGCCGGTCCCGGCCAGCCGGTCGAACTCGCGGACGTCGCTGGTGCCGCCGTTGCTGTTGAGCAGGTAACCGCCGGGCAGCGTCACGAGGACGTCCTTCGCGGTCCGGCCCCCGGTGGCGCCCTCGGGGGCCCCGTCCGTGCCCGGGTCCCGCTCCAGCGCCGTCGCGATCAGTGCGCGTAACTGCAGGACGTACGTCTGCAGGGTGGTCCGTGCGCTGCGCGGCGGTTCGCCCGCCCACAGCTCCTCGATCAGCGCCGACACCGGCACGACCTGGTCGGCATGGAGCGCGAGGAGCGCCAGGACCTGCCGGGGCTTGGGGGCGGTCGGCGTGATGGAGATCCCGTTCTCCCGCACGGCCAGTGCGCCCAGTACATCGATATCCACGCCGTACTCCCCTGTCCTTGGATGAGTCGCATCCTCAGTAGAAAACAGGACCGACGGTTTGTCAATATCAAACCGGTTGCGCTGTTTTACAGCCCAGCGCCGCTCTACTGTCACTCAAGAACCCGGTCTGAGCTGGGAAGTTGTACGTCGGCCACCGCACCGGGCGTTGTTCCGTGGACCTAGGTCACCCCTCAACAGGGCCTACAAGCAGGTCATCTGGCGCCCCAAAGGAGACCATGCGGTCTGCTTCAGCGGCTGCCGCCCGCACCACTGCCGGTGGCCGCGCCCCGTACCACCCGGGCCCCGGTCCCCCCGGTCCCCCCGGTCCCCCCGGTCCCCCCCGTCCCCCCGGTCCCCTCGGCCACCAGCTGCCCCAGCACCCGCCGCGCCGCGAGCCGCGGCAGCATCAGGCTCCAGAACCGGGTGAGGGTCCGGCGCGAGACCCAGTCGGGCTCGTCGGCGCCCAGCACTTCCAGGCCCACCGTCGAGGCCACCACCGCGCTCGCGGCGTCCTGCGGCAGCACCCCGTCGGCGAGCGCGCCCTGGCGGGCCGCGGACCGGAGCACCTCGTCCACCCATACGCGCCACTGGCGTCGCAGGTCCACTCCGCTGCCCCGCGAGACGTCCGCGCACAGACCGAATCCGGCCCGCACGACGACGTCCTCCGCGAGGAGGGCCATCAGCTCGTGCGTGGAATCCACCAGTACCTGAAGGGCGTTGTCGGCCACCGCCGCCGGGCCGCCCGGGCGCCCCGCCGTGATCCGCCGCAGCGCCTCCACCGCGCGGTCCTCGACGGCCTGCGCCAGGGCGGTCTTGCTCTCGAAGTGGAAGTGCAGACCGCCGGCGCTCACCCCGGCCCGCTTGCTGATCGCGGAGATCGACGCGGTGACGAACCCCTCTTCGGCGAACACCTCCGCGGCGCAGCGCACCAGGGTTTCCCGCGTGCGCACGGCACGTTCCTGCTTGACCATGGAGTCTCCGCAAACCGCCCTCGCGGTTTGTCCAAGGGAGTAAAAGATCTTCAGCCGACACAGTCGGTGTCCCTGCTGGAGCGGCGCTCGCGCGCCGCCGGAGCCGAGGGCGAGCGGTGACCGCCCCGGGGTCGCCGCGCGGTCGGCCACGACCGCCGGCGGAGCGGCCCACCGCGACGTCCCGGCCTACCGCCTGCCCGGGAACCCGGCGCCCACACCCGCGGGCTCGGCCACCGACCGTACCTCCGACTCGCCCGCCCCGGCGGACGCCCCCAGCTCCACTGCCACCCGGGCCCCGCGGTCCGGTGCGATGTCCAGCCGGGACAGCATCGCGGGCGTCGCGATGCTGGGGTAGATGTGCTGGTAGACCGAGGCCACCCGCTCCTCGATGTCGTCGCGGTCGTTCAGGGTCTGCGAGTAGATCTGCGCGCCCGTCCAGCAGGCCGACAGGATCCAGGCGGTCTCGGCGGGGTCCACGTGCGGCAGCAGTTCACCCTGCTGTTTCGCCTGGACCAGCAGGTCACGGGTGAACTCGATCCAGCCCGGCACCGATCCGCCGCCGAAGATCTCGCGCATGCCGGGGCCGAGCGAGAGCCTGGCCCCCGCGCTGAGCATCGGTTCGATCTTCATCCGGTGTGCCAGCAGCATCGCCACGTCGACGAGTTCCTGGAGCTTGCTCTCCCTGGACGGCACCCCGGCCTCGCCGAACTGCTCGTCGAGCACGCCCTGCGCCAACTCCTGTTTCGAGGCGAAGTGGAAGTACAGCGCCCCTTTGGTGACGCCCGCCCGCGCGAGGATGTCGGCGATGGTGGCCGCGTCGTAGCCGCGCTCGTCGAAGACGGAAGCGGCCGCCTCCAAGATCGCGCGACGCGTACGGACCGCACGTTCCTGTCGTGCCACGGTGCCTCCGTTGTCCAGGGTCGGTTCAGGCTGGTCCCGCGTACAGGATCCACCACCCCCGCTAAAACCAACCAGAAGGTCCGTATTTTATCAAGCAGACGACCGCCCGCCTTGATCATCCGGTAGCCCGCCCTCCCGCGCCGCCGCGCCTTCCCCCTGCCGCGCCGCGCAGTCGCACCGCTCAACGACCCGGAGCGCCGCGTCCCGCGGGACGGCGGAGCCCGGTACGTCTATGTCAAGTCGGCGCGGGTCGGGCCGGATCGGCAGGCCGAGCCGGCCCGATCCGCGCCGGGCTCGGCTAGCGCGCCGTGCCGAGCAGAACCGGAAGCTCCTGTAGCCCGTTGGAAATGAACGACTCGACTTTGCGCAGTTCCCCGGGCCGGACGGCCAGCGAGAGATCGGGGAACCGCGCGAAGAGCCGCTTCAACGCCACTTCGCATTCCAGCCGCGCCAGCGAGGCCCCCAAGCAGTGGTGCGTCCCGAACCCGAAGGACAGGTGCTCCCTGCGGGTGGCCCGGGTGACGTCGAACCGGTCGGCCCCCGGCCCGTGCACCTCGGGGTCCCGCCCGGCCGACGCGAACGAGATGACCAGCGGCGCGCCCTGGGGGATCACCACCCCGTCCTCCATCTCGATGTCCTCCACCGCGAACCTCATCAGGGCGTACGTCGCGGGCGGCTCCAGCCGCAGCGTTTCCTCGACCGCGTCCTCCCACGAGGCGCGTCCGGTCCGCAGGTGCTCCAACTGGTCCGGGTGGCGCAGCAGTTCGTACACCGCGGAGCAGATCAGGTTCACCGAGGTCTCGTACCCCGCCGTGAAGAGCAGGATCAGGTTGTCGATCAGCTCCTTCTCGCTCAGCCGGGAGCCGTCCCCCTCGTCCCGGGTGTCGATCAGGGCCGTGGTCACGTCGTCACCGGGGTGCTCGCGCCGGTGGGCGAGCAGCTCGGCCATGGTGACGTAGAGCTGCTCGCCGTTCGCCTGGGCGTCCTCGACGGTGATCGTCGTGTCGAAGAAGCCCTTGATGATCTTGTGCAGCGGCGCCCACGACTGCTGCGGGATCCCGAAGACCTCGAAGACGATCCGGGTCGGCAGGTCGTGCGCGAACGCGGACCGCAGGTCCACCACCTCGCCCGGCGGCAGTTCGGCCAGCCGGTCGAGCAGCTCGTCGGCGATCTGCTCGATCCTCGGCAGCATCCGGGCCACCCGCCGCGCGGTGAAGGTGGCCACGACGGGCTTGCGCAGCCGGGTGTGCTCGGACCCGTAAGCGGTGATCATGTTCTGCACGGACACCCAGATGGCCAGGGGCCACTCGACGCCGACGTCTCCGTTGATCCAAGCCGGCCAGTGCCGGTACGCGTCCTTGGACACCCGCGGATCGACCAGCAGCCGCCGTATGGCCTCGCTCCCGCTGATCGCCCACGCGGTCACGCCGCCCGGCAGGGCGACCGGCGTGGCCGTTCCCCGCCGGTGCAGGTGCGCCGCCTCCGCGTGGATGTCCGCTCCCGAAGGGTCGAGCACGTAGGGGCACTGACGGTTCATGCGTTGCTCTCCAGATGGTCGGCGGTGGATCGGCCAGGAGCTGACGGCACATTGGCAACGGGGTGCGCAGGGTGCTCCACCCCCCGTATTCCAAACCGCCCATCCGGTTTCTAACTCTGTGGTGGCGGAGTCAAGTCTGGCACCCGCGTCAGCAACTGCGCCAGCACAGCCGGGCCAGTCGACCTACACTCGACAGTGGCTTGAATTCCCCTCAGGTGCCCGCACGCCCCAACACCCCTCCGGACCGGGGCATATGACCGGAAGACCAGCTCTCACTTGGGGCGGAACCCAGCCGTCGCCAGTAGCCGTCTTCCGACTGGAAATTCGCTGGTGAGGCCCGCCTGGAGGGCCGGTGAGCCACCCTTCCGCGGAGTTGGCACCAGCATACGAGCGACATGTGGTCACCCTGAGCACCTTGCAAACAAAACCGGAGAGTACGTATCTTGCGTCTCGCGTGCGCTGCCCATCCCATCCGTCGAAACGGCTCTGTGGAGAGGTCCATGACGATGCTGACGATCCGGAAGAACCCTCCGATCCGCCCACTGGAGCCGACGGGAGCACCGTGGACCCGCTGCAACGAGGTTCCGGCTCCCCAGCTGACCACCACGGTGCCCCGGGAGTACGTCCACCGCTCCTCGCTGGCCGAGGTGTTCCTGACCGGCTGCGACCTGATCGGCGCCGACACCTTCTCGCTCACCGGGCAATGGCCCCGCGCCCATACCTTCTTCACCAGCGCCGACGGGACCAGACATGACCCGGTCCAGGCCGGCGAGACGGTCCGCCAGGTCGGCCTCTACCTCTGCCACGCCGTCTACGGCGTCCCCCTCGGCCACAACGTGCTGCTCTGGAGCCTGGACTTCGCCTCCGACCCCGACCAGCTGCGCATCGGCCGCGGGCCCAGCGAGCTCGCGATGATCGCCACCTGCACGGACTTCGGCTGGCAGGGCAACCGCTTCAGCGGCTTCCTCCAGGTCGACATCCACCGCGCGGGCCGCCTCGCCGCCACCGGCACCGCCCGCTTCACCTGCGTCGCCCCCGCCACCTACCGCCGGCTGCGCGGCGACCGCGGCCGCACCGGACTGGCCCGGCCCCTGGAACGGCGTACGCCGATACCCGCCGCCTCCGCCGGTCGGATGCTCCCCTTCGACGTGGTCCTCGCGCCCACCGAGGACGCGGACCGCTGGCTGCTGAGCCCGGACCTCGACCACCCGATCCTCTTCGAGCACGCGAACGACCACCACCCCGGCATGGTCCTCGTCGAGGCCGCCCGCCAGGCGGCCTGCGGGCTGCGTCCGCAGGACGGCTTCGTCCCGTCCGCGATGTCCACCGAATTCGAGCACTACGCCGAACTGGACACCCCCTGCTGGATCGAGGCATCCCCCCGCACCCCCACGGTCATCGACGTCACGGGTCACCAGGAAGGCCGGACGATCTTCCGTTCCACCGTTACCGGGTCCGCCGCCGCCCCGCGCCCCCTCGCCGGCTCCGCCGTCGCCGGTTCCGTCCTCTGACCCTTCCGCCACCACCGGCCCCAGACCCCAGGCACCCGAGCGTCATCGCACCCCGCCGTCCAGCCTTCCCACCGCCTCTGAAAAGCCTTACGGGGACCATCACATCGTGTTACGGTCACGCTCGTGACGGTGGGTAACAGCTTGTTGCTGGCGGGGAAATCGGCGCTGATCACCGGCGCCAGCGCGGGCATCGGCGCGGCCGCGGCCCGGGTGTTCTGCCGCGAAGGCGCGGCCGTGACCCTGATCGCCCGGCGCGAACCCCAACTGGCCGCACTGACCGAGGAACTGCGCGGCGCCGGTCACCGGGCGCAGTACGTCGTGGGCGACGTGACCCGCATAGAGGACGTGGCCCGTGCGGTCACCGCCGCAGTGACCGCACACGGTTCCCTGGACGCGGCGTTCAACAACGCGGGAACCGGCGCCGAACCCAAGCCCCTCCACCTCCTCGACGAGGATGTCTACGACAGCGTCATGGACACCAACGTCCGGGGTGTCTGGAACTGCATGCGGCAGGAGATCCGCGCCATGCTCGCCGGCGGCACCGGCGGCACCATCGTGAACAACAGCAGCACCGCCGGTCTCGTCGCCACCCCCGTGACCGCCGCTTACATCGCGTCGAAGCACGCCGTGCTGGGCCTGACCAAGGCCGCTGCCGCCGAGTACGCCCCCCACGGCATCCGCGTCAACGCCATCGCCCCGGGCTCCACGCGCAGCGAGATGATCGACGCCTGGCTGAAGCAGAACCCCGCCATGGAGGAGATCCTCCTCCAGTCGGCCCCGCTCCCCCGCATCGCGGCCCCGCAAGAGATCGCCGAGTCCGCCGCCTGGCTCTGCAGCGACCGCGCCTCCTTCGTCGTCGGCGCCACTCTCTCGGTCGACGGCGGCTGGACGACGCGCTGAGCGTTAACGGCGTTAACGCCGTCCCGCGTTAACGCCGTTAACAACCGGAGCCGCACTCTCCACTTAACGCCGTTAACAACCGGACGCCCTCCCTCCACTTAACGGCGTTAACATCCCAGCCCCCTCAGCCCGCTAAAAAGTACTGGTCGACTGGTTTTCTTAAACCCCCTCCCGCTAGATTGACCCCGCACCATCACCCACCCCGACCGAGGAGACCGCACGTGGCGAGGGCCAGGCAGGAACGGGCCGAGATCACCCGCCAGGCGATCCTCGACGGAGCGGCCATCGCCTTCGACCACTCGGGCTTCGGCGCGACCAGCCTCAGCGACGTCGTCAAGCACGCGGGTGTCACCAAGGGCGCCCTGTACTTCCACTTCCCGTCCAAGGAAGCCCTCGCCCGCACCCTGATGGACGAGCAGTTCCAGGTCTCCGAGGCCGTTCCCGCCCTCGTCGACCCCGGTCTCCAGACCCTCATCGACCTGTCCCACCAGATGGCCCACGCACTGCGCACCAACGTCCGCATCCGCGCCGGCATCCGCCTGGTCATCGAGTTCGGCTCGTTCACCGACCCGGACCCGTCCCCGTACAACGCCTGGATCGATACCGCGTACCGCTGCCTGCGCCCCGCCCAGGACCACGGCGACGTCCTTCCGCATCTCGACGCCCGCGACGTCGCGACCTACCTCATCGGCTCGTTCACCGGCGTACAGGTCACCTCCCACGTCCGGACCTCGCGCGAGGACCTGCACGCCCGGGTCACCGACCTCTGGAACTTCCTCCTCCCCGGGATCACGCCCGCCGCGCGCGTCCCCCTCTTCGCCCCGGCGGGCTCACCCGAGTGCCGGGCCGCGCTAGGAGATGCCTGATGGGCCTCACGGCCCCCGACTCCCCGACGGTCCCCGTCGGCTGACGCCGCCTCCAGGGCGGTCTCGTACACGCCGTGGCGGACCCCCGGGGGGGGGGGCCCCGCGGGGGGGGGAGCGCCCCGGGGCGGTGGCCGCCCCCCCCCCCCCCCCGCC